>JBDTYJ010000182.1:0-11675 GCA_040005755.1 Pseudomonadota bacterium
GCCTTGGCGCGCCTCAGGAGCCCTTTTTTCGAGGGTCAAGCCGAGCTCGGCGTCGCCGGCCAGAAAGCCATGTTTGTCGCGCAGGGCGCGTCCGAAATGGAGTAGTTTGGGGGCTCGATGAGCTCTGACTCCCGCAAAGGCTTGGTCCACTCCAGTCGCTTCACCGAGAGCGGTCTGCGCGTTGCAGACGACGTGCTCGGCCTGATCGAGAAAACGCCGCTGGTGCGCTTGGCTCGCCTGTCGCCTCCCGGCGGCGCCACCGTCTGGGCAAAGGCCGAGTTCGTGAACCCCGCCGGCAGCGTCAAGGATCGCCCCGCGTTGTCCATGATCCTCGCGGCCGAAAAATCGGGCGAGCTCAAGCCCGGTGCCACCTTGGTGGAAGCGACCAGTGGCAATACAGGTATCAGCCTAGCGATGATCGCAGCGGTGCGCGGCTACCGCTGCATGCTCGTAATGCCGGAGGACATGAGCCTGGAGCGCCGCTACATCCTGCGCGCGTACGGCGCGGAGATCATCCTCACCCCTGCTGGAGATGGCATGTCTGGCGCCGTTAGCAAAGCGCTGCGCGTGTTGGAAGACACGCCTGGCGCCTTCATGCCCAGCCAGTTCGACAATCCGGCCAATCCAGCCAGCCATGAAAACGGGACAGCGCTGGAAATCCTAGAACAAACCGGCAATTCACTGGTGGCCTTCGTGGCCGGCGTGGGTACAGGCGGCACGGTCACGGGCGTAGGCCGCGCGCTGAAGAAGAAGCTTGGCCCAGCCGTCAAAGTATTCGCGGTCGAACCCGCAAACAGCGCTGTGTTATCGGGCAAGCCCGCGGGTATGCATGGCATTCAAGGCCTGGGCGCCGGCTTCGTACCGCAAATCGTAGACCGCAGCGTCGTGGACAACGTGTTGGAAGTGACAGACGTCGCGGCGGAACGCATGGCACGCCGGCTCGCCCGTGAAGAGGGGCTGCTCGTCGGGCCGTCTTCCGGTGCCAACGTGCATGCGGCATGTGAGGTCGCAGCGCAGCTCAAGGGCGGCAACGTCGTCACTATCTTGTGTGACTCGGGCGAGCGTTACCTGTTCTGAGTGCGTTCGCTCCGGTTCACTCTCCTTGAAAGTGTGGCGCACGCTTCGTGCCCCACGCGGCCACGCCTTCACGAAAATCCAGTGAGTGCAGTAGCGCGGTTTGGCCTAGTTTTTCCCGCGCCAGCGCATCACTGAAAGAGCTCGCAGCTGACTCGCGCACGGCAGCCTTGATTGCCGCCAAAGCCAAGGGCGGGCCGGCGGCTAAGGTCTGAGCAATGGCAAGCGCCTCTGCACGCTCGTCGGCGACGACGCGGTTGGCCAAACCGAGCGCGAGCGCCTGCGCGGCGTCGATGCGCGTTCCCAGCATCAGGAACTCGAGCGCGCGGCCCAGGCCGACGATGCGCGGTAGCCAAAAGGTGCCGCCGCCGTCCGGCATCAGGCCGATGGCGACGAACTTTTCCTGGATGTACGCGTCTTCCGCCAGCACGCGCAGATCGCAAGCCAACGCCAAATCCGCGCCGAAGCCGACGGCGGGGCCGCGCACCGCGGCGATGACCGGTTTGTTTGCGCTCACAATGCTGCGAATCAGCTCATGAAATTGTTCGATGCGCGGGCCCAGATCTGCGCCCGCCTCCAGATCGCCGAGTGCGCCTTTCAGATCTGCGCCCGAGCAGAAAGCGTCGCCCGCGCCGGTGAGCACGATGGCGCGCACGCTCGGGTCTAAAGCAGCCTCTTTCAAGCCCGCGGCCAGCGCTTGCAAAAGCTCGGGGTCGAGCGCGTTCCGCGTCTTCGGGCGGTTCATGATCAGGGTCGCAACCGACTCTTGTCGTAGAACGAGCAGCACTGATTCCATGACCGCGTAGGCTAGCAGGGTTGGTGCAAAATCCAGCCAAAAACAAGCGAGCCGCGCTGCTCTGCGCGTGCTAGTGCAGCTTCTTCCAGGGCATTCGCCCGGACCCCCACGCCTGCTCGGCAGGCTACGCCCAGGGCACCAGAAGCACATGAACCGCTCGTTCCCAATCCCCGACCCGCTGCCGCTGTCTGAACAGCGCGGTCAAACGTACCCGAGTCTCGTCGCGCTGATGCAGCGCCTGTTAGCGGAAGGCGGTTGCCCTTGGGACCGTGAGCAAGACACGAAGTCGCTGCGCCGCTACGTTCTGGAAGAGGCGTGTGAAGTAATCGATGCCATCGACGAGGGTGACTCCAAGCACCTCGAAGAAGAGCTCGGGGATCTGGCGCTGCAGGTCGTCTTTCTGGGCGAGCTCGGTCGGAAAGAGGGCAGCTTCGGTCCGGATGACGTGCTGCGCGGCATCATCGAAAAGCTCGTCCGCCGCCATCCCCACGTGTTCGGCGATGCCGCTGTCAGTGGCAGTGAAGAGGTGCTTCGCAATTGGGAAGCCATCAAAGCCGAAGAAAAGCAAGATCGCGGCGTCTTGGACGGCGTGCCGCATTCCTTGCCATCGCTGTACCGCGCGCAGCGCATGAGCGAAAAAGTCAGCCGTGTCGGATTCGACTGGCCTGACGGTCGCGGGTCGCGCGACAAGGTCAATGAGGAGCTGGCCGAGTTGGATGAAGCCATCGCTTTCGGTGACAAGCAGCGGGTGGAAGACGAGCTCGGGGATCTGCTATTTTCGCTCGTCAATCTGGCACGTCATCACGGCATCGATGCCGAGCTTTCGCTGCGCAAAACCGCGGACCGTTTCGCCCGCCGTTTCTCGCACGTCGAGCAGCGGGTGAAGGAGCACCATGGCGGCTGGCCGCGCGCTGGCGACGGTAAGCCCACGCTGGGTCTCCCGCTTGAGCTCTTGGACGGTTACTGGGCTGAAGCCAAAAAGGCCGGCAAATGAGCAGTGAAGACCCGATTGGTCGGCTCCCCGAGGAATGGGCAAGCGCGCTCGCTGCCCTCGGCGAACGCTCGTTCCGAGCCAAACAGCTGTTCAAGTGGTTGCATCAGCGGGGTGAGTTCGACCCGGAAAAGATGAGTGACTTGAGCCTCGCGTTCCGCGCGCGGCTCGGCGATCTCGGTGTGCGCGCCCCGTTCCAGGTCGAGAAGGTGCATGAGTCGCAGGATGGAACGCGCAAGCTTGTCTTAGTTGCCCCGGACGGAGCGCGCGTCGAAACCGTGCTCATCCCCATGACGGATCTCGCGGACGCTGACGCGGGCGCCGCCCCATCGGACGAAGACGACGATGACGAAGGCCCCTCGCCGAGGGCGAAAGTCACGCTGTGTATCTCCACGCAATTCGGCTGCGCTATGGGCTGCGTGTTCTGCGCGAGCGGTCAAGCCGGTTTGATGCGCGGGCTCCGTGCCTCGGAAATCGTGAGCCAAGTTTACTTGGCCAAGCGGTACCTGCGTCCGGATGAACAGCTCAGCAACCTGGTGTTCATGGGCATGGGCGAGCCCCTGCACCACTATGATGAAACCGCGCGCGCCGTGCGGCTACTCACCCATCCCGAAGGCTTGGGCATGAGCCCGCGCCGCATCACCGTGAGCACGGTTGGTCTGGTGCCCGGCATTCAACGCCTGGGGCAAGATTTTGCAGGCAAAGTCGGCCTCGCAGTGTCCGTGCATGCACCGAACGATGCAGCGCGAGACCGCATCATCCCGATGAACAAGAAGTACCCGCTGGCTGACTTGATGAAGGCCCTGCGCGCCTACCCGCTGCCCAAGCGCCGCCGCATCACCATTGAGTACACTCTGATTGAAGGCGTGAATGACTCTGCCACTCACGCGCGCGAGCTTGCCGCCCTTCTCCGCGGCCTGCCCAGCAAGATCAACCTCATCCCAATGAACCCAATCAGCGCCTCAGAGCTGCACGCCCCAAAGGCGCACAGCGTACGGGAGTTCCAGGAAATTCTGGCGAGCGGCGGCTATAGCTGCTTTGTCCGCACGCGGCGCGGGGATGAAGTCTCCGCCGCATGCGGACAACTCGCGATGGCGGATGATTTGGTCAAGAAGAAGCGCGAGCGCGAGGAACTCCGCAACCCCAACAAGAATTCGTGATGTTCAAGAAACTCTTGGTCGCCAATCGTGGCGAAATCGCATGTCGAATTTTCAGAACCTGTGAGCGGCTGGGCATTCCCACCGTCGCCGTGTTCTCTGACGCAGACGTGCTCTCCCCGCACGTCGCGCAGGCAGACGAGGCGATTCGCATCGGCGGGCCCAAGGTCAGCGAGAGTTACCTCAATATCGACGCTATAATGGCGGCCATCGCCGACGTGGGTGCGGACGCGGTGCACCCCGGGTACGGCTTGCTGAGTGAGCGCGCCGCCTTCGCGGAAGCCGTGGGCGCCGCCGGCGTGACCTTCATTGGCCCCCCGAGCGCGGCGTTGCATGCCTTTGGCGATAAAATCCAAGCTCGCCAAATTGCGCGTTCCGCTGGCGTGTCGCCGCCTCCCGGCAGCGAACAACCGGTGGATCCGAAAGATAGCGCGACCTTACACGCGGAAGCGGCGCGCATCGGGCTGCCGCTGTTGATCAAAGCCGCCGCAGGTGGCGGCGGCATTGGCATGCAAATCGTGCGTCAGTTCGCTGATTTAGAGCGCGCCGCGCAAAGCTGCGCGGACCGTGGCGCGCAAGCCTTCGGCGACGGGCGCATCTATCTCGAACGTTACCTCGAACAACCGCGGCACATCGAGGTGCAGGTGTTCTGCGACGCGCACGGCAATGCGGTGGCGCTCGGGGAGCGCGACTGCACCGTGCAGCGTCGCCACCAGAAAATCATCGAAGAATCGCCTTCGCCTGCGGGTTTTTTTAGCGGGCAGGGGGGCGCCCAGCGCCGCTCAAAGCTCTGGAACGCGGCACTTTCCGTGGTGCGCGCGGCGAACTACCGCGGCGCGGGCACGGTGGAGTTCGTGGCCAACGCCGAGGGCGAACTGTACTTCTTGGAGGTGAATGCGCGCCTGCAGGTCGAGCACCCGGTAACTGAGCTGGTCACTGGTTTGGATTTAGTGGAGTTGCAGCTCGCAGTGGCCGCCGGCCAGCCGCTGCCCGCGGCCGCGCTCGAGCCCACGTTGAACGGTCACGCCATTGAGGTGCGCTTGTACGCTGAAGATCCGCAGAAGGCGTTCGCGCCGCAGCCGGGCCGGCTCGAGCGTTTCGAGCTGCCAAGCGATCTGCCGGGCGTGCGGATCGATTCGGGCGTGCAAGCGGGCCAAGACATCACGCCATATTACGATCCCATGCTGGCCAAAGTTGCAGCCCATGGCGCCACGCGCGAGCAGGCGCTGCAACGCTTGCTCGGCGCGCTCGCCGTCTGCAACATTGAGCTCGCAGGTCCCAAGGGCCCGCGCGCAACGAACCTGTCTTTCTTGCAGAAAGTGCTCTCGTCCGTTGAATTTCAGAGTGGTCAGTTCGACACCGGCCTGGCCGAGAAGCTTGCCCGCTCGTAGTCCTAATGCCGCACGACCGGGACAATGACGCTGATTCAGGAGCCGAGCAGCTGCTCCTTGAGCGCGCTCGTGCGTGGGCAGCAGCGGATCCGGACCCGGACAGCCAAGGCGAGCTGAACGCGCTGATTGCGGCCGAAAATTTCGCGGAGCTCTCGGAGCGCATGCACGGGGATGTGGAGTTTGGTACGGCGGGGCTGCGCGCCATCGTTGGGGCAGGCAGTGCGCGCATGAACTTGGTCGTCGTGATTCGCACGACGCGCGCGCTGGCCGAGCAGCTACTGGCGCGCGCGCACGATGCACGCACGATGCCCGTGGTCATTGGTTGTGACGCCCGCTTGGATAGTGCTCGGTTTGCGGATGTCGCGGCGCGTGTGCTGATCGCCGCCGGGATTCCAGTGAAGCGTTTTGGCGAACCGGTGCCCACGCCCTTCGTGGCGTATGCAGTGCGCGTGTTCGCAGCCAACGCAGGGATCATGATCACGGCGAGTCACAACCCGCCCGAGTACAATGGTTACAAGCTCTATTCAGAGCTGGGCGTGCAAGTAATTCCGCCCACGGATCACGAGCTTGCGATGCGCATCGCCAAGCTTGGGCCCGCGAACGCGGTGCCGCTCGGGGATCTGGCGTGCCAAGAGCTGATCAGCGCGGAGATCGTCGCTCGTTACTTGGCTGAAATTCGCGCCGAATTGCCCAAGGTCCGTGGAGACCGCGACTTTTGCATCGTGTACACGCCACTGCACGGCGTGGGAGCCAAGACCGTCGAGCGCCTGTTCAGCGAGGCCGGCTACACGAACTTTCACAGCGTGCCCGAGCAGCGCGAGCCCGATGGGCATTTCCCAACCGTTTCATTCCCCAATCCGGAGGAGCCTGGCGCCCTGGATCTCGCGATTGCATTGGCTACGAGTAAGCAGGCGGATCTGCTGATCGCCAATGACCCAGATGTGGATCGCCTGGCGATCGCGATCCCGACCCCAACTGGTCGCTGGCTCGCCCTGAGCGGTAACCAAATCGGCTTACTCCTGGCGGACTTTGCCTTGGCGCACGGTGACGCCGGCACGCGCGCGCTCGTGCTCTCGTCACTCGTTTCCTCGCCCATGCTCGGTCGCATCGCCGCAGCGCACGGAGCACGCTGGGAACGCGTGCTCACTGGCTTCAAATGGGTGTGGACGGCCGCACTCGCGCTGGAGGCCGAGAGCTACCGCTACTGCTTCGGTTACGAGGAAGCCCTCGGCTATTCTTTCGGCCGCGCAGTCCGCGACAAAGACGGCATCAGCGCCGCGCTCGCGTTCGCCGAGCTCACGGCGGAAGCGCGGGCGGCGGGACAAACGCCGCTGGATCGCTTGCACGCGCTGTACCGCGTGCACGGCCTGTGGGTTAGCGTGCAACACAATGTGGTGCTCAAAGGGAGCGCCGGTGCCGCGCGCATTCTAGGCGCCATGCAGCGCGCCGTTAACGTGCCGCCCTCGGAGCTAGCCGGCCACGCCGTCAGCAACGTGCGTGATCTGCGCACGCCGGAGCCTGGAGCGCCGCCCTGGCGCAGCTCTGCGCTGCTCGTGGAAATCACGCTGGCCGACGGCGGCAGCGTGTTCGTGCGACCCAGCGGCACGGAGCCGAAGTTGAAGATCTACGTGGACCTGCTGGCCGCGCTCGACGAAGGAGAAACGATCTCCGCCGCGGAGCAACGCACGCGCGGCGATGCTTTCAACGTGGCGCGTGCGCTCGTCAGTTCGCTTCAGCTCGACTGATTTCCGGCCGCGCTCAGTCCACGCGGTCGAACGGCACTACTTCGGCGGATGCAAGATTGCTGATCGCGTCGCGCACGCCGTCGCCAATCACCGATTCGGTGCCGACGACCGTGACCAGCAAGTCATCCTCGGATAGGCGATTGCGCACGGAGGCATTGGCTTCCTCCAGCGTGACCGCCTGCACGCGCTCAAGATAGCGCGAGTAATAATCTTCCGGCAAATCATACAGACTTTGGTCGAGGGCCAGCCCCACGCGCTTGGCAGCGGTGTCGATCGCGAAGCAGTGCGAGCGAATCAGGTAGCGCTTGGCCCAGGACAGCTCCTGCTTGGTCACGCCCTTTTCACGAAGCTCATGAAGCATGTCCAGCTCCAGCTTCAGACACGGACCCGCGTCATCCGCCTTGGGGAAGGTCCACATGCTGAAGCTTTGGCGACGGCGGTCGAAAGGCACGTTGGAGTAAGCCCCGTACGACCAACCGCGCTTGGAACGCACTTCTTGCGTCATGCGCGCCGTGAACGTGCCGCCGAAGATCGTGTTGGCGACGAGGAGCGCGACGTGATCAGAATCGCGTGTGTGCGAGCCGAGGCAACCGATCAGGATCTGCGTTTGCGTCCGTTCGGCCTTGTCGACGATCACGAGCCGCCGTCCCGGGACGACGTTTGGTTCGGGCGTGTCATCCAGCGGTGCGATCCCGCTCGGCAACGCCTCGGAAATGCGCTCGGCGATCAGCGAAGCGCCGGCCGAGTCCAAATCACCGGAGAACGCGAACACTAGATTTTCGCGCACGAAGGCGCGCTCATATACGGCGCGCACGTCCTTCGAGGTTATTTCCGGCACCGTGTTCGGGGTACCGGAAACAGAACGCCCATACGGGTGCGACCCGAAAAAACGGCGCCGGAAGAAGCGCCGCGCCAGGCCGCGGTCGTCGTCCAGGGAATCCTTGAGCTCGGCCAGCGTCTCGCGCTGCAGGCGCTCGAGCTCGGCTGGCGCTAGACCCGGCCGGGCGAGCACGTCCACCAGCAGGTCCACGAATGCGTCCAGCGAACGGGAAATCACCGTGGCTTGGAACGCCATGGTGCTATGCGCGACATCCGCGCCTAGCGAGCCTCCGAGCGAATCGATTCGAGTATCGATGATCTGGGGCTCGAGGCCGGCTGCGGTGCGGCGCATCAAGCGCGACAACAAGCGAGTGCTGCCCTCCTTGTTCAACGGGTCGAGGAGCGAGCCCGTCTTGAGCCCGATGCTAATCGAGACCAAAGGTAAGGCGCGTGAGGTCTCGAGCAACACCGTCGCTCCGCCAGCATCCGGCAGCCGTATGACCGTTGCTGCGGCGCTCATTGTGCGGCCTCCGCGTCATCTTCCTCTTCCGAGTCGGACTGTTCTTCGCTGCTGACGTTGGGATCGGGACGGACGAAGATCACGCTGCGATAGCGCGGCAGGAGGTAGCGCCGCGCGACGCGCAGCAAGTCACTAGCGGTGACTCGGCGCGTGGTATCCAAGCGTTCGAAAGCGGCGCCCGGACGGCCCAGGACGATTTCGTAGAAGCCCAAGGTGGAAGCTTTGCCGTCTACCGTTTCCAACCCTGCGAGCAAACCGAGCTCAAGGCGAGCCGCCGCGCGCGCGATTTCTTCGCTCGAAACTGGCTCGTTCTGTACCTTCTCAAATTCCAGGTCGATCACTTCGAGGAGCTTTTCTGCGCTGTGACCTTCGCGCGCTGAGACGAACAGCTCGAACAGGCCAGGGTCGCGGAACGGGCCCACGAACGCACGCACCTCCGTGGCTAGCTCCAGCTCACGCACCAGCTTCTGGTGCAAACGACTGGCGCGGCCGCTGAACAGCACCTCTGCCAAGAGTGACAGGGCAGGGTGATCGAAATCCCCCATAGCGGGGCTGTGATAGCCCACGACCAGCTTTTCGGTCGAGGTCGGTTTGGTAACGTCTACGCGACGCTCGGCGGCTTGCGGCGGCTCGGGCCGCACGTCTTCGAGCGGAAGCGTGCTGGCGGGCAGCGCGCCATAGGCAGAGGATAAGCGCTTGAGCAGCGCGGCCTCTGCAACGTCGCCCACGATCACCAGGACAGCGTTGTTCGGCGCGTAATACGTTTTGTAGAATTCGAGACAATCTTCCGTGGTGAAGCCTTCGATGTCTTTCATCCAACCGATGGTTGGCCAGCGGTAAGCGTGGCTTTCGAACGCCGTGGCCCAGAGCAGCTCACTCACCGCGCCCTCGACGTCATCATCGACTCGGTAGCGGCGTTCATTGGCGACCACCTCTTTTTCGCTCTTCACCTGCGGATCGCGCAGCACCAGCCGGCTCATGCGCTCTGATTCGAGCTTCACCACAAGCGGCAGCTGATCCTTCGGGATCGACACATTGTACTGCGTGAAATCCAGCCACGTGGAGGCGTTGCTCTCGGCTCCCGCTTCTTCCAGCTTGCGGTCGAACTCGCCGGCCTTGCGGCCCTCGACCTCGTTGAACATCAGGTGTTCGAACAAATGCGCCAGGCCCGTTTTGCCTTCGCGCTCGTGCCGCGAGCCGACGCGGAACCAGGTGTGGTACGCGATCACCGGCGCGCTGTGGTCTTCGCAAAACAGCAGCTCCAGACCGTTCCCGAAACTGAAACGCTCCACTGCGAGCGCTGGGCCGAACGCAACCGTTTCCAAATGCGTGACCCTCCCGTCGGGCGTCGCGCTCGCGTTCAATTCCGCGAGCGCTTTGGCTCGCGCTCGCTGCTTAGAGGCAGAGCTACTCATCAGTATCCTTTTTTAACGGCGGAATAGCGCCACCGCAAGACCGGCTTCGGTCCGGTGGGGTTGGCGGCAGGTGTTGCGTTACGCATCCAGCTTCAGGATGGCTAGAAACGCCTCTTGGGGCACTTCCACACTGCCCACGGATTTCATCCGCTTCTTGCCCTCTTTTTGTTTCTCGAGGAGCTTCCGCTTGCGGCTGATGTCACCGCCGTAGCACTTGGCGGTTACGTCTTTGCGCATCGCGCGCACCGTTTCGCGGGCGATCACCTTGGCGCCGATCGCGGCTTGGATCGCGACCTCATACTGCTGGCGCGGCACGAGCTCTTTCAACTTTGACGTCAAGGCGCGGCCGCGAGCGAAGGCCGTGTCGCGATGAACGATGATGCTGAGCGCGTCGAGTGGCTCCCCGTTGAGCATGATGTCGAGCTTCACCAAAGTATCGGCGCGATAGCCGGTGACCTCATAATCCATGCTCGCGTAGCCCCGCGAGGCGCTCTTCAGTCGATCGTGGAAGTCCAAGATTACCTCCGCGAGCGGCAACTCATAGGTCACGACGACGTGATCCTTGGTCGAATAATTGAGGCCGAGCTGAGTGCCGCGGCGGTCTTCACAGAGCGCGACCACCGCGCCGACGTATTCAGCGGGCACGTGCACGGTCAGCTTGAGGATTGGCTCCTCGATGGTGTCGATGTCGCCCACCGGCGGCATCTTGGACGGGTTGTCGACGCGCACCGTTTCACCATTCTTGGTGTGCGCGATGTACACCACACTCGGCGCGGTGGTGATCAGATCCAGGTTGTACTCACGCTCGAGGCGCTCCTGGACGATTTCCATATGCAAGAGCCCGAGAAAGCCACAGCGGAAGCCGAAGCCGAGCGCGTCCGAGGTGTCGGGTTCGAAGCTGAACGAGGAGTCGTTCATGTGCAGCTTGGCCAGCGCGTCGCGCAAATTCTCGTACTCAGCGGAGTCCGTGGGGAAGATGCCGGCGAACACCATTGGCTTCACTTCGCGGAAGCCGGGCAGCGGCTCAGTCGCGCCATGGTGGAAAGTGGTCACCGTGTCGCCGATTTTGGTGTCTTCCGTCGACTTGATGTTGGCGGCGACAAAGCCGACTTCACCCGGGCCGAGCTCGTCGATGGCGACGGGGTGGGGATTGTAACAACCCATTTCCGTGACGTCGTAGTGACGCCCGGTGGCCATGAACTTCATGCGGTCGCCCTTTTTGAGGGTACCGTCCATGACGCGTAGCATGACGACGGCGCCGCGATAGCTGTCGTACCAGCTGTCGAACAACAGCGCGCGTAGCGGCGCTTTCGGGTCGCCTTGCGGTGGCGGTACGCGCTCGATCACGGCCTCAAGCACCTCCAGCACGCCCACGCCCGTTTTCCCGCTCGCGAATAACGCGCCGCTGCAATCGAGCCCAATCACCTTTTCAATTTGCTCGGCGGTGTGATCGACATTGGCCGAGGGCAGATCCACCTTGTTCAGAACCGGGATGATCTCCAGGTTATTTTCGATGGCTAAATACGCGTTTGCCACCGTTTGCGCCTGGACACCCTGCGTGGCGTCGACCACCAAGAGCGCGCCTTCACAGGCACGCAGGCTGGAGCTCACTTCGTAGTTGAAGTCTACGTGGCCCGGGGTGTCGATCAGCTGCAGCTGGTACTCTTCACCAGCGAGCGACACGTACTTCAGGCGTACGGATTGGGCTTTGATGGTGATGCCGCGCTCGCGCTCCAGCGGCAGCTTGTCCAGGAACTGCTCGACCTT
>JBDTYJ010000183.1:0-11612 GCA_040005755.1 Pseudomonadota bacterium
TTGCGGCGCCGGAACCTAAATCCGGTGCGTCTGCCAATTCCGCCACTCGTGCTCGATCATCGGTCGCTTAGGTAGGCGGAGGGATAGCGCGCGGCGGGCGGTACGTCTACCGAAAGCGGCAGGAAAAGCGGCTTCGAACGGGGGCGTGGCGCGGCTGCGAGCAGCCGGTGTAGGCTACGGCCGGCGTGTCCGAGCCGGAATTTTTCAAACTCTGCACTACCTGCAAGAAGCCAATCGGCTTCGGGCAGAGCTACATGCAGTGCAGCGTCTCGACCTGCAACCGGGCCAAGTTGGCGCAGTTCTTTTGTTCGCTGCCGTGCTGGGACGCGCATTTGCCGGAGGCGCGCCATCGAGATGCCTGGGCAGAGCCGATGAAAGCGCCCACGCTCGAAGCGTTCCGGCGCGAGCTACAAGAAGAGCAAGAGCGCGAAACCAGAGTGGCTACGCGGGAGAGCAGCATGAGCGAAGAAGCCGAGAAACGTCGCCGCATCGTGGGCGCGCCTGCTGAAGACCTGCCCCAAGACGTACTGGTCGTGGTCTCGAAAATGAAGGCGTACGTCAAAGCGCGCTCCGGCATGAACACCTCCGACGGGGTCACGGACGTGCTCTCTGCCAAGATCCGCAAGCTGTGTGACGCCGCCATCGAAGTCGCCGCCGCCGACGGCCGCAAGACCGTGATGGACCGCGACTTCAAGTGAGGCGCGCTGCGAGCTACGCGAGCAGCTGTGCGCGCCGCGCCCGCTAGCCCCCAATCAAGAGCTCGAAGTTGGAAGCCCAACCTCGATTTTCACTTTCTGCAGGCCTCGCGGCGCGCGGCGTCGAGCCTGAACAGCGCAGCCGCATTTCGCGGTGGCGGCCCAGGTTACTGCACGCCGAGCAACTCGACTTCGAACAATAGCGTCGAGTTGGGCGGAATCACGCCGCCTGCGCCGGTTGCGCCATAGCCCAACGCGGGCGGGATCAGCAGCGTGCGCGACCCGCCGATTTTCATCGTAGCCACGCCTTCATCCCAGCCTTTGATGACGCGGCCTGCGCCGATGGGGAACGTGAACGGACGCCCGCGATCCACGGAGCTGTCGAACTTTGCCCCCTTCTTGCCGTCGACCCACAGCCAGCCGGTGTAGTGCATCACGCAGGTTTGGCCTTTTTCGGGCGAGGCGCCCTCACCGGCTTTGGTGTCTTCGTAAGAGAGCCCGCTCGCGGTCGTGGTCATTGCCATGCTGGCGAGTAGAGCCCATTTTTCGGCGCCAGTCAGCCCGTTTTCGAGCCGCGCAAACGCGCCAAAACCTCGAGCAAATCCGGCGGCAGTGGCTGCTCGAAATCCAACTCCGCGTTGCTTACTGGGTGCCGAAAACCGAGCTGCAACGCATGCAGCATCAAACGTGGCGCGGCAATCGTCGGGTGCGGATTGTTTTTCGCGTACACGCGCTCGCCGACCAACGGATGCCCCGCCTCCGAAAGATGAATGCGGATCTGATGCGTGCGGCCAGTTTCCAAGCGGCACTCGATGAACGTCGCTCCTTGCAGCGCTTCGCGGAAAAACACATGCGTGACCGACTCACGCCCAAGCGTCGGGTTGGTGGTGGAGCCGCGCCGGCCATCGCCGCGATCCTGAATCAGCCGCGAAAAAATCGTTCGATCTTTGACCGCGCCATGCACGATGGCACGGTAACGACGCCGCACCGAGTGCACGCGAAACTGATTCTTCAAGTCCAATTTCGCCGCGTGCGAGCGCGCAAACAACACGAGCCCTGACGTTTCCTTGTCGATGCGGTGCACGATGCCCAGCGGCGGCTCCTTGCGGCCCAATTCCGTACGCACGAGCTCATCGAGCGTGCCCGTCTCGTTCTCGTCGTAGGGCACGGTGCTGATGCCAGCGGGCTTTTGTACGACCACCACGTGCCCATCCACGTGAACGATGGCACCCGCCGGCAAACGCGGCCCTTCGCGATGCCGCGCGGTAGCCATGCGCAGCTCAATTTGCGCTCCACCAGGCACACGCGCTGCCGTCTCGCGCTGCACGTTGCCATTCACCGATACTTTGCCGGTCTCGATCAGCCGTCGCACCTCCGCCCAGCTCGCGCCCTCATGCTGTTCGCGCAGCAAGCGATCCAAAGGCTGCGCGCCGCGCCCTTCGGCCGCCACGAACGTCAGATCCTTAAAGATGAAGCGTTGCTCGGCGCCGCTCAATCGCCACGCCCGCGCGGCGATTTCCAGCGCGGCCTCACGTGCACTTTGAGCACGTCCCGGTATTCCCCGATTTGCGCGCAGTGATCCATCTTGTCGTTCCCAGAAAACCCGCGCACGTGAAAATTTCCCTTCGAAAATCGGGAGATCATGTCCATGCCGAGCGGGCCCGGGCCATGCACCTCGTGCGGTTTACCGCCGCATTCATGAATCAGATAGTCCGCCGTTTCCGTGGTCGAGGCGTAACCCGGCGGGACAATCGACGAATGGCTGACGAACATCAACGTTTCTCCGCTGACGGCGCGCTTCGCGAAATCAGTGAACATCGCGATCTGCAAGCCGTTGATGGCCGGCCCCACGTAACCGCAGTGCAAGCCGTCCAGCAGAATCACGGTGTCCACGTGCTCTTTTGCGTACTCTTGCGAAAGGATCCACTGCACCGCGCCATAGCCCGCGCTCCACGAAGAGAGCCCGATGTGCCGCGCGTGCGCCGTCTTACGCCCCACCTTCTTCGCGACAGCGCTCTCCACCGCGGCGATCAAACGCGGAAACACATCCGGCGCCTGAAACGCCGTCTCGTAAGCGCCTGAGCCAATGCCCAGATCGATGCCCACGAGCACCGCGCCATCCATCACCTGCACCCACTCCTTGCGCACCGGCTCGTGGCCATGGAAATGCACCATGACGTCGAAATCACCCTTAGGAGTGACACCGCCATGCTTGGGCATGATGAATTGGCCCATGCCGATGCCGCCCTCCCACTTGCCGTAAATCCCAAACCCGGGATCCGGCGTATCGCAGGGGTTCACGCCGCGCTCGGCCACCGTCTTCTGCACCTGCGTCTCGGGCGTGGGCTTCCGCGCCACATAGGACGCCGGCCGAGTGACAGCGGGAGTGGCCGCGGACGCCCCGGATTGGTGAGGAGTGGGCGCACCCGGTTCGGCGCGAGCGCTGGCACCGGGACACAGCGCACCCCAAACCACCGCCCCCATCAAAACGCGCGCCGCATTCCGCAGCGCACTCATCCGACTATTCCGAAGGCTCAAGGTGGCCCAAAGGTGCGCCCAACCGCCCCAGATTTCAAATTTGCCACTGTTTACGCCCTGGCCGCTAACGGAACCCCCAAAACCCAGCCCATTTCGCCGAATACCGCGCGCTCCAGAACCACCCGAAGCCCCCGCCTCGCCCTCCCCCGCCTCGCCCTCCACTCCGTCGGGCGCCTCAGCGCGGCTCGGTGCGATGCGCTGCGGCCTCGCTCACCCGAAATCGACGTTGCAGCTCAAACCTCCATTTTCGAAAGATCGACCAAGAGTTGCGCGCCGAACACGTGATTTTTCGCGCGCGCCGGCACATTCGCGAACGTTCGCAACCGATCGCGAGGTGTTCGCCCATGGCTCCTGCTCGCATTGGCCCGAACGCCCGGGCGTTTTCGCTCGATGAGCTCCGGGAGCCGCTTCGCGAGCGGCTATTGCACTTCTTGCTGGGTGCTGCAGTGGATGGTGCCGAGACCGAGGACGAAGTCGGTGGAGTGAATGCCGACGACGCGTCGACCGGGGAAGAGCTCCGCAATGATACCGAGCGCTTCGCGGTCGTTGGGATCGTTGAAGGTGGGCACCAAGACGGCGGAGTTACCAATGTAAAAATTGGCGTAGCTGGCGGGTAAGCGCTGGCCGTCGAAGACGATGGGCGCTGGCATGGGTAGGCCAATGACTTCGAGCTTGCGGCCTTTGGCGTCTTTCATTTTTGCGAGGCGCGCGGCAGCGCTGCGCAGCACGGCAAAGTTCGGATCTCTGCGATTCTTCTCGGTGGCGAGCACCACTTTGCCCGGTGCCACGAAGCGCGCAAAGTCATCGATGTGACCCGCAGTGTCGTCGCCGGCAATGCCACTCTCGAGCCACAACACGCGCTCAGCGCCCAGGTGGTCACGCAGCGCGGCCTCCATGCCCTCTTTGCCGAGCGATGCATTGCGCGCTTGGCGCCCGTTCAGCAGGCACTCTTCGGTGCACAGCAACGACCCTTCACCGTCGACGTCGATTGCGCCGCCCTCGAGCACCACGCGCGCGCGCTTTTTGCCGAATTCTGCTTCGGGTAGCGCGAGCGGCGCGCCCATTTGCAGCGCAACGGCCATGCCGGCCTCTTCATCCTTGCGATGGTTCGGGTAGCGCGCCCAACCGTTGAACTTCCACTTAACGAGCGCCGTTTCCCGCTTTTTCCCGGTACCTTTGACTACGCCGAGCGGCAAAAAATCCCGCGTCCACGAGCGATCCGTGGCCAGGTGCACGAAATCCACCTGCTTCAGGTCCACGCCGGAGCGCGAGAACACGCTCGCCGCACGCTTCTGTTCGGCTTTGCCCGAAACAATCACGCGAATGCGCTCGCCCTCTTGCAGGTTCTTCGCGACCTCCGCGAACACCCACGGGATCGCGGCGAACTTGCCCGGCCAGTCAGTGGGCTCGTGCGGCCACGAAAGCCAGGTGGCGGCGTGCCGCTCCCACTCCGCCGGCATGCGGTAGCCGAGCGTGTGCGGCGTAGCGAGCGTAGGTACAGGCGCGTGATTTCGCTCCCGCGTGGTGCGCGTCTTCATCGTTTGATGCTCGGATCTAAGAAGCGCTGCGTGAGATCGCCATAGGCGTCGATGCGACGGTCGCGAAAGAACGGCCAATTGCGGCGCACCCATTCTTGGCGCGTGAGGTCACATTCGACCACCAGTGTTTCTTCCCCCTGCCCAGCTTCTGCCAGCACCACGCCGAAGGGATCTGCCACGAAGGAATGCCCCCAAAATTCAAGGCCGCCATCCTTCGGCCCCTCGTGGCCCACGCGGTTGACGGCGATCACGAACACGCCGTTGGCGATGGCGTGACTGCGCTGCATGGTTTGCCATGCGGACACTTGCGCCGCGCCGTACTGCTCCTTCTCCGAGGGGTGCCAGCCGATGGCCGTCGGGTACGTGAGCACTTCCGCGCCGTGCATGGCGGTGAGGCGCGCGGCCTCCGGGTACCACTGGTCCCAGCAGATCAGCGTGCCCACCTTCGCGTGCGGGGTTTCGAAGGCCTGAAAACCCAGGTCACCCGGAGTGAAGTAGTACTTCTCCATGAACAGCGGGTCATCCGGGATGTGCATTTTGCGATACAGCCCGACGCGCGAACCGTCGGGGCCGATCACGACCACGCTGTTGTGATACACGCCGGGCGCGCGCCGCTCGAAAATCGGGGTCACGACGCTGACTTTGCACTCCGCGGCCACGAGCGCGATCGACTTCACGGTCGGGCCATCGAGCGGCTCGGCGAGGTCAAAGCAGGCGGCGTCTTCGGTCTGGCAGAAGTATTGCGACGCAAATAGCTCTTGCAAGCAAATGAGCTGGGCGCCTCGGCGCGCAGCATCGCGGATCTGGACCAGCGTTTTCTCGACGTTTTCAGCTTTGTCGAGGCCAACGCGGGTTTGAACTAGGCCAACCTTCAGGCTCTTCTCGGTCATGAATCCTCGTCGCGAGCTGTAGCACTGCTCGCAGGCGCGCGGGAGAGCCGCACTTGCCCCGGGATTTCCAGCACAATCGGCCGCGCGCGGCAAGCGCTCACCGGTTCCGTGGAACGCATGGTAAACGCCCCCCGTGGCGCGTGAGCTCTCGACCGAACCGCTGGATGCCGCCGAGGTGACGCTCGGTGCAGGGTCACTGATCATCACGCCGACGTACAACGAGCGCTCGAACCTTGAAGCATTCGTGGAGAGCACGCTCGGCACTGTGCCGCGCGCCCATGTGTTGATCGTGGACGACAATTCCCCGGACGGAACAGGCGCGCTGGCGGACGAGTTGGCCGCGCGTGACAGCCGCGTGCGGGTTCTGCATCGCCCGAGCAAACTCGGGCTGGGTACGGCGTACATTGCGGCGTTTCAGCTCGGCCTGCGCGAGGGCTACCGCTTCTTGCTCGAGATGGACGCGGATTTGTCGCACGACCCGCAGTACCTGCCCGCGTTCTACCGAGAGCTCCTGGCGGGCGCCGACGTGGTGGTCGGCTCACGCAACGTGCCCGGTGGGGACATCGTTGGCTGGGGGCCGGGGCGGCACTTGCTGTCCAAGGGCGGATCCTTGTACTCGCGCCTGATTCTGGGCGTGGGCGTGCGCGATCTGACCAGCGGCTACAAAGCCTTTCGGCGCGAAGCACTCGAAGCCATCTTCATCGAGCGCGTGGATTCGAATGGCTACTCCTTCCAAATCGAGATGACTTATCGGGCGTTGTGCCTGGGTTTGAACGTGCGTGAGGTTCCGATCGTGTTCGTGGATCGACAAGTGGGGGCGTCCAAGATGGACCGCAAAATCGTGCTGGAAGCGGTGACCGCGGTGTGGAAGTTGCGTTTACGCAACGCGCGGCGCGCAAAGGGTGGGGGGTAATGCCTTGGGCTCGAGCTCGTAGCTTTGCGGGCAAGCTGTTTCGGAGTGAAGTGTTTTGGGTCGCAATCCTCGCTGGGCTATCCATACTCATTCATGCCAAGTACCGCGTGACCGGCCTGGGCGAGCAGGATGCCGCGCGGTTGGCGCGGGATGCAGCGGTTTGGCACATCAAGCAGCAGCTTTGGCTAAATGAGACCACGTACCGGATGCGTACCAGCGCCGGTTACATCCACTTGCTCAAGTTGGCCCTGGATCACGGGCTCAGAATCGCGCGGCTGCCCGCGTTGATGAACTGGAGCAGCGTGATCCTGGGTACGGGCACTGGCGTGGCCTTGTACGCCTTGTTTCGCCAATTCAGCGCGCCTCGTCACGCGGCGGTCGCGCTGTTTCTGTATGAAATGACGCCCGGATTTTGGCTCGGCAACATCTACGGCATGCCGACCATCCCGGCGCTCGGTATGTTCGCGCTCTCCGTACTCCTTTTCGTACGCGCGACACGCGTGCCGGAGCTCAAGAGCGCGCGGCTTGCGGCGCTGATCCTGGGTGCATTTGCATGCCTGTTTGCGGCCGTATCTTTTAAAGCCGACCTCTGCTTGTGCACGGGTGTCTTCGTGCTCGCCGCGCTCTATGTACCGGGCCGTCGCGTTCCAATGCTCGCTTTGGCCTCTTTCGTAGTGCTCGGTGCCGTGTACGCGAATAGCCGTTACGCAGCCTCGCTGATTTCGCTCACCCCGGCCGATCACGTGAGTACGCGCGAGTTTTTGAAAGACTGGAACACCCGCATCCCGTTCAAACAGGACGCGCTTTTCGATCCAACCAACAGCGGCACCATCGTGCACTGTGTCGGCCCGCTGCTCTTTTGCATGCTGCTGCTCGCCCTGCTGGCAGCGCTGGTTGCGGGCGGAAAGCGCCGGTGGGTTGCTATTTCCGCCCTCACTTGGGCGGTTCCACCAATTTTGTTTTGGGCCTTGTCATTCGGCAATAACGCCCGGCACAACGTGTTCGGGATGGCCCCGCTCTTCTTGGTGGCGTCGCAATTTTTGTTCAAGCTAACGGATGAGCGCACGGTTCGCGCGGTCGTGCTCACTCTGGGCGTGGCTGCGCTCGCCTATTGGTCGGACACGAGCAGCCACGGCACTATTTCCCCAGGCACGAACTTGGCGCGTGCCGCCGCTGAGCTGGAGGACACAACACAGTCGATCCATGCGCGGGGCCGACGCTTGGCCGCAACTCCGAGTAACAAGCGCGTCGTCGTTGGCTCGGGTGTTTTCATCCCCTACCTCAGCTTCGAAATTCTTGCGGCGGCGAAAACACCGATCCTGGTAAACGCGTTCGAGCTGCACGACGGCGCGCAAGTCACGCTCTTTGCGGACAACACCGGGCGCCGGCAGCGCGTCGAAACACAGCGCCGCTATCGCGTGGAAGGCTTCACCTTTTTGAGCCAGTGAGCCGTGCGCCTCTCGCACATCGCGGCCCTTCACCCGAGTATTGTGGGCTCAGACTTGCTCAGGGCGTGACGCTTGGTTGAAGGCGGTACACGCCGCGGCGCCCATTCACGAGGCTCAACCGCAGCTGCTTTTTCGCGAGCACGGCATTCAGGCGGTGATGCGACGGGCTCTCGAATTTGGGATCCAGCATGTAGACCGGCAAACCCGCGTCGAACGCGCGCGCCATGGACGCTGCGCTCAGGTTCAAGTCGTCAATCGTGCCCACCTGCCATGCTGACCAGATGATCTTGTCCGATGTCACGGTGTACACCATTGCCTGCTCGGGGATCTCCGTCTGGAGCTTGCTCAGGAGCTCTTGGTTCTGCGGCACGAAGTCGTGCAGGTAAACCAAGGACGAGGGCTGGCGCACGCCGACTTCATATAGCCCGGCACCCGCGACGGCGATGGTAATGAGCAAGCCCGGATACAGCAGAATGCGACGACACCTGCCGAGGTACATGAGCGGAGGCAACGCGGCGATCAGGTACACGGGCGTGAGGTAACGCGGCACGCTGTGTTCGGCCCAACCGAAGCGCACTTTGCCTCCGAAAACATCGTCGTGAAGGCGCGTGAAGACGAAGAACGCGCACCACACGAACAACGCCAAGTACGACGCTTGCGCAAGCCGAGATTTGTTCCGCAAGAGCGGGACGATCGCGATTTGCGCGGCCAACACGGCGGCAATCGGACCCATGTGCACCCAATACTTGAGGAAGGCTGTGGCGGCTGCCTCCGACGGCGGCCACCCCATCGGCACGAGCAGCATCTTCAAAATGCCGAGGCCTGGGATCTTGCTGCCGCCCGCAACCTGCGGGCCCCATTGGCGCTCCAACGCCACCTGATACGCCGCTTGCAGGGCGTGCCCCGTGAGCACTTTGTTCAGGAACAGGTTGCTCCCGAGAGCCAGCACACCTGCCAACGAAAACGCGATCAACGGCTGCTGCCATTGCTTCGGGCTGGCCGCGACGCTGGCAAGCAACGCCGCCAACAGCAGGAAGGCCGCATAGTCCGGGCGAACGGCAGCAGCGATCCCGATACACAGCGCGGAGCAGGAGAGTTCTCGCGAGCCGCCGAAGCGACGCCAGCGCGCCCAAAAGAAGAATGACCAAGCGACACCCGCTAACAGCGCCGAGTGGTTCGCCCACGGGCGGAGCAGCCAATAAAAAGCCGGGAAGGCCAGCAGCGGGGCAAAAAACGAAAGCCAACGCCGGCCTGTTGGCAGCAAATGCGCGGTGCCCGCAGCGAACGCCGAAAGCGCGGTTGCCGGAAGCAGCAGGATCAAAAATAGCCCGAAATGACCGAGCCGCGTCAAATACCCAAAGGCGTACAGCAACACCGGGGCGTAGGTCGGAACGGCATTGGCGCCGAGCGTTACCCAGCTGCGCGGATGCGCGAGATCTTCCGGGTCTGGGAAGGGCAGGCGCAAGAAAGGGCCGCCGCGCTCGCCGATCAGCTGGGCGGAGTAACGCACGACGGCTTCATCGGGCGACGGAAAGACCAGCGGGTTTAGGCCCCACATCCAGAGCAGCAGAGCGAGCGCCAACACGAACCAGACGCCAGCCACGACGGCAGGCATACCTGGACGCGTCGTCACCGCGCTTTTGAAGCCGCGCCGAATCGAACGTAAACGCCCAACTGCACCGCTCACTGGGGGCGCTTCCTCGCCCGGTAAACGTCCTGTCAACGGCGCGGAAAGTGTCACGGTCTCCAAGCACCGTCAACCTCTGAAGCCGCTGAAATCAAGCCACGAACGCGGCATTGCGACGCTACTGCCGACGCGCTAAAAGCGCGGACAAATGC
The DNA here is from genome assembly GCA_040005755.1 of Pseudomonadota bacterium. Classification (GTDB taxonomy): domain Bacteria; phylum Myxococcota_A; class Polyangia; order Polyangiales; family Polyangiaceae; genus PMG-095. The sequence continues at coordinate 9,862 of JBDTYJ010000183.1, forward strand.
AGGACGCTCCCACCGAGGCCGCTCCGGGCGCGCTCGCTTGGCTACGGCTCAATGCGCGGGATTTCGTGATCGCGCTGTCACTGGCTGCGCTGTGCCTCGTGCGCCGCATTGAGACGCTGGAGCTGGTCAACACCGGGGGCGACGCCGCCACCAAGTGGCAGTTCGTACGGCAGTGGTTCTATCCGCACGACTTTTCGCACGCCGAATGGAATCACCACATGACACGCTTCGGCGTGCTTGTGCCCGCGTACTTCGCGCAGCTCCTTTTGGGCCACGGGCTCTGGGGCTACTACGCGGCGCCGTTGTGCGCGTGCTTGGTGCAGGTGATCTTCGTGTACGCGTGCGGCAAGCGGCTGTTCGGGCGCCTCGCCGGAGTGCTGGGCGCGCTGCTCCTCATTTACACGAGCATGATGGCCACGGCCGGCTCACAGCTGCTGCCGGATCTGTTCACGGGCACCTACGGCATCGTGATGACTTACCTGTACATTCGCTACGCCGATGCACAGGGCAAGGCGCGCACCGCGTGGCTCGTGGGCAGCGCGCTGGTCGCGTTCATTGGCTACTTGGCCAAAGAAACGATGGTCTTCTTCTACCCCGGCATCGCCGTCGCCATCTACCTGGCCGGGCGGCACGCTTCCAAGGGGCTCACCGGCATAGCGCGTTGGAAGGAAGCCCTCACGCCGCTCGTGCTGTTCTGCAGTGTGCTGTTCCTGGGTCTAGTGCTCGAGACTCTCGCGTACCGCGTGTTCACCCAGTACCACAGTCGCGCTGCGCTCGTGGTTTCGAGCCACATCGGCAACGGTGATGAGAACGGCCGCGCGGATACTACGTTCTGGAAGCTATTCGACCGCTACTTGCACATCGACAAAGGCTGGCTGGTTGCGTTCTACATCTTCCTGCCGTGTTGGCTGGGGCTGCTCGGCTTCGCCAAGAATTACCGCGTGCGCGGCGTGCTCAGCGTCGTAGCAAGCTTCCTGTTTTCCCTGACTTTCTTGGTGCGCAGCATCAACCCGCTCTTGCTCTGGCAGCGCTTCATGAGCCGTTATCTGGATCCCATGGCGCCGTTCGTGGAGCTGATCACGGGTTTATTCGTCGCGCTCGTGTTGCAACAGCTCTGGCAAGAGCGCGGCACCGGGCCCATCTGGAAGCAGCTCGAGCGCGTGCCGCGTTACGGCGTTGTGATCGCGGTGCTGCTGTGCGGCGCGCTCGCAGCTTTTTCCTACTCGGAGCTGAAGACCGACGACCATAACGCTTTCACGACCGGCACCCAGCTGGCCGAAGTGACTAGCAATGCCTACGAACGCAACCTGCCGATCGTCATCCACCGAGGCCACGGCAGCGGCCAATCCTACGCGCGCGACGTATTCGCCATCTACGCCATCTTCATCGACCCCAAGCTGCTCGTCCGGAACGGCACACTGCCCTCGTTCGATGAAGCCAAGCGCGTCGCGGGCTCCATGACCTACCTCGTCAAAGACCCGAACGCGTACAGCGCAGAAAAAGTAAACGCGATGATCGACGCCGGCTGCGCCATCGAAGTTCGCGAAACCACCCCCTCAATGACGCTCTCCCCGTGGGCGATCTTGCCAGCAAACTGCGACGCCGAAGCGGCGAACTGAGCCCAGCTACGCCCCAACAGCACCGCTCGAAAGCACCAAGCCGCCCGACGCACCTACCCCGATGGCTGGCAAGCGGACGCAGCACGCGCGGCCCGACGCGGGCCCAGAGCAGCCCGACGCGCAGCACGCGCG
>JBDTYJ010000184.1:0-11587 GCA_040005755.1 Pseudomonadota bacterium
CGGTAGCGGCGAAGAGCGCGTTAGCGACGGGTCACTGATCTGGGCGCCTGCGCTGGCAGAAGGCGCAGTGTTGATGTCCACCCGAGGCGGCGACTACGAGCTCACGGTGGGCCAAGATTTGTCCGTGGGCTATGCCTCCCACGATCGCACCACGGTGGAGCTTTACCTGACCGAGTCCTTTACCTTCCGCGTATTGGAAGACAAAGCCGCGATTTTGTTGCGCCGCGTGCGCTGATCCCGAGCGACGAAGGGCGGCGAGCGGCGGCTTTTGCGTGTACGGTTCGTGTGCGCGTCATGGTTCTGCCTCTCGATCTTCCTCCCCCACCCGTTGGTCTCAAAGGGCGCGCGGCTGAGCTCGCCACGCTCTCCCAAGCCATTGAAAGCGCGGCTCCCACCCGGCTCGCCCTGGTGGGAGCCGGCGGGAGCGGCAAATCCATGTTGGCGAACGCACTCGCGCACCGCTTGGCGCGTTTCTTTGGCGGGCGCGTGCATTGGTTTCGCGTCGGCTCGTGGGATTACTACACGCTGACCGAGATGTTGGCGCTGCGCATGGGCGTGGCGGATGGCGAAGACCGTATTGCCAATTTGAATGCGTTCTTCGTGCGCACCGGGCCGCGCCTGATCGTGCTGGACAACCACGAAGACGACCGGGCCATGGCGCGCTTCCTGGATGCCTTCGCCGCGTCGCCCGTCACCTTCGTGATCACCGCGCGGCGTTGTTTGCTAGCGGGAGTGCTGATCTTTCCCGTTACGGCGCCGCTGGTAACGGCGGGGCGCAGCGCCTTTCCGCGTGTGGCTCGGCTCACGCGGATGCTGCGTTGGAACCCGCTGGCATTGGACATTGCGGACGGCATCGTGGGGGCACAGGCCGCCAACGTGGGCGAGCTCGAGGCGTTCCTGAACGAGCACGGGGTCACGCGCGTGCGCGCTATCGCGCATGAAGATGATTTGCCCGAAATTGCGCTGCTCGTAGCTTGGGCTTGGAAGCGGCTGAGCCAAGCCAGTAAACGCATCCTCGGCGTGCTCGCGCACATCGAGGGTGATCACGTGGATCTCGAGTCATTGGCGCGCCTCGGGCACGTGCGCCGCGACCTAGCAGCGGCCCTGGAGCCCTTGGTGCGCTGGCACTTGGTGCAAGAACCCGTCGCGGGCCGGTACACGTTGCACGCCGTGGTGCGCTACGCGCTCGCTCCGCGCAGCAAGCCTGACGCGGAACGTGTCTTCGAACACTACGTGGGCTTGCTCGAGCGGCACCCAGAGCGCCTACTGCTCGAGCAAACCCACCTTTTTGCAGCGATGGATTTCGCTCATCGCACCAGCAACCTCAACGCGATGCTACGCGTCGAGGCGCTGGCGCGGCGGCTTTCGGGCCTGGATTAGCTCAAGGCGCGCATACGCTGGGGCTCACGTCGCCTTCCTTGCAGTCCGTGAAAGTGTTGCTGGCAGCGTAGTTGTTGGTGATCGAGCCGTATGCACCGCCCAGATCCGTGGCGATGCCATAGGTTTGCGAACGCGAAACGTTAGTGTGCGTGATGCTCGGCCCGTCGAAGGTCTCGCCTACCCCGGGGTGCGGGCTGCCCACTTGGATCGCCCCGGTGATGTCGTGGTTGCAACTGGCGACGTGGACGCCGCCAATGTTCAGACCACCCACGCCCGCATACTCGATGTTCAGGTAACTGATCTTCGACTTGGTTGGGCTGTAAAAGCCGTTGCCTCCCTGGAAGAAGATCCCCTCCCAATCGCCCGGGCCGGGGGTGTCTTCAGCGGAGGTCAGCGTCACGGGGCTGTCGGCCGTGCCCTTGATGATCAGGTCACCTTGGTGTTTGCCACCGACCTGTAGCTGCTTGCCCATATGGACGGTGACGCCTGCGTCGATGGTTAACGTTGCAGTCGTGCCTTCGTCCGGGCCGCTGATGATCAGCGAGCCGTCAGTGTACCAATAAGGCAAACCGAAGTCGGTGATCTCAGTGTCGTGATTGATGTACAGCGGCGGAGCCGTGGTCGTGAGCCGCGCGCGTTGCACGGCCGCAGGAATATTGTCCTTGTACAACGTGAGGGCGTTCGCGACGGATTTTTCAGCATACCAGTTGAGCTCCGTCACGACGTCGTACGCCGGATCCCCGCTTGCGTGCGGGGCGAAGCCGCTGAACGTGATCTTGGAGCCTTCAGCGACGCCGTTGGGCGTACCGACGCGGAAGCCCTTCGCTTGCACCGCGCCGATCGTCACGTGATCGACCAATAGCGGAGTCACTTTGTCGTTGCCCTGCGCTGTGTCGTCAAGCTCGAACGCGTACGCCCCGTTGCCGCCGCCCGGGCCGCCGTACCAAACGTCCAAGTAGGAAATACTGGAGTCTTGGTAGGTGTCGAGCTTGATGCCGCCGTGGAACGCATCCACCTTGGTTGTGTCATCCGCGCTCGGGAACCCGGTGATGACGACGTGCTTGGCGGCCGTACCGTTGATGTGGATCTCGCCCGGGTCGACCCCTTCACCGACGTAGATTTTCGCCTTGTTGGTCAGGCAAATCACCGTGCCAGCGTCGATGGTGAGCGTGTGCCCCTCCACCTTGAAGTCATCCTGAATCAGGTAAACCTTGTCGGACGTCCAGTGCGTGTCGGACTTGAGCGTCACATCCTGCACAGCCACGGAGTTTGCGAGCTTGGGGTGAATCGGGTCGGACTCAGGGCACAGAACCGGCTTGGGGGCGGGGGGCAAGGTGCCACTGCCAGCGCCAGCCTCACCCGTTCCGCCGTTGCGGGCGCCTGCTTCGCCGGTAGCGGTTCCCGCTTCGGCGTTGCCTGTTCCTGCCTCGCTCGGGGCGCCACCTTCGTTGTTCCCCTTGCCATCGACTTCATTGATTCATCCTCCTCTCGTACTCGCGAGAGCACGAGGTTCGCTAAAGTGGGCTCGACTTTTCCTAGTCCACCCGGGGCGACCCCGGGAGCCCCGTTCAACGTGATTTGTTGGATGATTGCTGAGGCCGAAATGCAGGCAGCGCGCTCACCTGCCTACGGCATTGCCGATCGTCATTTCTGCCGCGCGCTGCGCAATGCGTGTGGGTCACATCACGCAGCGCTGCCACAGCAACGCGCATAGCTAGGCACTCGCGCGAACCGCCCTTGGTCACTTTTGTCTCGAGCTCACAAGGCTGCGGCGGCGGGTAGTGTTAGGCAGCGGGCACGCGTGTCTTGAGCGTATCCACCGCGTGCACGGGCGCCAGATCACCCTTCATGAGGTGCGCTATCGCGCTGTACACCAAACGTTGGCTTTCGAGCATGCCTTTGCCCGCGAAGGCCGCAGCAATGACCTCGATGCTGAAGTGACCGCCAGCGCCGGTGACCGTCGCTTGCGAGCCTGGAATCGCTTGCTCGATAGCTTCACGCAGAGCGTCTACGACCGAGCCTTGGAAATTGGTGGGATGCGATGACATGTGCCTCAGGACTGCGCAGAAGGATTAGTAACGCGGCACGCTCGGGTCGACGGTTTCCGACCAGGCGTGAATGCCGCCACGCAGGTTGTAGACATTCCGGAAGCCTTCGCCAAGCACTTGCTGGGCTGCGCTCTGGCTGCGCATGCCGTGGTGGCAAATGAACGCGATCGGCGCGTTGCGATCCAACCCAAACAAGTATTCTTGCCCGGCGTCATCCAGTGAGCGCGCGACCGGGATGCTGGCCAAAGCGCGCTCATGATCCGGGCGCACGTCGAACAGCGTGACGGCACCGCTGTCCAACATGGCCTTGAGCTCCGCGGGGCTGAGCTGTTTGACGACCGCCGGCTGGTTCGGATTCTCGATCTTGAAGCCGGCCTGCTCACCCGCCACGAAGTCGATGCTCAGGCCATCAGCGCGACGCGCGCTGCCCGCGTCCAGATACAGCGTGAGGCCCGAAACCGCAATTTCGATCGTGTTCGGCTCGCGCGGCGCGAAGTACAGGTCATTTTGGAAGGCCGCGTCGATTTTGAGGTGCAACGCTTCACCGTCCGCGTCCGCCAATGCGCCCTTGAAAGCGCTGAGAGCGGCTTCGGTGATCTTGATTTCGGGCAATTTGGTGGCCGCCCCGGGCTTCGACAGCAGCTGGGTCAGCTCACCGGATTCATTCAACGCGCGCACGATGTCGCAACCACCGACGAACTCCCCATTGACGAATAGCTGCGGAATGGTCGGCCACTGCGAGAACTCCTTGATGCCATCGCGCAGCTCGGGCGAGCCCAAAACATCCACCGTTTCGTACTCGGGCACGAGCGCGTCCAAGATCTGCACGACTTGCGCGGAGAAGCCGCACTGCGGCTGATGCCGCGTGCCCTTCATGAACAACACGACAGAATTTTGCGCGACGAGGCCCGAGATACGATTGCGAAGAGCGTCAGTGATCATGATCGTGCCGGCGCGTGTAGCACCGGCCGTCGACGCAATCCAATCAGCCCGAGCAGCGCACACAGCGAAAGCAGCGAGAACGGGCCGCCCGCGCCTGAACCGGACACGCTGCAACCGCTTGAATCCGCGCTTTGCCCGCTGCCCTGCGCGGCGCTGCCAGCACTGCCCAGCGGAGCGCTCCCTGCGCTGGCTGGGCTACCCGCGCCGCCCGCGTTCTGCGCGCCAGCGGCGGCCGCGCTCGTGCCGCCCATGCCTGCAGCCACGCCCGCCGCGCCGGCACTGCCGCTCGCTCCGCCAGTGCCGCTCGCTCCGCCAGTGCCGCTCGCTCCACCAGTGCCACTCGCTCCGCCAGTGCCACCCGTACCGCCAGTGCCGCCGGCGCCCGCAGTGCTCGAGCCCGAGCTGCCACCCGTGCCCGACGCGCCGCCCGCGCCGCCCATGCCGCCCGCGCCACCCAGCGCCGCGAGGTCTTGCAGTAGGCCGTCGTGAACGACCTTGGCAACCACGACGTAGCCTGCGTCATTCGGGTGCACGCCGTCAGTGAAGTACTCTGGGTGGCTCGCAGTAGGCGTGTTCAGATCGATGATCGGCAATGACTTCTCTTGTGCGAGCTGCTTGATCAGTGGCAGCTGTTCATCGTGAATCACTGTGCCGCTGATCGAACAACAGGGTGAGCTACCGGTCGACAGCGGGAGCGCCAGGAACACCTCCGGCTTGGGGGTAAGCGCCATGAAGTGCTCGACCATGGCGCGGTAGTCGGTGAGGTACTGCTGGTCGTTCTTCGGCTTGCCCGTGGGCGCCCAATTATACGGCTTGGAGTCATTCGCACCGAGCATGATGACGACGTCCACCACCGCGCTCGCGCCCGCGCCTTTCACGAAGTCAGTGGCCGCTTGGTACTCTGTTTGATCCTGGTACGGCAGATCCCCAAAGCCCTTCGAGAGCATGGTCGCGCCGCTGTGCCCGAAGTTCTTGACCGAAACCTGAGAGCCGAAAAGCCCTTGGAGTTGAGGCGGGTAGCTCTTGGTCGCCGCGTCTGTGGCGCCCGAGCCTTGGGTGATACTGTCGCCTACACACGCCACATGCGTTGGCATGCGCACGGCGGCGTGTGCCTGCCCAGCAAACACGCCTATCCCTCCGAGAACCAACACTGCTACAGCCCGCGATCCGCCACGAAGATCCGTCATCGGCTCAACGTAACCGATCGCACCCAACGCAGCCATGCCGAACGCTCGCGGTCCGGCCCTGGCCCGGCTTGCGGTGTGTTGGCCGTGAAAAAATGTACCATTTCCGGTAACCGCGGGTTCGGCCCTGTGCCGTGCATGAGGCGCCTCGCCTCATGGCGAGCCCTTCAAAACGCCGCTCTGCATGAAACCCGGGCTCACCGAGCAGTCGGCGAGCCCGAGCGGTTGGAGCCCGCTAAGGCCGATGCTCACGCGGGGGTCTTGTCGTGCTTGTGTCCGAGCTTGCCGTCGGCGTGAGCCTGTTGCAGCTCGGTCTGCGAAATCTTGCCATCCTTGTTGGCGTCCGCGACTTGAATGTGTGCCCAGCGCTTTTCGCCGACTTCATCCTGCGTCAAGAAGCCATCGTTGTTCTTGTCCGCCTTCTTGAAGCGCTCCGCCGCGTGTTGCGAGCGATCACCCGCCGACCGACCGTGCTCGCCAGAGCATTGCGGCCGCGCGTCGCTCGCCGCAGGCGCCTGGGCAAATGCGAGCGAGCTGATGAGGCCGCCGAGTGCCACGACGCTGATGGCCAGACCGCTGCGAACACGAGAGCTGATGGTTTTCATTTTCGTTCAATCTCCTTCGCCAATTCCGACGCGCGCGCACGCCGGCACCCTACGAAGAAAATCATCAGCCTCAGCCAAGCCACGTAACCGCTAAAGTGCTGGAAAACGGACCCGGGCACAGGATTCCGGCTCTACTGCTATTGCGCGCTGCGTGTCGGACTCCGCCGGGGAAAGAATGGCCCTCCGTTGGGGCCGGCAATGGTATGAAGGAGGTTCGATGAACAAACCTAGTGACCGGACGCGGCCGCAGCTCGGCCGGCTGTCATGACCGAGACGGAAGCCGCGCTTTCCAGCGAAGAGCCTTTGCTGGACGAACCGCGCAAGCGCCTCAACCGCTCAGAGAAGCGCCAAGCGTTGTTGGATGCTGAACCGCTGACGCTCGGTTCCTCCTGGGCGCGCGTCTGGTGCAAGAGCATGCAAACCGACGGGCGTCTCGTGGTCGGCGGTTGGCCGGGCACGCTGGCCGAAGCGCGCGCGCGCGTTCAGGGGCACTTGGGTGGAGAGCTCGCGCGGCGTCGCATGCCGCAGCTGAGCCTGGAAGAACTGACCGCCGCGACCAGCGCCGCCTATCAGCGCGCCAAGCGGGATTGGCTGATCGCTGCCCGCGACATGCGCCCCAAAGGCGCGCGCAGCAACGACGAAGACGAAGACGAGGGTGACGAGTGAAAGTTCCTGAGCCTATTCCGCCGTGCAAAGTCACGATGCAGTACCGCAGCGGCGCCGGTAAAGTGTTCGAGCTGGAGAGCGCTGGCAAGCTGCTCGACGTACATGTGATCCCGCGGCAGGGTACCGATACCGCGGGGGAATGGCGCGTGACCGCGCAAGATCGCCGCGGCGGAGACGCCACCGTGATCACTGAATGGGGAGCCACCAAGGGCGAAGCCCTGGAAAAGGTGAGCCGCGCCTGGGCTGAGCAAATGCTCGAACGCAAGTTGAACGACTTCGACTGGGTCGCCGTCACCCAAACGCTGCAGGCGATTCGCGCGATTTGAGCAGCTCAGTCTGTTCCGATCGCTAGTCCCTTTGTTGGGGCGATGAGGCTCCTCCGCGGGCGACTCGCGGGCGAGCCGCTTGCCAGGGGCTGCCAGGCGGCACATCCTAATCCTAGTGCCGCCGTCGGAATTAGCGCAAGAAGCCTTCGATTTCATCATCGTTGGTAGTGGCTTTGGTGGCAGCGTTAGCGCCATGCGTTTGGCCCAAAAGGGCTATCGCGTCGCCGTCATCGAGGCCGGCAAACGCTGGGGCGCGGGCGACTTTCCGAAGAGTAACTGGAACGTCTTCAAGTACTTTTGGGCGCCCAAGCTGCGTTGTTTCGGGATTCAGAATATCACCCTGCTCAAAGGTGTGATGGTGCTGCACGGCTCGGGCGTGGGCGGCGGCAGCTTGGTGTACGCAAACACGCTGATGCGCCCGCTACCGAGCGTATTCGACGATCCGGCGTGGAGCGGCGCCGTGCGCTGGCAGGAAGAGCTGAGCCCGCACTACGAAACAGCGCGCCGCATGCTGGGCGTGACCCAAAACCGCGCCCTGATGGAAGGCGAGCAAACGCTGCAACGCGTGGCCGGCCGCATGAATGCGGGCGATAGCTTTCACGCCACCGAGGTGGGCGTGTTTTTCGGAACGCCTGAGCGGACGGTGGCCGACCCTTATTTCAGCGGCGCTGGGCCAGAGCGCACGGGCTGCGTGTTGTGCGGCGGCTGTATGGTGGGCTGTCGTTTCGGGGCCAAGAACACGCTCGACAAAAACTACCTGTATTTCGCGGAATCTTGGGGCGCGGTCATCTTCCCCGAGCTCAAAGTCACGCGCTTGTCGCCCGTCCCAGGCGGCTATGAGGTGGAGACGGAACGAAGCACCGCCCTGTTCGGTGCGACGGGCCCACGCTTGTGCGCCAAGCGCGTGATTGTGGCAGCCGGCGTGCTGGGCACGGTGGAGCTGTTACTCAAAAATCGCGACCAGCATCGCACGTTGCCTGCGTTGTCCCAGCGGCTCGGTGATTTCGTGCGCACGAATGGCGAAAGCCTGCTCGGCGCCACCAGCTTCGACGCGCATCGCGAGTTATCGCGCGGCATCGCCATCGGTGCCGCCTTTCACCCGAACTCACTCACCAAAATCGAAGCGGTGCGTTACCCGAGCGGCTCGGGCGCAATGCGCATGCTGGCTGTACCGCTGACACCAAACGGCAGTGCCTTGACGCGGCCGTTGAAAATGCTGTGGCGCATGCTGACTCGTCTGCCACGCATGCTGCGCCTGTGGTGGGTGAAGGATTGGGCGCGCAGCACCGTAATTTTGTTGGTCATGCAAGCCGTGGATCAGCACCTGCGTTTGCGGCTGGGGCGCTCGTTGTTCGGCCGGGGCTTGAAAGACATTGCGACCGACGCGCCGGTGCCTAGCTACTTGCCCATTGCCCAAGAGGCCGCTCAGATTTTGGCGGAAGAGCTCAACGGCGAAGCGCAAAACGTGATCTCGGAGGTGCTGCTGCGCACGCCCGCTACCGCGCACATCCTGGGCGGTTGTTGCATCGGCCGCGATGCGGAGTCAGGCGTGATCGACGAACAGCACCAAGTCTTCGGTTACCCGGGGCTGTACGTGTGCGATGGCAGTGTCGTGCCCGGGAACCTGGCCGTGAACCCGAGCCTCACGATTAGCGCGCTCGCGGAGCGGTTCGCCTCGTTCTTTCCGCGCGCCCCGGGCCTCTCGGAGGCCGAGCTTGCAGCGCGTCAGATCCGATTTGGCGCATCGGAGGTGGGCTGATCAGCGGGCGCTTGGGCGCGCGCCTGCTATGGTGCGCCGCGATGGAAACCGATTTCTCCGCGCTGCCACTTTCCCCCTCGCTCTTAGCGGTGGTGGCCGAGCTTGGTTTCCAGAAAATGACGCCAATTCAGGCCGAAGCTCTGCCCCCTCTACTGCAGGGCAAGGATTTGGTCGGGCAATCACGCACCGGCAGCGGCAAAACAGCAGCCTTTGCCTTACCCATTCTGCAGCGCATCGCCCCGGAAACGCGTGAATTGAGCGCCCTAGTTTTGTGTCCCACTCGCGAATTGAGCGCGCAAGTGGCCCGCGAGATTCGCCGCCTGGGCCGGCGCCACCCAGGATTATCGGTGTTGGTGCTCGCGGGCGGTGAGCCGCTGGGGCGTCAGAAAAGCGCCTTGGAAAAGGGCGTACACATCGGGGTCGGCACGCCCGGGCGCGTGCTGGATCACTTACGCCGGCGCACGCTGCGCGTGCATGCCGTAGCCACTGTGGTGTTGGATGAAGCAGACCGCATGCTGGACATGGGCTTTCAGGAGGACATGGAAAAGATCCTGAAAGCGCTCCCGCCCGATCGCCAAACGGTCTTCTTCTCGGCCACCTATCCGAGCTCGATCGAAGCATTGTGTGCGAGGCACCAAAAGGACCCCGTGCTCGTCAAGATTGAAGCGGAGCCAACCGAAGCCAAAGAGATCACGCAGCTGGTCATCAAAGCGGAAACCGAGCACAAAATTAGCGCGCTGCGTTGGGTGCTCGCGACGTACCCGCACGAATCTGCCTTGGTGTTTGCGAACCTGAAAGTAACGGTCGCGGAGATCGCGAAAACCCTCGGCGAAATGGGCGTGGCCGCAGCGAGCTTGCACGGTGATCTCGAGCAATACGATCGCGATCGCGTGATGGCAAAGTTCCGCAATGCGAGCACGCGCGTGCTCGTCGCAACGGACGTGGCGGCGCGCGGCATCGACATCGCAGATTTGGACTTGGTCGTGAATTTCGATTTGCCCTCGGCGCCCGATATCTACGTGCATCGCATCGGCCGCACCGGGCGCGCCGGTAAGGCGGGGCTTGCGGTCTCCCTGCGCACCGGGCGCGAAGACGGCAAAGTCTCTGCCATCGAGCAATTCACCGGGCAAAAGCTGACCGTAACCGAGCGTGAAATCGTGCCGCGCGGGGAAAAAGCCGCGCAAAGCAAGACGCTTGAGCGCGATGCCAAAATGATCACCCTGCGCATCTCCGGCGGCCGCAAAGCCAAACTGCGCCCCGGGGATATCTTGGGCGCGCTCACCGGTGAAGCCGGCGGCCTAGACGCCAGCAACGTCGGCAAGATCGAAATTCACGATCACTTTGCGTACGTTGCCGTCAGCAAGAGCCTGGGCCAAGCCGCCCAACAAAGCCTGAGCAGCGGCCGCATCAAAGGCCGGAAATTCCAAGTCACGTTCGAGGACTAGTGAAAGTCCGCCCCACCGAGGCGACGACGGCGCCGAGCAGGAATCCGCTCTAAAGGCCCATCGGGCACTCGCCCGGCTCGGCCACACCGGTGCCGTGTGATGCCGCGTCGCATTCGCTTGAGTAGGTCTTGAAATCGCAGCCGCAGACCGGCGCATAGATGTCGTCACAGACGGTGGGGCGCGGCCGGCAGAGGGCGCTCGCGTCGGCGGCGCCGCAGCTTTGGCCGGGCTCGTAGGCGCAATATTCGTGCGCGCTGCAGGTGAAGCCGGCGAAGCCGCCACAGGGTTTGGGTTGGCAAATCTGGTGGCCGCACGCCCACTGGCCTTGGCTGCAGTTGCACGTGGCGCAGCCATTACTGGCTTTCGAACCCTCGGGCGAACACGGCTGCCCGCTGACTACGGTGCCCGCGCTGCCCGCACTGGACGCGCCGCCGTTGTCGGCTGAGCCGGCTTGCCCAGAGCCCCTGCCACCGGCCTCGATGAAGCCGCCGGAGCCATCGCCGCCTCCCGTTGATTTAGCGGCGCACCCGGCCAGCAATACCGTAACGCCGAGCACCGCGAGGGCACGCACCATGGCCAGGACTCTAGCGCCTATTCGAGCTCAGCGCCGTCGCTGGCGACGCGTGTCATGGTCCGTGCCTTCAGTGCCTGCGGGCGGCCCGGCTTGAGGCTCAATTCGCACGTGGTTCGAGCTCCCTTCGGGCGCGCGACGAGTCAGCACGATGACTTCGGGGCCGCGCGCTGGGCGGCGCGCGGCGTTGCGATCCGCGTTGCCACCGTTGGGACGATTGCCCTGGTTTGGGCGACCGCCGCCGTTGGCGCGGCTCGCGTCATTGCCGTTGGGACGATTGCCGTGACTCGGGCGACCGCCGCCGTTGGCGCGGCCCGCATCGTTACCATTCGGACGATTACCGTAGTTCGGGCGACCGCCCCCGTTGGGACGGCTCCCGGCGTTCCCATGCGCAAAGTTGTCGGGGCGTGAGCCGTTGTTGTGTGGCTCGGCGCCGGACTGCGAGGCGATGTTGGCGCGGGCGGAGGCCATTTGCAGACGCGGCGCGCCTTGCCCTTGCGGTTGCTGAGCACCGCCCGCTTCCACCCGAGCTCCGCTGCGCGAGTTGGAGTGTTGGCGATCGCGCCCGTCCCGGTTCGGTTGCGCGCGCTGCTCACGACTCTGCTGCTGCTGCGGCGGACGTTGCTCACGGCCCTGCTGCGGCGGACGTTGCTCACGGCCC
>JBDTYJ010000185.1:0-11420 GCA_040005755.1 Pseudomonadota bacterium
TGCCGTCGCCGATGCGGCCGGTCTTGGCGCTCTTCTCGATGGCGTCGATCACCTGGTGGACCATCTGGTCAGGGACGACAATCTCGAGCTTCACTTTGGGCACAAAGTCCACGACGTACGCGGAGCCGCGGTAAACTTCCTTCTTGCCGCCGGTACGTCCGAAGCCTTTAACTTCGGTCACGGTCATGCCCTGGATACCGACTTCCGACAAGGCATCCTTGACCTCGTCCAGCTTGAACGGCTTGATAATCGCCTCGACCTTCTTCATCTGGCTCTCTCCTGTTGGGGGGTAACAGCCCTTGCGAGGCCTCCCCTCCTGAGCGCGGGGGCACCGCTCGGTTCGTATAACCCTGCCGTGGTTGGGCAGGTAGATTGGAGGTACCGGGGTACGTGTTTCTGAATTGTTTCCGATTCGAGTCTATGTTCCATTCAGGATAAATCAGTGCTTTTCTTTCGATTCGGAAACAAGCGGCTCCAAGATTGCGGCGCTTTGGCGGGCGACCGGTGCTTCGCACGACCCAAAACCGGTTCTCATCGCCTGCCGCGGCCGGTCATTTTTGGCCGTTCGGCCGAAGCCTGACAGGGCCTCCGGGGTGCGACGCAATTCGGGTACTGTACCGCGCTCTCTCGCTGGCTCCCTTCCGCCCTGCCGCCCGACTCTCGCTCACACCCCGCCGTCGTAATGCCGTCTCAGAATCAGTCTCAAGTCCCGGTCGGAACAGTCCTTGAGGGCAAGTTCCGAGTCACGAAGGAGATTGGTCGCGGCGGAATGGCCGCCGTCTACGAGGCGGAAAATATCGATATCGGCAAACGGGTCGCGGTCAAGATCCTCGCCGCCGAGCTGATCACTTCGCGCGTCGTGCGCGAGCGCTTCATTCGTGAGGCGCGCGCAGCCGCTGCCATCCGCAGCCCTTACATTTGTGACGTGTACGACTCGGGCATGTTCGAGGAGCGCCCGTTCCTCGTCATGGAGTTGCTCGAAGGCGAGAGCCTTTACGACTTGATGACGCGTGTACGACAAATCGACGTCGACACGACGGTGCGTATCGCGACACACACCGCGCGCGGCCTTGCCAAAGCACACGAGTCGAACGTGGTGCACCGGGATCTCAAGCCCGAGAACATCTTCTTGACCAAAGACGAGGACGGCAAGCTCGTCGTCAAAATCGTCGATTTCGGCTTGGCGAAATTTTACGAGCCGACCGCGGCGGACGCGCAAACCGTGCGTTTGACGCGCGAAGGTGCGCTGTTCGGCACGCCCGCGTACATGAGCCCCGAGCAAGCCAAGGGCAAAGGTGAGGTCGATCACCGCGCGGATTTGTGGGCGCTCGGCTGCATCGTATACGAATGCCTCACCGCGCAAACCGTGTGGAGCGTGGAGCAAGGCGTCGCCATGATCTTGGCGCAGATCGCCAGTGCACCGCTGCCCAGGCCAACGAAGCTGCGGCCTGATCTGCCGCCGACCTTCGACGCCTGGTTCGCGCGCGCGTTGGATCGCGATCCGGACAAGCGCTTCCAGACAGCCAAGGAGCTCGCCGACGCGCTCGCCAAGTCCTTGCTTGGCCACCGCCCGCCAACGCGCTCCATGTCGGTGTCGAGCGACGACGAGGGCATCGTCGTGGATGAACTGATGGCCGGCGAAGCGCCGCCCCCCATGAGCGGTCCCATGACCACGCGCGAACCGCCCACCACGCGCGAGCCATTCCCGGAGGCGACGCCCTTGCTCGGGAGCGCGCCCGTACCCTCGCACCGCCCAGAATCCACAACGGGCCGCGCTATCTCCGTGTTGATGCTGATTTCGGCGCTGAGTTTGGGTGCTTATGCGGTGTGGCTGTACGTGCTGCACCCGCCGGGGCAACCGAAGGTGGTGCACGTCAGCAACGTAAAGCCACACAGCTCAGCGCCCTCGCTGAACCCGGCTGCGGTGCAATCCGCCCGCGCCGCAGAAGCGGACGCGTCCGCGGAGAAGATCGCGCACGGCCAAGAGCAACTCGCTGCGGGCGACGCCAAAGGTGCCTTGGAGACCTTCAAGGAGGCACTCAAGGGCGGCACCGCGGTCGCGCGGTCGGTGCTCTCGCACATGTCGATCGCCATCGAAGAGCCGAGCGGGCCGTGCAAGCTCACCGGTATCAGCCGCCCGCGCCCGTACGCGATTGAGCTGCCGGTCTCACGCCCCTCGCTCCTGCACAGCAGCGCCGGCACCGTGTTCGTTTGGATCGACAATCACCAAGACGCAAAGAAGAAGCAGGCGTACGCGGTGCTGCTGGATGAAGCGCTTCGGCGCACCGCCCCGGAGGTCGCGCTCACGCCTGAAGTTTCGTCGGCGCGCCAAGCGCAGCTCTTGCCCGCGGGCGACAAGTACGTGCTCCTGTATTGGGATGACGGCGGCAGCGAGCCCGGCGTGTTCGCACGCTTCATCTCGCACGATGGCCACATTGCCAGTCCGCCGAAGCGCATTTCGAGCATAAAAAAGGGCGATCTGTACGCGGCGCTGGCGAACGATAACGATAAGTTCTGGGCGGTGTGGCAGGAAGAGGTCGAGAAAGGCTCGAGCGACATCATGGCACGCCAGCTGGATGCCGAACTCAACCCGCTGGGCGATCCGATTCGCCTAACGGCGATCCCCGCGGCCAAGGGCGCCGTTAACGCTGCCGGCACACCGGCGGTGGCTGTGCAGGGCGGGCATTTGTACGTTGCGTTCTCGGTCAACCGCGGCTCCGAGCGCCTGCAAATTTACGTACAGCGCGTGGCGCTCAATGATGCGACGTTGAGGACCGGGCTGGTCTCCAACAACAAGAGCGCCGGCAAAGAGCGTTACCTCGGCCAGGCTCAGCTCGTGAGCTCGCGCGATGGCAAGAACACGACTCCAGTGCTCGCGTGTACGAGCGAAGGTTGCTACGCCGCTTGGGATGACGAGAAGGCCGGCGCTTCGGTTGCATTCATCGAAAAGGACAAGGGGCTGATGCTCTGGCGGCGCGATTTGCCGGCAAAGGTGGTGCGCCCAGCGGTTGCCGCTGCGGGGAACAGCGCGGCCATTTCCTGGTTCGATGAGTCCCGGCTGCGCCTCGCTCCGCTCACCCGTGACGGCCTGGGCGCCATCACCTCCCTGAGCCGGGTCAGCGGTTTTCAGCCGCAACCGGACCTGGCGCCGGGCGAAAAGCCCGGACAGTGGTACATTTCCTGGCGCGACTACGAATCTGCGCACCTCGAAGTCTTTGCCCTGCGCACGGAATGCCCTTGAAAACACGCGATACCGACTCTGGGCCTTATTCGGGATCACAACCCGTTGCACACCTATTGTCGATTCCATCGCGGGCGGCGGTTCGCCGGGCACCGCTGGAAACCAGTCGCACCGTGCTCGTGCCGCTCGAGCTCGGTGACGGCAGTGAGCTGTGGGACGCCGTCGAGGCCTCGCGCTGGCACCTGGAGCGCTGGCTGCCTTGGGTGCCGTTCAACAACGCGCCCGAGGCTAGCGTGCGTTACGCGGAGGCGTGCGTGGCGGACTGGGACGGCGGGCGCGCGGTGCGCTTCGCGATCCGGGATCGCCAATCGCGCGAGCTGCTCGGCGTGGTGGGTCTGGATTCCTGCGTGCACCTGCACCGCTCCTGTGAGCTCGGTTATTGGCTGAAGCGTGAGGTAACGGGTCGCGGCATCATGACGGAGGCCGCGCGGGCCTGCGTCGAGTTCGCGTTCGCGCGCATGGCCGTGCATCGCATTCGCTGCGCCGCGGCTACGGACAATAGCGCCAGCCTGCGCGTTATCGCACGGCTGGGCTTTCGCTTCGAAGGCATCGCGCGGCAAGCCGAGCTGGTCGGCTCACGCTGGCTGGACCACGCGATCTTCGCGCGGTTGTCCAGTGACGAGTAGCGCTGGCGCGAAAGGGCCGAGCCTCAATACGCGCCTCAGGAAAATCCCATTCCTGATTCTGGCGCCAGCGGTGGTGTTGGTGGTCGGCTTGGCGGCAGGCTTGGCCTTGGCCGTGCTGGGCACCGTAAAGCTGCGCGCGCAGAGTGACGACGCGGCCGGGCTGCGCGCCAAGTTGCTATCTTTGACCTTGGCCGAACGCGTTCGCAGCACTTCGGAAGAAGACCGCGGCACGGTGCTAGACCGCGCTGGGCGGCGCTCGGGCGCTGAGCTGCTCTTGGTCAGCGCCGCCGGCAGCGTGATCTTCGACGGCACGCAGGGCACGCCGCCCAAAGAAAAAATATTGGAGCTACTCGTGGCTGGCGAGGGCGAAACGACCACCACGCTCGGGCGCGCTCGTTTCTTTTCCGCCGCGCTGCAAGCGCCAACGAGCGAATACATGAACGTGATCGCGTTCGTGGCCGCTCCCGAAGCGCCATTCGCAACGGGCTCCCTGCTCGCCTCCGTGGCAACGCTCACCGCAATCTTGGTCGGGGCGGCGGTGCTCGTGGCCCTGGGCTTGGCGCGGGACGTTCACGCAGATGTTACCTTCGTAAGGAACCGCATCGTAGAGATGGCGCGCGAAGGCGCCGACCCCACGGGTAAACCCATTCCCGTGCGCTCGGTGGATTTGGTTGGGTTACTCACCAGCGCCTTTAACGTCTTAGTAGACCGGTTCACCGCGGCCGAACATGCGTACCGCCAAGACTTGTCCGGCGCGCTCGCATACGACCGCGATCGCAGCGATTTTTTGGCGGCTTTGAGCCATGAGCTGCGCACCCCGCTGAACGCGATTCTGGGCTTTACGGACGTGCTCCTGAGTGAGGTGGACGGCCCCCTGAGCGCGGACGCGCAGGAAAATCTATCCGTGGTGCGAAACAGCGGCCAGCACCTGCGCGCGCTGATCGACGACATCCTAGATCTGTCTGCACTCGAATCCGGTGAGCTGCGCCTCAATTGCAAGATGATCGACGTGCTGTCGATCGGGCAAGAGGTGATTCGCGAGCTGCGCATCGCG
This sequence comes from Pseudomonadota bacterium, assembly GCA_040005755.1. Lineage (GTDB taxonomy): Bacteria > Myxococcota_A > Polyangia > Polyangiales > Polyangiaceae > PMG-095. The sequence goes on from JBDTYJ010000185.1 coordinate 4,922, forward strand.
GCCGAGGCGAAGAGCTTGGAGATCAGCGTGGTCGGAAACCGCGCGATGGCCTACGCAGACGCGCGGCGCGTACGGCAGATCATCAGTAACATCGTCGGGAACGCGGTAAAATTTACCTCACGGGGAGGCGTGGTATTGCGCATCGACCCACGCGACGGCGGCGTGGCCATTGCCGTCAGCGATTCCGGGCCGGGCATCGCGCGCGAAGATCACGAAGCGATCTTTCAGGAGTATTGGCAGGCCGGTGAGGTGAAGCGTCAGCGCGTGGGCACGGGCTTGGGCCTGGCGATTACGCGGCGCCTGGTGCAAATGCATCGGGGCTTCATCGACTTGAAGAGCCAGCTCGGCAAAGGGTCCACCTTCACCATCGTGCTGCCGTCGCGCCCGCCACCCAGCTCTCCGCGCGCGGCGGAGCCACCGCCGCCCCGCGAGACCATGAATACGGGGGATTTGGGATGAATCCCGGCGCGTCCCGCCTGATTTCCAGAGCCATCGCGGTCGAGCTGGTATTCACGCTCGCGGTGAGCGCGCTGCTGGCGTCTTTGACCTCACACTTCCTGGTGCTGAGCGGCCAGGTCGCGCTCGAAGGCGCGGAAATGTTGGCGCAAGCCGTGCTCGCGGCCGGCGCGCTGTCCCTGGCGCGCAGCTTTTGGCGGCTGCGCAGGTACCGCTTCTTACTGCGTTCGCTGTCGGTGGGATCGAGAGCGGTGGAGGCGCGCGAGCTCTACGCATTGAGTGACGAGCCACAGGTCGTGGTCTTCAGCTGGCTGGCCATGTCGGTCTCGAGCATCTTGCTGTTTCACACCGTGCTGCGGCCGAAGATCATCGATTTTTCAACGGGCACTAATCTCGCCCTCCTGGGCGTCGTGATCGTGGCGGCCGCTTCACTGCCCATGTTCGTGGTCGTGCGCTCCACGTTCTTGCGCGCGCTCGAATTGGCGCCTCCCGAAATCATGCGTGAGGTAGTCGAAGATGCGAACGCGCGCGGTGTAATCGCGCTGCGCGTGCCGCGGCGCCTGGTGGCAGCGGTCACTACTCCGGTCGTGTTTCTGATCTTTGGCTGCGCCTTGATCGTCAGCTCACACCTGCGCCGGGCGGACGAGCACAGCCGCGAGGAAACGGCTCGCGTTTTGGCCCGTGCTTCGCTCGAATTGCGGCCTGGCGTCGTGTCCGGCGCGGGCTTGGAGGGCGCAATCGCTCAGGGTAAAGCCCTCGGCTTTTCTGCCGCGGTGCGCAGTCGCCCGGATGGCTACCACGTGGAGCGCGGCGACGACGGCATCGTGACTGTCGTCACACCCCTGGACGAAGGCAGCGCTGAAGTGCGCTTCAAGGGCTCGGTGGTCGGCCTGCTCAGCGCGTCATTCGTGCTCGTGGCGCTGCTGGGTACCGGCATCGCGAGCGGCCTCGGCGTCGCGCTCGGGCATGCGCTGGCACAGGACCTACGCGTCGCCACGCAGGATGTCCGTGAGCTCGGCACGGACGCGGTGCTGAGCGGCGGCACGCACGTCGTTCGTTCGGCGCGCTTTCGCGTGGTCGCGCGGCTCGGGCTCGCGATCGAGCGTTTGGCGGCACGGTTCCGCGTCTTCGCCAAGGCGCAAGAGCGGGCGATCACCGCGCGCAAGGCCACCGCGCGCATGCGCGGCTTGTTCTTCGCGAGCGTGAGTCACGACCTAAAAAGCCCGCTGAACGCCATTTTGGGCTTCACCGAGCTCGTCAGAAAGAGTGAGGAGCTGAGCGCTGGCCAGAGCGAAAGCTTGAGCCTGATCGACCGCCGTGGCCGCGAGCTGCTCGCGCTGATCGAAACCATTTTGGACGCGGCGCGCGTGGACGCCGGGCAATTGAGCTTGCTGGTCGACCAATGTGACGTGCGCACCCTGTTCGCCGAGGCCGTCGCCAAGGGGAAAGATTTGGGCGGCGACCGCGGCGTCGAAATCTTCACGGATATTTCGCCAGGGGTAACCTACGTGCGCGTGGATCGCGTGCGTATGCCGCGGGCGCTGGCAACGTTCATCGGGCACGCCGTGCGCGTGTCCGAATCCGCAGCGGTGCACGTACAGGTTGTCCCGGATCCGGAAGGCGTGCGCTTCGATGTCGAGGTGCCAGGCTCGCGCGTCGACGCGCACAAGCTCGAAGCCTTGCTCGATCCGAGCCCCGCGCTCGGGCCGAGTGAGCACCGCGGGCTGGCGCTCGGTTTGCGGCTCGCGCGCTCGGTGGTCGAGCTACATGGCGGGTCCGTCGTAGTAACGCCGCTCAGCCGTCATGGCGCCGTGTTCTCGATCTTACTGCCCACGCATGATGCTGAGTCGCGCCTGGCGCCGCCAATTTCCACGCGCATGTGAAGCACCGCGGAACACTGCTACACTCGGGCGTCCGACACGATGGCCGCAAAAAAACCACGCGCAAGCGCCGAACCCGCCGCCACACCCTTGCCAGAAGAGCGCGTGCTCGGCACGGTTTCTCGTCCGGAGGACGACCGCTTCGATCGCCTCTTCCGTCCCGAGTCACTGGAAGAGTTCGTAGGTCAAAAGACGCACCGCGAAAACCTCAAGGTTTACGTAGAAGCCGCGCGCCGGCGCAACGAACCCCTCGATCACATCCTGCTGTGCGGCCCTCCCGGGCTCGGCAAGACCACGCTCGCGCACATTTTGGCCAAAGAGATGGGCGTCGTGCTCCATCAAACCAGCGGCCCCGCGGTGGAACACAAGGGCCTGCTCACCGGCCAACTCACCAAGCTCGGGCGCGGGGACATTCTCTTCATCGACGAAATTCATCGCCTCAGCGCCACGGTCGAAGAGGCGCTCTATCCCGCGATCGAAGATTTTCGCATCGACGTCATGATGGGCGAGGGCGCGTACGCGGAGAGCATCACCCTCGACATCAAGCCCTTCACGCTGATCGGCGCCACCACTCGTACCGGCCTGCTCACCAAACCTCTTCAAGAGCGCTTCGGCGTCACCTTGCGGCTCGATTTCTACCCGCCGGAGGATCTCGAGAAAATCATTCTGCGCAGCGCGCGTCTGTTGGGCGTCGCCTGCGATACGGAAGGCGCGCGCGAGCTCTCCACACGCTCGCGCGGCACACCGCGAGTCGCCAATCGCCTCGTCCGCCGCGTGCGGGACTTTGCGGAGGTACAAGGCAACGGCAAAATCGATCGGGAAATCGTCCGTCACACTTGCGATCGCCTCGGCGTCGACCACGCCGGGCTGGATGAAATGGACCGCCGCCTGCTCGGCATTCTAATCGAGCACTATGAAGGCGGCCCCGTGGGCGTAGAAACGCTCGCCGCCGCGCTCGCCGAACCACGCGATACCATCGAAGACGTGTACGAGCCTTACCTGCTGCAACAAGGCTACCTCGGTCGCACACCCCGCGGCCGCATCGCTACGAAAAAAGCCTACGAGCACCTGGGCGAGAAGCAGCCCGCCAAAGCACAAGGCTCATTGTTCTAACGGTCGCCAGCGTTGTCCGGGTGAACCGCGCTGGCGAACCGCCGAGCCCGCGCATCACCAGCGGCCTTGGATATTCTTCATGAACGCGTACGGGTAGCCGATGTCGAAGCTGGAGGCTTCGTCCAGCTGTTTGACGTGACCCTCGGAGAGGTTCACGTCCTCGGCCTTCACGTTGTCTTCGAGTTGCGCAACGCTGCGCGCGCCGAAAATGACCGAGCTAACTTGCGGTTGCTTGAGCAGCCAGGCAAGCGAAACGGCTGCGGGCGTCGCGCCGACTTCGGCCGCGACCGCGCGCACGGCGTCGATGATGCGCCAGTTGCGCTCGTTATCGAAGCCGGCCCGGCGATCCTTCCATTGCTCGAGCCGCGTGCCGGGAGGCGGCGGCTCGTTCCTTCGGTATTTCCCGGTCAAGAAACCGCTCGCGAGCGGCGACCAAGGCAAAATGCCGATGCCTTGCGCGCGGCACAGCGGGACGTGCTCGCGCTCCAACTCGCGCGCTACCAGGCTGTACTGCGCTTGCAGCGTGACGAATGCGGATAGGTTCTTCGTGCGGCTGAGCCACAGCGAGTCCATCAAGCGATATGCGGCGTAGTTCGAACAGCCAATGTACTGAACTTTCCCCTGGGAGATGAGGTCGTCCAGCGCCCGCAGCAGCTCATCCTCCGGGGTATCCAGATCCTGCATGTGAATTTGATACAGGTCGATATGATCCGTACGTAGACGCTTCAGGCTGTGCTCGACGCACTTCATGATGCGATGGCGAGACGCGCCGCTTTTGTTCGGGCCTTCCCCCATCACGAAACGAAACTTGGTGGCGAGCACGACCTCATCGCGCCGTTGATCGCGTTCGAACCATGCCCCGATGACGCGTTCGCTGAGGCCCTCTTGACCGTACACGTCCGCGGTGTCGATGAAGTTGATGCCGAGCTCCAGCGCGCGGTTGAGAACTCCGAACGAGGTCCGCTCGTCGCTGCCGACCTTGTGCATGAAGGACTTCTCGTCGGCCTCGCCGAACGTCATCGCTCCGAGGCAAAGCTCCGAAACCTTCACGCCGGCGGAGCCAAGTTTTCTGTATTTCATGATCTGGCCTGGACCCTTTCGCGATCGCTTTAGGCGATCGGCCGCGCAGCATACACCGAAGTACGAAGCTGGCGAACGGGAGCCGAGCGCGCGCACGCGCGCGGCCTCGGGAGGTTGGCGTCATCGCCGGCGGCCTTCGCGTTGACGCCTCGGACCTTTCAACCCTATGCCCCCTGCCATGGCAAAAGCGATGGATTTTCGCGGTCGTTGGGTGCTCGTCACGGGCGCCTCTGCGGGCTTGGGTCGCGAATTTGCGCGGCAATTGGCGCACGAGCATGGGGCGAACTTGATCGTCCTTGCGCGACGCAAGGAGCGCCTGGAGGAACTTCGCACAGAGCTCGAGCAAAGCGCGGGCGTGCGAGTCATCCCGTTGGTCGCCGATTTGTCGCAAAGTTCGGACGTGACACGCGTGCTAGCGGAAATTGTGAACGGACCGCCCGTTTACGCTGCAATTTTGAACGCAGCAGTGACGCACTTCGGCCCACAAGCATTGCTGCCGTCAGACACGTTCGACGCCATGTTGAGCACGAACGTGACGAGCGTGGTTCGCTTCGCTGACGCGCTGGTGCCGCATATTATCAGTAAACAACCAGGCGGCGGCATTCTGTTCGTGGCGAGTATGGCGGGGCTACAACCCGTGCCCTATCAAAGTGCCTACTCGGGAACGAAAGCGTTCATGATCCATTTCGCTTGTGGCTTGTGGCATGAGCTGCGCAAACAGCCGATCTCGATCACGAGCTTCGCGCCGGGCGGCATCGATACCGAGATGACCGCCGGCGAGAGCTTTGTACCATTGAAGGGCTTTCTCGTTTCAGCCGAGCAATGCGCTCGCGAGGGGCTCAACGCCTTCCGCAGACGGGACTACCTGTACGTGAACGGCTTCAGCAATCGTTTCGGCGCAGGCCTGGGGAAGTTATTGCCCCGCCGCTTCGTCACCGGGCTAGTGGCGCGCACCTATCGCCGTGCGCTGGAGGCGAGCGCCGCAGCGTTAGCGGCCAAATCTTAGTGTGTCTTTTTGCGACGGCGTGTGAGGCGAATGTCGCCGTCTCACGCCTCGTTAACGCCTTGGTTCTCCGCAATATGGCGTGCTTCAAATGAATCGCGAGCGGACGAACCGCATATCAATGCAGCGCCGGGATGCGCGTTTGACGGGCGCGGCTGCGCCGCCGGAACTCGTTCACGCGGCTTCCTGACAGGTGGGGCAAATGGCGGCGGTGATTGGTAATCTTGCGCTGCTTCTCCGCAATGCGGAGATCCTTCAATATCAATCGTCCGAGTCGCCGCCGCGCCGCTGCTGCTCACGACAAGCGTGAGCAAGATTTAGTCTGGGGATCCTCGCAGTGTGCTACGCAGTGCCAACACGCGACCGCAAAAGGAGGTCGTTGCGCCGGGTCGGAGGCTGGTCTCTCGCTGATGAACGCGTCGTTGCCTCTCTACCAAATCTTGCTCGGTGTTTGTGTACTCGTCGGCTCGGCGTGTTGGTGGGGCGTGTTCGTGTGTGCGCTGTTTTTCCGGTCCCGCTCAGAACGCTTCGACGCAACACTCGCCGTTTGGCCCCCCGTCACGCTGCTCAAGCCCGTTTACGGGCTCGAGAAGAAGTTGCTTACGAATCTGCGTAGCGCGTGTCTGCAGGACTATCCGCAATATCAAGTCGTGTATTCCGTGCAGCGACGGAATGACCCGGCACTGCCACTGCTTCTCCAGCTGCAAAACGAATTCGGCGCCGAGAAAGTGGCGGTTGTTCATTCGCGCGCGAACGTGGGCTTGAACGGCAAGATAAACAATCTCGCGGGTGCCCTGCCGCACGCTCGTCACGACCTGCTCGTCATTAGCGACAGTGACGTGCTGCTTCGTCCTGACTTTCTACGGCGCATCGTGGCGCCTTTGGCCGACCCGGAGGTGGGCGCCGTCAGCACGTTCTTCCGAGGGCGCGACGCTGCGGCATGGTACGAACAAATGGAGCAGCTCAC
>JBDTYJ010000186.1:0-11415 GCA_040005755.1 Pseudomonadota bacterium
ATGACTCTAGGAATCACGACATTTTCGACTACTTTGCGGACACGAGATGAAAAACCGATGCTGTATCGCAGGAGCGCTGGGTGAGTAACTCGCTTACATCTTCGCACTCATTGAAGCTGGATGAGCGCGGGCTTTCGGGTCCGTCGTCGTCGCGCCGTCGCGTCATTGCGGTGACCGGCGCCGCGCAGTTCCTGGGCACGAACCTGATTGGTTTGTTGGAAGAAGATCCCAACGTCCGAACCATCGTTTGTTTGGACACGGAAGCACCGACGACGGCCGGGGCCAAGTCGCGTGTCTACGACGTCAACTTGACTGAGGGGTTGGCTGAGGAACGCCTCGCGGAAATCCTCGCTGCGGAAGCAGTGGACGTGGTCGTGCACCTGAATTTCTTGGACTCGCCAACGCACTCCACGGCGTTCGCCCACGAGCTGGAAAGCGTGGGCACGATGCACGTTTTGAACGCTTGTCGGCGCACGAAAGTGCACAAGATCGTAATGCGCAGTCAGACGCTGCTCTACGGCGCGCACCCGACCAACCCCAACTACCTTTCGGAAAAACATCCGCTACGCGCCCGGCGCTCGGAGCCGTTCTTTGCCGACAAAATGGAGGCTGAGAGTGAAGTCCTCCGCTTTGGTCGACCAGGCCAGGGTCGCAGCGCCACGGTGTTGCGCATCGCGCCGGTGCTCGGGCCAACCGTAGACAACTTCGTGACGCGCTACCTCAGCCATCGCCTCACCCCCACGGTGCTGGGCTTCGATCCGCTCTGGCAGTTTGTCCACGAGGCGGACGCCGTGCGAGCGCTCCGCTTGGCGGCGTTGTACGACGCGAGCGGCGTGTTCAACATTGTCGGCGATGGCGTGCTTCCCCTGCGCACGGTGATCCGGCTGGCGGGACGCACCTCTCTTCCACTGCCGCGTTCTTTGGCCTCCGGGCTAACCAGCGCACTGTGGCTAGCGCAGCTTGCAGAAGCGCCGCCCGCTTTCTTCGATTATTTGCAATACATCTGCGTTGCAGATGGCGCTTTGGCTAGGAAAGAGCTCGGATTTGAGCCGCTATACACCAGCCGTGAAGCCTTAATTGATTATGCTAATGCCCAGCACCTTCGCGACGTGAAATTGCTTTCGGAGACCCCCGCGTGAAACGCAAGGACAAGAGCCGCAAACGCGACGGAAGCCCGACCCCGAAGAAGGAAGCCGCGCGGCCGCGCCCTGCCAAGAAAGTGGCGCGTGATGCGCGAAGCGCGCCGCCACGCGGTGAACGGACGCCCACGAACAAGAAGCGGAAGGCCCGCCGCACGGGGCGCGACCGTGGGCCTGCGGGGGTGCGCGTCGAGAGCCGGCACATCGAGCGGCCGAAGCCGGAGCTTGCGCCGAATAGCCCCGCTGCCCTCGCCCAGTCCGCGCTGGAAGAACGCTTGGCGGTGGACGCCGTTGGGCTAGGCGATACGGATATCGACTCGGAAGAGGCGTTCGAGCTGGGCATCGGTTCGCGCGTGGTGCCACCGACCACGCAGTACGGGGAAGCCTTCGAGAGCTCGCAGCCGGAGCCCGCCGAGCGGCGCAGCGGCGACGTCGAGGCGCAGATTCGCGCGCTGGAGGCGCGTTTGGATGGCCTGATCCGCCAACGCGATTTCAGCGACGCCGCTGCTGAAGTCGAGGCCGAGGGCCCGGCTCCGAGCTCGGAACGGCGACCCGCTCCACTTGCAAAGTCGAGCTCTGCGCCGCCTGCGCGCGTTGAGCCTGCATTGCCGCCAGCCGAAGACTTCATCTCGCGCAAGTGGGGCCGCTCGGCGCTGCGCAGCCGCGCGGAGGAATTCGACGACTTCGGCCTCGATCCGGGCTTCGAGCAAAGTGTAAAGCCAGCGGTCGACTTCTTGTACAAGACCTACTTCCGGACCTCGGTGGAAGGCATAGACAACGTACCCGCCGAAGGGCGTTGCATCATCGTCGCCAACCACTCCGGCGCCCTACCGCTCGACGGTCCGATGCTGCGCACCGCGTTGCGGATCGAGCACCCGAAAAAGCGGGATTTGCGCTGGTTAGCCGAGGATTTCATGTACTACCTGCCGTTCGCAGGCGTGTTCATGAATCGCGTCGGCGCCGTGCGTGCCTGCCCAGAAAATGCCGAGCGCTTGCTGGAAAAAGAGAGCCTGGTCGCGGTGTTCCCGGAAGGCGTGCACGGCATCAAGAAGCTGTTCCGCGAGCGTTATCACCTGCAACGCTTCGGGCGTGGCGGCTACATCCGGTTGTGCCTGCGCATGCGCGCGCCGATCGTTCCATGCGCGATCATCGGCGCGGAAGAGTCGAGCCCACTCTTGTATCGTTTGGAAGGCCTCACCGAATTGCTCGGGCTGCCGTACTTTCCGATCACACCTACCTTCCCGTTGCTGGGCCCGGCTGGCCTGCTGCCTGCCCCTACCAAGTGGAAGATGCGTTTTGGGGAACCAATCCACCTAGACAGCTACGGTCCCGAGGCAGCAGACGATCATGTATTGGTCGGCCGCCTCTCCGAGCGTGTCAGAAGCTCCATTCAGGCCATGCTCGACAGCGGTCTGCGCGAGCGCCGTAGCGTGTGGTTCGGTTGAGTCCAGACGGCGTTCTAGTCGTTGATAAGCCGGGAAAAGCGACGAGTCACGACATCGTCGCGCAGGCGCGGCGCATCTTCGGCACGCGTGAGGTGGGACACGCCGGCACGCTCGACCCAATGGCCACCGGCGTGTTGCTGCTCTTGTTCGGCGAGGCGACCAAGCTCTCCGCCTTTCTCACCCGTGATAACAAACGCTACCGCGCCACCATCTGCTTGGGGCGAGCCACCGACTCGCTGGATGCCGACGGACAAACGACCGAAGAAGCACCCATAAGCCACGGGCAACCCACGGCGCAGGCCGTCGAGGCGGCGCTGGCTGTCGAGCGCGCGCGGCGCTCACAAATGCCCCCCGCCGTGAGCGCGATCAAGATCGACGGCCAGCGAGCATACGCCTTGGCTCGGGCTGGCAAGGCGCCGGAGCTCGCTGAACGGGAGGTTCGTGTCACCTCGCTGCTGTTGATTTCGCGTGCTCTGCACGAGCTCACCGTAGAGGTAGAAGCCTCAAAGGGTTACTACGTGCGCGCGCTTGCCCGCGATCTGGGCGCTTCGCTCGGCCTGCCTGCGCACTTGTCGGAGCTGCGCCGCCTCGCCAGCGGTCGCTTCGAGCTGAGTGATGCCTGTGCTTGGCCTGCCAGTTCGGGCGCGCCGCTCGTGACCACCGCTGAGGCCGCGCGGCGCGTCCTACCCTGCGCGGTGCTCGCTGAAACAGGGGAACGCCGCGCAAAGTTGGGCCAACAGCTAGAGCCAGCGGACTTCGTGCGTTTAGGCGGCGCTCCCCCCGCGGAGACGGAAGCCTGGTTCAGCCAGACCGGCGCGCTGGTCTGCCTCGGGCATGAGCGTGCACCGGGTGAGTTCCGCGTTGTGCGTGGCTTCCGGCCCGGACCGGAGTGACGTCGCTAGACGGATCCCGCGGCGGCTTTATTCAATGCGAACGCGTGCCGCAAAGCCGCGCCGCTCAAGGCGCTCCAACAGACGCTGCTGTAGCCCGTTGGATGCACCACCTCCGTGCGGCAACTCAATTTCAACGCTGACCGAGCGCTGCTCCGCGTGAACGACGAGGGTCGCACCCGCAAGCGCCCCCTCCGAGAGCTCGATTCGCGCCGACCCTTTGCGGCGGTCGCCACCCCAAGCCACCCGTCGAGCCAAGCCGCTCAACAACTGTTGTAAGTCTTCCCGCACGGGCAGCGCTGCGGGCGCGCTCGGCAACGATGTCATCCCCACCGTAGGGGTGATGCCCGGATGAAGCGCCATCTGGCACCACAAGGGGTCGAGCAAGGGTTCGCGCTCATGCTCCGCGGCCGACCCGGGCAAGTCCGGCCCGTGCTCCGAGCCACGGCGCGGGCGGGTTCCACGCGGGAGCGCGCCTGGCTCGCTCCCTGTTTGTGGAGCTCCGTGTAGGCCCATTGCCGATGCCGGCCTATGGGCCCAATTCAAGACCGGAACCGAGCCTTGAAGCAACGCACGAAATGAGGGAGAACCGCTGATTTTCGCTGGCTTATCTGGCTGGGCCCGCCACGCCATCCCGTTGGCCGGATTCACTGCTTTGGGCGGGCTGATTTCGGTCATGAATCAGGGTCGGTCAGCGACTGGGCGGGTTGCGCCCCCCCGGCAGGGTCCGCTAAGTGATCCCTAGGAGGCGGGTGCGATGCGCACCGCACGACCTTGGATCCAGCCCCACCATTACGAATTTTCCATCTGCTGATCGCGTCGCTCCCCGCGGCGTTCGCTGCGGTTTCCGCGGCAGCAAGTTGGGCCATCACCACCCTGTCTGCGGCGCGCCGCACAGCCCTGCGCGATAGCCTGGAGGGAGGCGCTCAGCGTGCGCTCGACCGATACCTGGAGTCCGGCCCCGTAATCGAGGCCCGCTGGCTGGTTATTCGGACGATCGGCATCGCAGTCAGCGCCCTGTTGGTCGGGCGCCAGCTCCCGGCGTGGTTGGGCGCGTGGTTGCCCGTGGTTGCGGCAACCATCGCGCTATTTGCCTACGCGCTACCGACCGAAATCGCACGTGGCCTGGTCGCGCGCAGCACGGATACGACAGCGCCGCTGCTGCTTCAGGTGCTGCGCCCGCTCGAGCTGTTGGCGGCGCCCATCGCTGCGCCGATCGCCTGGGTTGGCCGGGCCGTTGGCGGCTTGGCCAAGCCGCCAACCGTGCCAACGCCCGGTGTGACGGAGACCGAGGTAGAGATGATCGTGAATGAGGGCGAGCTCAACGGTTCGCTCGGCCACGACCAGTCGGAAATGATCCGAAACGTGCTCGATTTCGGCGATGCCACCGCGGGAGAGTTGATGATCCCGCGCCCGCAGGTCACCGCGTTCGACATCGGCACACCGATCGAAGGCTTGTTGCGACTGATTGTCGAGAGCGAGCACTCTCGATATCCGATTTACAAAGACACCATCGACAACGTGGTCGGCATCCTGCACGCCAAGGATCTGCTGCGTCACGCTTCCCTCGGCAGGCAGCCGGACGTGCGCGTCGAATCTTTGCTTCGTCAGCCGGTGGTGTTCGTTCCCGAGAGCCAACTGGCGACGAGCGTGCTCAAAGACATGCGCTCGCGCCGCCACCACATGGCCGTCGTGATCGACGAGTTCGGCGGCTTCAGCGGCATCATCACCCTCGAGGATCTGCTCGAAGAAATCGTGGGCGACATCCGCGATGAGCACGACGTCGAGGAAGCACCGATCGTTGACGTTGGCGACGGCAAGATGATGGTCGATGCCAGCGTTTCGATCGCGGATTTGAGCCGTTACCTGGGCGCTGCCCTGCCGGAAGACGGCGATTACCACACGCTCGCCGGGCTAGTGGTCGCCGAGCTCGGGCGCGTACCCGAGCCAGGCGCGACGCTGCGCGCATTTGGGCTGGATTTCGTGGTGCGTGAAGCCGACGAGCGTCGAGTCGTCAAAGTCGAGATCACGCGCGTACCCACGCCCGAGTCGATTCTTCCCCGCTCGTCGTCACGCATCACCGCCGCATAGACGCGAGCGCCGGTGCAAGACCTAACGCGCCCGAACACGGGCTCGGGTGGGGCACCCACAAAACAAATTGGCCGGTAGCGCTCGAAGCACTACCGGCCAATGTTACTGACTGGGCTCGCGACTACGGGTTAGCCGCGCCGATTTGCTTCAAGGACTTAACGAGCTTTTGGCCGGCCTCGAGCAAGCCGGTCTTTTCTGCGCCCGGCGTCGGGTCGCCGCGCAGGACCTCTTCCAGGTCGCCGAGCGATCGGCGCAGGGTCACGACGACGCTGTTCGGGCACACTGCAGCTTGCGACGCCGGATCAACCGGAACGAACAGGCCGTCTTCGCTGACCGGGTTGCCCGTTGTGTAACGCTTCAGCACCGCTTGCTTATCGCCGACCGGAATGTGGAGGTCGTCAGGCCACTTGGCCTTGTCGCCCTCAGGCTTGGCGAGGAACGGCGTGGGCACCGGCTGCATGGTGGCCCACGGGCCCGCGGGGGTGCTGCCGAGCACCACCGACCAACGCACCTGCTGCTTCGGATCCAAGAAATCCGTCACGGCTTTCTTGTTGCCGGACATCACGTTTTGCAGCTTTTCCTTCTGATCATTGACTTTGTCGACCAGCGTCGAAAAGTCGATCAGCGCGGAGACAACGGCCGGGTTGAAGCGGCCGATGCCCTTGCCGCTAAGATCTGCGGGGGTAAACGGCAGGTTGATGCCGCCAAGCTTCGACACTTCCTCATCGGGGAAGGTGTTCTTGCCGAGCTTTTCTTTGGCCGACTTCAGGACGTCCGCCAGCTCATTGGCTTTTTTGGTCGATTGTTCGACCTTAGTGGTCAACTCAGCCGCGCCGGAGATGGCTGCGTCAGCGCCCTTGTTCCGTTCGCTGATGCCGCCGCCGACAAACCCGAGCGCTGCGCCCAAGCCGGCAGTGAATAGGCACCCAATGAGCACTTTCTTGCGGCCCGACTTCTGGGCCTGCACGAACTCATCACTCATCTCTAAAGTGATGGTTTGCGGCTGCATGCGCACGGGCGCGGCTTGCGGCGCCATGGCCCCATAGGGGTTGGAGCTGTCGACCCGCGGCAACGCTGCGGCTTGGGGCGCCGCAAACGGCGGCGCAGGGACGCGGCTCGGGTTCGCTGGCGGGGCAGCAACAGGCGTCGAGGGGTTCGGGATGCCGACTGGCGGCGGAATCGAACCGGCCGCCGATGAGCTGACGGTTTTCTTTCCCAGGCGCGACTTCAGATCGATCTTTGGCTTCTTATCTTCCATCGGAGCTCGTCAACCATGCCGGGATCTGGCGAGAAAATATGAAAAAAACGGTGACCCGCCCGGCTGGCGACCGGCCGGGACAGTAGCGGCCCGTCTCAATGTCGGCAAGCGTCAAATGCAGTCACGGTGCACAACCTTGGTGGTCGCGCTGCGCGGAGCTCGGAGGCGCGCGCGGAGTCCGCGAAGCCGGCCCGCGCGTTGGCATTGACCGGCCGTGTCGCGGGTGCAACGCTTCCGGCCGTGAAAAAGCGCGTCGTGGTCGTCGATAACTACGACTCGTTTACGTACAACTTGGTGCAATACATCGAGACGCTGGGCGGCGAGTGCGACGTGCGGCTCAACGACCGCGTGACGGTGCAGGAGATCCGAGACGCCGCACCCGCCGGGGTGCTGCTCTCGCCCGGACCAGGCAACCCGGACGAGGCCGGTGTCACACTGGCGGTCATTCAGCAGCTGGCGGGAGAGCTGCCCATCTTCGGGGTGTGCCTCGGGCACCAGGCCATCGGTCAGGCTTTTGGTGGCAAGGTAGTCCGTGCCCCGGAGCTGATGCACGGCAAAACCTCGGGCATCGAGCACGACGGGCGAACCATCTTCGAGGGTATCCCCTCGCCCTTCGAAGCCACACGCTATCATTCCCTGATCGTGGAAGAGGCGGGCTTCCCCGCCGCGTTGGAAGTCAGCGCGCGCACCAAAAAGGGGGAAATCATGGCTCTCCGCCATCGCAAATTCGCGGTGGAAGGGGTGCAATTTCATCCCGAGTCCATCCTCACCGATCACGGTCTGCGCTTGATCGAGAACTGGCTCGGCTCGCTGTGAGCGCCGAGGCGCCCAAGTTCAACGACGTCTTCGCGGAGATCACCGGGCCAGGTGGCCTCTCACCCGAGACGGTGCGCCGAGTGTTCGATGCCATCTTTGCAGGCCATTGGACGCCCGCGATGGTTTCCGGATTTCTGGTCGCTTTGCGCCTAACTGGCAACGAGAGTTCGAGCGTGCTCGCAGCAGCCGCTAGCGCGATGCGGGCCGTGATGATCCCGGTCGCGCACGATTTCTCCGTCGTGCTCGATACCTGTGGCACTGGCGGGGACGGCGCAGGCACGCTCAATCTGTCCACCGGCGCGGCGTTGATCGCCTCGGCAGCCGGCATCGCGGTGGCCAAGCACGGCAACCGCGCCGCCACCAGTCGCGCTGGCAGCGCGGACGTACTGGAGGCCATGGGGGTTCCGCTGGACGTATCTGGAGCTCGACAGCACGAGGTGCTCGCTGAAGCGCGCATCGCGTTCCTGTTCGCGCAAGCACACCACCCCGCGATGCGCTTCGTGATGCCAGTGCGCCGCGAGTTGGGTGTGCGCACGCTGTTCAATTGCTTGGGCCCGCTCGCAAATCCCGCGCATGCCACGCACCAGCTCCTAGGCGCATTCGACGACGCGATCCGTCCAGTGTTGGCGGGCGCGTTGCTCGAGCTCGGTACCACGCGAGCGTGGGTCGTGCGGAGTGAAGATGGCCTCGACGAAATGAGCCCGTTTGCTGCCACGCGCATCAGTGAAGTGGACGGCGGCAAGCTACGGGAGTTCTCCCTCACTCCGGAGGATTTCGGCATCCCGCGGAGCGCCGCGGGCGCCATCGCGGGCGCAGATCCGGCGCACAACGCGCGCGTGCTGGAGTCGATCTTGCGCGGCGAAGCGCATCCCGCGCGCGACGCAATCTTGCTCAATGCGGCAGCCGGCTTGGTCGTCGCGCTTGGTTTGGAGCCTCGGCTGGCTATGGAACGCGCGCGTGAAGCACTAGATTCTGGCGCCGCGACTGAAGCGTTGGTCCGCTTGCGCAAAGCCGCCAGCGCGCGGCGCGGCGAGCGCTGAAGGCAATGAGCAGCCGAGGCATACTGGCCCGAATTTTGGCCAAGAAACGCGAGGAATTAC
The DNA here is from genome assembly GCA_040005755.1 of Pseudomonadota bacterium. GTDB lineage: Bacteria > Myxococcota_A > Polyangia > Polyangiales > Polyangiaceae > PMG-095. The sequence continues at coordinate 8,740 of JBDTYJ010000186.1, forward strand.
CGACGCTGCGCGCGCTGAAGCTGCCCGCCCCACCCGCGCCCCGTACCTTCTCGCTGCGCCGCCAAGAGGGCGTGGTGCAATTGATCAGCGAGATCAAGTTCCGCTCGCCTTCGGCCGGGCCACTCTCGACTGCGCTTTCCGTGGCTGAACGCGCGCAAGCCTACGAGCGGGCCGGGGCGAGCATGATCAGCGTTTTGTGCGACGCGAGTTTCTTCGACGGCGGCTTCGAGCACCTGCGTGAAGCGCGAGCGGCCTGTGATTTACCGCTTTTGTGCAAGGAATTCGTGATCGACGAATGCCAGCTCGATGCTGCCGCCGCCTATGGCGCGGATGCCGTGCTGCTGATCGTACGCTGCCTGACCGCGGAGCGGTTGACCGCGCTCACGCAAGCGGCGCGCGAACGCAAATTGGAGCCGTTCGTGGAAGTCGTGACGGAGCAGGAATCGGCGTTCGCGCTCGATGCTGGCGCGACATTGATTGGCGTCAATGCCCGCGATCTCGACACGCTGGCAATGGACGCCGGACGCAGCGCGCGCGTACTCGCCGCCTTGCCCAGCAGCCTGACGCGCGTGCACCTATCCGGCATCTCCAGCCCAGAGGACGTGCAGCGCGTCGCGGCCTCCTCCGCGGACGCCGCGTTGATCGGGGAAGCGCTGATGCGCGAGGCCCAGCCCGAGGCACGGCTCCGTGCGCTGGTGAGCGCGGCGCGCCCCGCCTGACCCCAGGCCAACCCAACGCCTCTTTCGCGCGCCACGGTGAACTCGCCCGCTGTGGTGGTGCCGCGGCGCAGGTCCCAAAACTCGCCCCCACTGGCCGCCGGCGCTACGCTGCTGAGGTGACCCTGGATGGCCTGGTCGAAGCCTATTTGAACCATTTGCGCGTGGAGCGGGCGCTCTCCCCCCGCACGCTGGAGGCTTATGGCAGGGACCTCAACAAACTGTCGGGGTTTGCCGAGGCGGCGGGCATCGACCGCGCTGAGGCGATCGATTTGGGTACGGTCAGCGCCTGGCTGAGCCAGCTGGCTCGCGAGGGCTTGAGCGCCCGAAGCGCGGCGCGGCATCTATCCGCCGTGCGCGGCCTGATGAAGTTCCTGCTGCGCGAAGGCGCGCTTTCCGCGGACCCCACCGAGCTCTCGGCGCGCCCGCGCTTCGGACGCCGACTGCCGCGCACACTCAGTGAGGCGGACGTCGCGCGGCTGCTCGAGGCACCGGACACAAGCACGCTACGCGGGCTGCGCGATCGCGCGATGCTGAGCGTGAGCTACGCGGCCGGCCTGCGCGTGAGTGAGCTCGTGGGGCTTACTCTAGGCGACGTCGACCTGAAGCGCGGGATTGTTTCGGCCTTCGGCAAAGGCGGCAAGCGCCGCTTAGTGCCGCTCGGGCAGCGCACGCTCGATCATTTGCAGGCTTACTTGAGTGCGCGCGATGACTTCGGTCCAGGGCGGACAGGCACAGCGAAGCAGGCTGCGCCCGTGCTCTTCCCCTCCCCGCGCGGCGGCGCGCTGACGCGCCAAGGGTTCTGGAAAATCGTGGGCGCGTATGCGCGTGGGATTGGTTTGCGTGGGCGTGTCTACCCCCATCAGCTGCGGCATTCTTTTGCAACGCACTTACTGACTGGCGGCGCCGATCTGCGCAGCGTGCAAACCATGCTCGGGCACAGCAGCATCACGACGACGGAGATCTATACGCACGTCAGCGGGGATCACGTGCGAAACGCGCACCGAAGATCGCATCCACGCGCCTAATACCCATGAGAGCGGCAGGGTGTGCTACAAAACAGGGGTGTTTTTCTCGGTCCATGAGCCTCGTGCCAACCGCACCCCGGTCGTCGTGGAGGTGCCACACGCCGGCCTGAGCGTGGATCCGGAATCAATGGCGACGTTGATCGCGCCCGCTCAATCGCTCGGTCGCGACGCCGATCTATTCGTGGATGACTTGTATGCTGAAGCGCCGGAAGTTGGCGCAACGCTGCTCGTGTCGCACGTTAGTCGCTACGTTTGTGATTTGAACCGCGCGGAAACGGACGTGGATTCGCTGACCGTGGAGGGCGGCGCGGCGCGCTCAGCGCCTCACGGCGTGATCTGGCGCGTGACCACGGACAACCGCCCTGCGCTATCGCGGCCACTACCGTTCTCGGAGCTCGAGCGGCGCTTAGTGCGCATCTACCGCCCGTATCATCAAACATTGCAAGCGCTGCTCGCGCAGCGCGTCGCGGAGTTCGGCTACGCCATCTTGCTGTGCGGCCACTCGATGCCGAGCCGTGGCAGGGAGGGCCACATCGATCCGGGCCGCGAACGGGCGGATGTGGTGCCCGGCTCGCGCGCACGCACGACCTGTGCGGGATCCGTCCTGCGTTTGGTGGATCGTCACGCGGCCGAGTTCCGGCTCAGCGTCGCTCACGATGAGCCGTATCGGGGCGGGTTTTCGACCTCCCACTACGGCCGCCCGAAGGACCGCGTGCACGCGGTCCAAATTGAGCTCGCCCGCCGGCTCTACATGGACGAGCAAGCACTAATCAAAAAACCTCGTGAGTTCAGTGAGTTAAAGAGGTTTTGTAGCACCTTGACCCAGGCCTTGGGGGAGCTTTCGGTAAGCTAGGCGCGGTCACACTTGAACAGCCGGTCACCCTGAGCTAGGTTCCGCGCCCTCAATGGCCCGCAGTGAAATCACCGGCAAA
>JBDTYJ010000187.1:0-11369 GCA_040005755.1 Pseudomonadota bacterium
CCGCGCCGCACGGGTTCGCCACGCCGCGCCGCACGGGTTCGCCGCGCCGCACGGGTTCGCCACGCCGCGCCGCACGGTTCGCCACGCCGCGCCGCACGGTTCGCCGCGCCACGCCGCACGGTTCGCCGCGCCACGCCGCACGGGTTCGCCGCGCCGCACGGTTCGCCGCGCCGCACCCTCGCATGCCTCCGTCGCGGCTCTATGCCCCATGGGTCACACTGGCGGGCTGCGGTGCGAGCGCATGGGCGGAGGCGCCGCGCCGCGTAGAGCGAGGACTGAGCGGCATCGTGTGGGCCGCCACGCTCGGAAGGAGCGGTCCAAACGGCGGCTTTTTTCGCGATGAAAAGCCGCTCGATTGGTAAACCGCCGGCGCAGGCTCAGTTGGCCAGCGGCTCGAGGATGCGCTTCAGACGTGAGATCGCTTTGATGAACTCATCTTGCTCGGGCGCTTTGCTCGAGAAACGCACGCTGCGGCCACTCACTGTGACGGTCGCAACGCCGCGCGACTCAATCATTTGACCCTGGTTCGATTCGAACCATGCCTTGGCCTCTTCGTACGTCATTCGGCCGAGCGTAGCATGCCCTTCAGGGCGGCGTGCTGAACACCTCGGACTAGGGGCGTGCGACGTCCGGCCCGTGCTCGCTGTTCACGGGGGAATACGACGAGGTCAGGTTGCATGCCGACAATGGCGATGCGCCGCCCGGCGCTATGCGCGGCGGCGATCCGAGCGAGTTACGACCACCGTGGCATCCTTGGTGACTGGCGGGCTAGTTCGGTACACACCGCTCGCGCGCTGAGAGCTGCCGTTGGCGAGCGCGTAGCGAGTCGGCGTGACGCCGACGATACGCTTGAAATGGCGAATGAAATGGCTTTGATCCACGAACCCGCAGTGCGCTGCGACATCCGCCGGCGCAGCGCCACCCCGGAGCATGCCCTTTGCTTGCTGCACCCTCATGCACAGCTGGTAGGCATGCGGGGGCAGCCCATAGCGCCGCTTGAAAGCCCGCAGCGCTTGAAAGCGACTGAGCCCCGCGCGCTCTGCCAATGTCTGGAGATCGATGTCGAACCCGCCTTCATGAAGGCATTCTCGCATGCGAGCCGTACCCCGCAGCGCCGGCCCCTCATGCAGCGGATCTTTGCGTGAGTCCGAAACGAGCTCGCGAATCAACAGCTCCGACAGGACCGTGGCGAGCGATTGAACTTGCAAGGCAGACGACTCGGGCTCGAACGAAGCAGAGAACCCGCTAAAAGCGCTCACGAGCTGGTTCGAAATGGGCGGAGCCACGCTTCTCCAATGGGGGCTCCGCGCATTCGGCTGGTACTCCGACAGCCACTCGGCGAGGGTTTCCGGGCGGATGATCAGGACGTTGAAAGAGCCGCCGCTGCCGGCATGGGGCGTTGCCACGAACGCTTCGTAGTAGTGGTTACAGAACGCGACACCGGGCTGTAGTGCATGTGTCTGCCCGCGGTAGTAAACCCGACCGTGCCAGGTGTGCAGAAAGGTGACCGCGAAGCCTTCACTCACCTCACGCCACTGGCGGCGTGAATTCACGGCATCCAGCACCTCTACACCGGGCAGAACGATGGAACGGCGGTAGCCAATGCGTTCTGGCTCGTGGGTTCCGTTAGTCATCGAGTGGCCCGGGCAGGCTGACACGGGGACCGAAACGAGGCAACGATCGCCCAGACCATGAACTTCGATCCGGGCAGCCGCTCCCACCTCACCCGCCGTGATTTGCCGCGTTTCGAGAGCGACACACTGTTTCACCGCATTGCGCGCCGCGTGTGCGAAGCGGAGTGCTTGCCTCGCAAGGAGTTGTTCGAAGCTTGGGAGGTGGCCCGCCGCACCCGGCGCCGGTTTCGCGGGGGGCGCGTACTGGACTTGGCCTGTGGTCACGCTCTGCTCGCCCAAATGTTGCTGTTGCTCGACGATTCCTCGCCCTTCGCCTTGGCGGTAGACACGCGCATTCCGAGCAGCGCCGGGAGGCTCGCGGCAAGCCTGACACAGGAGTGGCCGCGCTTGGCCGGCCGCGTCGAGTTGGTGACCGCGCAGCTATCGAGCGTGCAGGCCCACCCGGGGGATGTATTGGTGTCGTGCCATGGGTGCGGCGAGTTGACGGATTTAGTGCTCGAAAAAGCGATCTCGGCGCGTGCGCGTGTCGTCGTATTGCCGTGCTGCCAAGATCAGGCCCTGCAAGATCAGGGCGGCCTCGCTGGCTGGCTGGACGCGGCTTTGGCCATCGACGTGACGCGCGCTGCGCGGCTCCGCATGCACGGTTACACCGTGCACACGCAAACAATCGATCCCGCAATTACTCCGAAAAACCGCCTGCTCTTGGGCGACCCGGCGCCTTAGTACTACTTGATCACTTCCCTCGAGAAGTAATGTTAGAGCGGGCGTGACTTTCGTTCAGGAAACGGCGACCAGGTAACTTGCAGGAGCACGTTCGCTGCAACCACCAAGCCCCCGCCGATCAAGAGACGCACGCTGAGCTGCTCATTTTCATAGTGCACGCCCGCCCACGCGCCGAAAACTACTGGTAAAAATAAGGAGAGCACGCTGGCGAACAGCGGTTCCGCGCCGTAAATGATGCCCGCTTCACTGGCGCTAACGGCCGGCTGATAACGGTTCATCAGGCTGAACGCGAGCACCGTGCACGGCACGCTCAGCACGAACACCATCGCCATCGAGAACGGTGTTCCAAAAAGCAGTCCGACCTCTGCCCAGGTTCGCATCGTCCAAAACGAGAGCGGCGCGAGCAACGTTGCGACGCAGATGAACATCACCGTTGTCACGACGTGCGCGCGATTCCCGCGGAACCGCGCTGCGGCGAGCGACAGGATTTGCACTGCAAAAGAGCAAGCGGCCAGGAGCGTTTCCGTCTCGCCGCGACCCAGGCGCAAGTTCACCCAGTCGAATCCAGAGAGCACGAATAACCCGCAAGTGCTGGCGAAGATGCAGAGCACGGTCTTCGCGCGGGGCAACGCGCGCGCCGTGAGCGCGGAGACTACGGGCAGGATCACGATGTAGCCCTGGGTCAGAAACGCGCTGGTCGAGGCAGCACTGAAATTGAGCGCGTCCATCTGCAGCAGCATGCCGGCCGCGGAAAAAACGCCCAGGATCAGCGCCTGCTGGAGCTCACCGCGAGTGGGGCGCGGCAGTCCGAATAGGCCGAGCAGGATCGCCCCCGAACCAAAGCGGATCACGACGGTGGTCGACGCGACGAACCAAGTGCTGATTCCGGGCGCGCGCGCGGACAAATCCAGCCCCAGAGCTTTCATGACGGGAAAGCTGAGGCCCCATAGCGCGCACGTGCACACCAAGCATAAGAGCGCGCGCAAGCGTTGGGGCGGCGCGGAAGGTGCCAGTGAGGCGGTCACGACGTGCGCATCAGCGGACAGGCCCTGCAACAGCGCGGAACAACCCAGAGCTTCCGCCGAACCAGATTTCGCCATTCGCGCGCCCGACGATGATGCGCATTTGGCCGGGCACTACGTTCGTGCGAAAGCTCTGACCGTCGAAGTGCGCGACGCCGCCTTTGCCGGCGAGCCAAACCGAGGTTGCCGTGAGCCCCCAGAAGGAGGTTGGCTCGGGAAGCGGCAGCGGCACCGCGCTCCAAGCGCCCTCGTGGAAGCGGAAGAGTTCATGCTCGGTGCTGACCCAGGCTTCGCCCTCCGTAGCCCAAAACGCGCGTGGTTCCGCCCAGGCGGGCGCCGGAATGGCCAGCGCCCAACCGTGAGCGTCAATGCTCGAAATGCCGCTCGCAGAAAGCCCCCAGAGCACGCCGTTTTGCAGGACGACTTGCCGCGGCTCAGCGCCTGCGGGTGCAGTTTTCCAGCCGCTGATGCGTTTGATGATGCACAGCGCGCCGGCTCGGCACACGAGCTCCGGGTCAACTGCGCCCAGCACACCCCATAAGCCGGCGGCTGCGGGACCACCGAGTTGGCCAATTTCTTCACGCCCATCGCGCCAACCGGCGGCAGTGGTGTGGCGCCAATAAATCGGACGCTCGATGTTGCCCGCGCGGCGCGTGCCCATGATCCGGGGCTCATTGTCGCGACCGAAATAGATGCGCACGTCGTCGACTTCACCAGCTTTGGCGCGCAGCGAAGCGGGCAAGGGCAGCGCATGGAAGCCGCGCTCATCGCCGACTTGCGGCGGATCACTGAGCACGGCCACCCGCGTGCCTTCCCCTAGGGCAATCGAGCTCACGGGCAAGCTCAGCACTTGCGCTACTTCGAGCTGCAAGTCAGGGGCCGTGGGGGGCAGAGCCGGCTCTGGCGCCCGCGCTGACGGCACGGCCGCCCTCTCAGCGGCGGAAGGGGCAAGGCCAGGCGTCACGAGCGGAGCGCTCGCGCGCTGGGCCGGTGGCGTTGCCGCGCACCCGCACCAGAAGCCGAGCGCCGCGGCGATGCCAGGCAGCGCCGCATAGCCGCGGCTCATGAATCTGCGAGCTCGCGAAACAGCGCCATATAGCGTGCGATGATTTGCGGCCACGAGCAGTGCTCTTGGGTGTAGGCCCGACCGCGCTCGCCTTGGCGGCGTCGTTCGTCGGCGTTCGTTACCAGCGGCCGTAGTACGCTGAGGTAGCTTTCCGCGTCTTCTGGCGGCACGAGCGTGCCGTTGTGTCCGTCCGAAATGGCATCCGGGATGCCTTCCAAACGCGAGGCCACGACGGGCAAGCCACTCGCGGCGGCTTCGATGGCGACGATGCCAAAGCCCTCTGCATCCCCCGGCACTCGGATGTTCGGCATCACGAAAATATCTGCAGCGCCGAGCAGGCTCAGCAAGCGGGCGTCCGTGACGCTCCCTGCCAGCCAGAGCGCCTGTGTGACGCCGGCCTCCGCTGCGGCGCGTTCAATTGCTTCGCGATCGGCGCCGACGCCGATCACCAAATACAGCACGCCAGGCAAGCGCGGCAGCACGTGCTGCACGAACCACAGAACGCCCTTGCGTCGCACCAAGCGACCGAGCGTCACTAACACCACGCGACCCGCCGCCTGACGCGTCAGCTCGGCATCTTGTACTCCGCGCGGGACACCAAAATAACGCTCGGGAACACCAATCAAGATGGTGCGCACGGGCGCGAGCCCGCGCTCCTCGGCGATTCGCTTCGTGGCTTCACTGTTGGCGATGAATACATCAGCGCGCAAGAACAGCCGCAAATAGGCCTGATAGAGCGGGTTGGGCCAAGTCAGATCCAACCCGTGCACCGAGACCGCTACTTTTCGACCGAGCAGGCGCGGCACCAGGCCGGCCACACCCAGCATGGCATCACCCAGGTGAATCACGTCGTAGCGGTGCGCGGTGAATGCCACGCGCAGCACGACGTACGGTAGAAACCAAACCAAATGCTTTTGCGAGGAGCGCAGAGCGAGCGTGGTCTTGGGCTCGGGAAAGCCCGTGGTCAGACCGTAGCTCAAGCTCTCCATCCCGCCGATGCGCGGCGGGTACTTGCGAGTGACGAATAGAACACGCATGGGAACGCTCAACGTGTGCCGCGTGATAGCGGCTTCCGCAGTAGCACCTGACCGAAGTCGCGCGACACCTCTTGATAGCCCTGGCGCAGGTAGAAGCCGTGCGCGCGCTGATTCGACAGCTCCGTGTCTACCCAGCTAGCGTGGCAGCCCTGAGCGGCAAACCAGCTCTCCAGCTCAGCCAGCACCACACTGCCGCGTACGGTGTCACTCCCCGGAAGAATTGCGCGAGCGGCCCCCAGCGTGAGCACATAGCCGATGCCCTCGTGGGGGATGGCGCTCTCCCAGCGCCGGCGCGCCAGCACGTGCCCGGGCATCGAGGCGGCGCGCACCGCTAGGCGTGCGAAGTCAGCTCGCGGGAGAGCGCGGCGCGTGTGCGCTTCGGTGGCGCGGTAACGCACGGTTCCAGATGCAAACGCGCCATGATGATCGGGGTCGGCCGCGGGGTACCAAATGATACGCGCCGCGCCGTCCGTTTCGAGCGCGGCGTACAGGCCTTGCAACACGCTGAGCCCCGCTCGAGACGATGCCGTTTCCGGCAGGCACAGCAGGTGACAGCGCGCTAGGGCTAGCTGGCTTTGTCCGAGCTGAGCATCAAGCGGCTGACGAGCCATATGTACTTCACTCCGCGGCGCATCAGCGGGATCAGGCTCGAGCCCGTCTTGGACTCGCCGGACATGCGCGGAGGCGACTCGTAATATACTTCCTTCAAATCAACGCCGTGGCGAGTCAGGTAGTACATGAGATCGATGAAGTACTCGCCATAGTCGCCCGTGAGCCGGTGCTTCTGCAGCAGATCACGGCGGCACACGATGTAGCCGCTGGTGTAATCGGTGATCTTCAGACGCAGCATGCGGTTGACGCCGAAGTTCAGCACCGCGGACAGGCCGGCCGCGAGCATTTCGCCCTTGGGCAGGCGCTGCGCGAAGGAATCTTCGGCTTGCGCGTAGCGCGTTGCGATGCAGCAGCCGCACTCGCGCGCCGTGTCGAATAACCGAATCAGCAAAGACGGCGGGTGAGAGTGGTCCGCGTCCATCCAGGCGACATACTCGGTGGTGGCGGAGTCGATGCCGAGCTGAATGGAGTCCGTCAGGCACGGCTTGACGGTGCGCGCGATCAGCTGAACGTGCGATTTGGCTTCGATGATCTTGCGCACCAAATCCGGCGTGCCGTCGGACGAATTGTCGTCCACCACGATCACTTGGCTACCGGGGGCCACCCGGCCAATTTCCGTGATCAGCGTCTCGAGGTTTCCGACCTCGTTCAGCGTCGGCAAGATCACGGTAAGATTCTCGTAAGTCCGTTCAGACATCAAACTTCAACCACCTGTGCCAAATGCGAGCGTTCAGCGGGCGAAGCGCGGCGCCTGGAAACTTCCAAAACCACGAGCGCCGTAACCGTCCCTAACAAGCTCAAGATCGCCACCACCATCCACAAAACCGATACGGGAAACTCAGCGCGTAACACAACCCGCCGCACGGGTGAATGATCGTGGTTTTCCACCACTAAAAACGGGCCTTGTTGACGGACCCGCACGTGCGCGGTGGGCGGGTCGGTGACCACCTGCAGGCCGTACGCGGGCTTTTGGGCACGCAAGAAGATGCGACTCCGCGGCACCATCCCGCGGATCTTGATGCGCAGGTGCTCGACAGTGACGCGGTTCGGCTTGATGCCCAGGATGACCACGGGCTGAGGGTGGATGGACGGATACAAGTGAGGCTGATACTCGTTCCCGACCACGAAGAAGCCGTCCGTGTATCCGATGCCTTCCAGAATGTCACGGCGGTTGCGAAACCGGACCACGGTGTCGAAGCTGTTCACTTGCGCTGCGGCTCGGCGTTCTTCTTTGTACGTGGCGATGGGGTGAATCGCCTCCGCGTTGACGTCGTCAGCGACGGTGCGGGCATCCATTGGCGTTTGCGAGGCGCGATGCATCCACCACAGCGCGCCGCAAGCCATGACCACGAACAGGCCGATGCCAACAGGGCGCGCGCGTTGTTTGAGGCGCGCGAACAGCACATCTGCCCCGAGCGCACAAAATACCGCGAGCCCAAAACCAGTTAGGCCCAAGAAGCGCGGCGCGACGCGGAAATTGCCACCCGTGAGCGCCCGGAAGGTCTCGAACACCGGCACGGAGCAGGCGAGCGTAAGCCCCCAAACGCACAAGGCGGCGGCGAACAACCCGATGCGCCGCTTGGACGGCACGACCGCGGCTGCAACCATCCCCGCGATCGCCAAGAGCGAAGCAACCCAGGGCAGCGCAACCGCGCTCTCTTCCACGCCCCAGCCGCGGTAATACTGATGCGGCCAGGTACCGCCCAACAGCGTGGAGTTGACGACGAAATCCTTGGCCTGCGAATAGTCGAAAGACTCGCGGAGCCCCGTGAGCAGGGGAATTGCCCCGAAATCGTCCGTTGGGCGGCTCATGGGAAAGATCGCCCAGCAAGCCAATTTGGGCCCAATCATCAACGCGGCGATCACGCAGCCACCGGCGAACAGCCCCACCAACTCGAAAAACACTCTCTTGGTGGGGCGATTGAAGAACAGCTCCAAGAGCACGTACGCGGGCACCGCCGAGACGAAGATGTAGGTGAAGGAGTGGAACGTTGGCCCGAGCAACAGGAGCCCGAGCACGAGCGCGAACGTGAGCATGCTGCGAACCGAGCGCTCTTTGAACACGCGGTCGACCGCCCACAGGATGCCGGGGAGGCCGAGGTGCCACAGGAACATGTCGTTGCCGACGGCAACGCGCCACAGCACGCCGAGGCTCAGCACGCTGGCCACGGACGCGAACAGCGCGGCTTCGAAACTCACGCGTCGACGCATGAAGCCGGTGAACGCGATTACGCCGAGCACGCCCCAAATGGCCGCCATGATGCGCAAGCCCATGCTCGGCCCGAACAGCATGACCAGCGGCACGACCGGTGAGTACAGATTGCTCTGCGGGTCTTGGAGAAAGTACGTGCCCCCGTTGAAGACCCAGGAAAAATAAGGCCACTCCCTGAATCGGCTCAGGGCCATGTACATGATGTCGGCGTGAGTCTGGCAGATGTACCAGTCACCGCCGTCACTGTGGAGGGCGACCCAGAAGAGGAGCGCGCCTGTCACCAGCGCAGCGACGCCAATCCAGTTGCGCCGCCAGTTAAGTTGTCGCTCAACCATTGCGGGGACGGAGCCATAGCACGCCCCCGCCGGCCCCTGCAGATCAATTTTGGCCGATTGCCAGCGTATCCTCGCGATGCTAATTGCTCGCCGCCGCGGGCACAGCCCGGCCCCTTAACTTAGGAGATTTCCGCGTGAAAGACGCTCTTCTGCTCTCCCTCTTGAGCTATCCCTACACCGCGTCGAAGCACACCGGGAGGGGGCATGATCGCTATGTCGCGGAGGTCGTGGACAACACCGTCCGAGAGCGCCCGGACGTCTCCCTCACGGTCGTCGATACGGGCTTCGCAAAGAACACCGCGCACGGCTTACTGAAGCTGCCCGAGCAAGCGCTCAAGCTCGTGCGCGCCAAGGCGGACGTGTATCACGCCATCTCGCCCGTCGGTGGTGCACCCGCCGCCCTACTCGGGTGCAGGCCGCTCGTGGTCACCATTCACGATTTGGTGCCGTTCAACGTTTCCGGCTACGAAAGCGGCCTTAAACATCGGCTGACACAGCAATGTGTCCATATCTGCCTGAAGCTTGCCGACGCGATCATCGTCCCCTACCAGGTAACGAAGGACGAGCTCGTGTCCCGCCTGCACGCTGATCCGGCCAAGGTGCACGTGGTCAACTACGGCGTCGATCACCAAAGCTATTTCCCGCGCCCGCAAATCGAGCGCGCGCCACGGACCATTCTGTACGTTGGCGCAGTCAGCCGTTCGAAGGGTGTGGAAGTGCTGATCCGCGCCTTCGCGCGCATTAAGGCCACGGTGCCGGACGCCAAGCTGATCATCGGCGGCAAGAGCACCGTCGATCAACCGATGCTGGAAAGCCTTGCTCAAAGCCTCGGCCTGAGCGGGCTCAGCTTCGAGGGTTTCATCGCGGAGGCGGATTTGGCGGACCATTACGCGAAGGCAACCGTGATGGTCTTCCCGTCGCACTACGGCTTCGGTCTGTCGACTCTGGAAGCGATGGCGTGCGCCACGCCCGTGGTCGGCGTGCGCGCGCTGGACGCACCCGAGTTCTTTGCGGATGCCGGCATTCTGGCCGAGCCGGACAACGAAGAAGACTTGGCGGCGTGCCTTACCCGCGTGCTCGTATCCGAAGACGTACAACGCGAACAAGCGAAAAAATCCGTGGAACGCGCGGCGCTCTTCTCGTGGGCGCGCACCGCTCGCGAGAACGTTGCCGTGTGTGAGAAGGTGGCGAAGCGACGGCTCTGAGCTCAACGTTCGCTTAGCTCACGCTTGCACACGTTTGACCGCGGCCAGCGACCGCAGCAGCCTCAACGCCACCGCGCCCAGGGCAATATCCACGAACATGTTCATCATGCGCGAGGCCACGGGCAGCACCAAAGAGAGCGACCCCGCGCCGCCGTGGGCGCCGCCGAGCAACTCGTACATCAGTGTTTCGCGCACACCCAAGCCGCCCGGCACGATGATCGCCAGGAAGCCCACGACATCCGCCACCAGGGATGAGCCGATTACCAGCAGCGCGCCCGCGAAATCGATGCGGTAACCGATTGCGAAGCTGAATAAGAAAGCGCTCACGCCCGAGCACACGCCGGCACCGAAGTGGATCAGATGCAGTTTGATGAGCAGCGCCTGCCTGACCTCAAAGTAGGAAAACTTCCGCTTCAGGATGCGGTTGATCAATAGGATCAGGCCGTTCAAGAGCGCATGGTTGAAGACTACGGCCGCGGCATCCAGCACGAGCAAGCCGAGCAAGGCACCGGCCACTGGCGCGAGCGGAAAACTCCCCTGCGCGAACAGCAAACAGACGAGACCCAAGATCAGCGATGTACCGAGCGAGATCAGCAGGTTGATCAGGTTCACGTACACGATCAACGCTTTGGAGAAGCCCAGCCCGTCGAGCCAGTACATTTGCAGCGCGTATGACCAAATTTTCCCCGGAATGTATTTGGTGAGTCCGCTGGCGTTGACGGTCGCAACACTGTGTCGAAAGTCAATCTTGGCCCTGCCGCGCGAGAGCGAGTTCATCGCGGTGTACCAACCACAGGTGCCGAGCAGGCACGTGGCCACCGCCGCCAGCACTGCGCCCATCAAGAACAGCGGCGCAATATGGAACTCGTGCGCGCTGACCTCGGCCCAGTTGCGCCGGAATGCCCTAAAAAAGAAGTAGCCAGTGCAGAGCACGATCAACGCCGAGAGCAGCGGTTTGATCAGGCGGCGAGCTCGATTCATCGGAGGGCGGGAGCGTAGCGCAGCAGGCCTGCGGCATCACAAATACGAGCCAAGGACGGCAGCGCTCCGGCTTTCTGGAATTTGGGTCTCAAAGCACGGGCGCGCTGCCGCCCAACTGGAGGCCAATCTTCATGCATTTCCCAGCGTATAAGCCGGCGTAGCGCGCGAGTATGAGAAAAAATCGGCTGGGCGACGGGTTTGACGCTGCCGGGGCTGCGTGATACCCGCATCGGAAATGTCAGCAGAAGCGGCCAAACGCGCGCTCATCACAGGGATCACGGGTCAAGACGGGTCTTACCTGCTCGAGCTTCTCATCGCCAAGGGCTATGAGGTCCACGGGGTGGTGCGCCGCTCGAGCTCGTTCAACCGCGGTCGGATCGACGCGGTGCACTCCAAGCCCGAGTACAAAGACCGGTTCTTCCTGCACTACGGCGACATGCTGGACACGAACAACTTGAACCGGCTCGTGGCCAAAGTGCAGCCGACCGAGATCTACAACTTGGCGGCGCAAAGCCACGTCAAAGTCTCCTTCGAAATGCCGG
>JBDTYJ010000188.1:0-11344 GCA_040005755.1 Pseudomonadota bacterium
CCTCCGGTCCCCGCTCCGCCTCCGGTCCCCGCTCCGCCTCCGGTCCCCGCTCCGCCTCCGTTGCCAGCGCCGCCGCCCATCGCTACCGCGCCGCCAGCGCCACCGCCCATCCCGGCTCCTCCGCCTACATCGCCTGACCCGCCTTCCGGTCCGACACCCGCAGCCGCCCCCGCGTTGGAATCGACGTGCAGGCCGCCACTCCCAGCGCCAGAGCCGCCGGCTGCGCCAGAGGTGCCCGCGGTGCTCCCCGCAGTACCCAAATTCCCCGCCGCTGCGCTTGCACCCGCAGCAGCCTCGCCCGCGCTCGCCGTCTCGTTCGACAGCCCATTGAGGTCGGGCATGCAGTGGGGGAGCCACAGGCTGCTCGCCAGCACGCAGAGAACGGCGCGTCTCGCAGAATCCATGGCTGGAGCCAGTTACGGTCGGCCGGCGCCATTCAGTAGGGCCGGCCAACGGCACCGGCAAAAAAATGCCATGCCGGGTGCAAGCCGGGGACTTCAGGCCCAGGCAAGGTGTGCCGTACTGACCCGCAGCAGGGCCTCAATGCGACCAAATGGTCCCATTCGCCACGAATTTCCATGCACCAAGTTTCACCCCAGATCGCCCGTTCTAGCCCGCGGCGCTGCCTTCTGAGCGCAATCGCCGCGGCCTGCGTCTTGCTGCCGGGGCCGGCCTGGGCTGAAGGAAGTGCGCCCGAAGGGGACACTCCGATCTCCAAAGCGCAGTGTGAAGACGCTTTCGAGCAGGCTCAGCGCTTGCGCAATTCGTTTCAATACATGGAAGCAACCAGTGAGGCGCTTCGCTGTGCGAGCGCGGAGTGCGGGGGCGTCCTTTCGGACGAATGCAGCAAACTTTACAGCGAGAGTCAGGCGGCGACGCCGTCAGTGGTGCTGGGCGCAAGGACTACGGACGGAAGCGAGCTCGCTGACGTCTCCCTCGAGCTCGATGGTGTCGTACGAAGCATTCCGCTCGATGGCACGCCGTTGCTTTTGGACCCGGGCAATCATGAATTCACCTTCACGGCTGATGGCTTCGCTCCAGCAAAGCAGGCGGTAGTGCTTCTGGCGGGCGAGCGCCTACGACCCATCATTGGAGTACTCAAGCGCGAGGCGAGCTCCACCCCGACCGCGCCCCCACCAGCGCCAGCCGAGACAGCGCTGAACACCAGCCGGGGCGGGCCGCCACTCGGCAGCTACCTCTTGGGTGGTATCGGCCTCGCTGGGTTCGCCGGCTTCGTCGGCTTCCAAGTGGCGGGGGCACACGACTACAACGCCCTCGAGCGAGACTGCAAGCCCGGGTGCTCGCAGGCCTCCGTGTCCGCCATCCGTCAGAAGTACGTGCTGTCCTACGTGGGGCTGGCCATCGGAGCAGCCGCAAGCATCGCGGCGGTCACCGTGTACCTAGCGGCGCCGGGCAAGCCCTCCCAGCAAGCAGCCGCGCTTGTCGTGCAGCCGCAACCGGGCAGCATGACCGCGCGCCTCAGCGTGCCCTTCTGAGCGCGGCAAGTTCGCGCGCTGCGTGATCGGGCGCCGGCTCAGCCGAGTACGTCTGCGATCGCGTAGCGCCCTGGCTTCTTGCCCGCCAGAAATTGCGCCGCGCGCAACGCACCGTGGGCGAACAAATCCCGATTGGACGCGCGGTGGGTGAGCTCGATGCGCTCACCGTCACCCAAGAGGTACACGGTGTGATCGCCGATCACATCGCCCCCGCGCACGCCGAAGACGCCCATTTCATCCTTAGTGCGAGCGCCAACCTCGCCATCGCGACCGTGCAGCTCGTGCAGCTCGGGGCGCGCATTCTTGACGGCTTCCACGAGCCGCGCCGCGGTGCCGCTGGGCGCGTCGATCTTGCGGCGATGGTGCAATTCCACGATTTCAACGTCGTAGCCGAGCCCTAAGCGGCGCACCGCGAGCTCAACGGCTTCCGCCAACACCTGCACGCCCAAGCTCATGTTCCCGGCTTGCAACACGGGCACCAGCTCGGCAGCTTTGTCCAGCGCGCGCTTTGCGGCCGCATCCAAGTTCGAGGTCCCGATCACCATGCCCACGCCAGCGCGTGCGGCCAACGCCGCGAGTGCGGCGACCGCCGAAGCCGTGGAGAAATCGATCACCACGTCCGCACCCAGCAGTGAGGAGGCAACATCCGGGCTCGTGACAACGCCCAGCGAGCCCAAACCCGCAAGCTCGCCCAAATCACGCCCGAGCAGAGGGTCGGCGCTGGAGGTCGCCGCACCGACGATTTCTACGTCAGACAGGCCCTGCGCGAGACGCGTGATGGCCAGCCCCATCCGCCCGGAAGCGCCGTGTAGCGCGAGCCTCACGAGGCCTCGTACTCGGCCATGACGGCGCTCAAGCGCGCGCGGCATTCGGCCGAAGCTTCCACGATGGGCAAGCGTACGCTCGCGTTCATGCGGCCCTTCAGCGCGAGCGCTGCCTTTGCGGGAGCCGGGCTAGCCTCCGAAAACATTGCTTTGTTTACCGCGAAGAGCGCCACCTGCTTCTTGCCGGCGGGCGCCATGCGGCCTGCGAGCGCATCTTTCACCATGTCACTGACCTGCATCGGGTACACGTTGCTGGTCACGCTGATCACGCCGGTGGCGCCGATGCTCATCATGGGCACCGTGAGCGCGTCGTCCCCGGAAAGGATGGATATGGCGCGTTTGCTGCGCAAAACTAGCTCTTGGCTGTGCAGCACATTGCCCGTTGCGTCTTTGAACCCAATCACGTTGGAGCACGCATCCAAAATACGGAGCGCGCTATCAACGCTGAGCTCCACCGCGCTGCGCCCCGGAATGTTGTACAGAACAACGGGCGCTGGCGTGGCCTTCGCGATCGCGCACACGTGCTGCACGAGGCCCTCTTGAGTCGGCTTGCTGTAGTAGGGCATCACCACCATCACCGCATCCGCGCCGGCTTCCATGGCAGCTTTCGCGGCTTCGATGCTCTTCTTGGTGTTGTTCGAACCGGTGCCCGCGAGCACCACGGCTCGCCCCCTCGCCACGCGCTTGCAGCAGGCGATGAGCTCGCGCTGCTCGCCGTCAGTCAAGGTGGGCGCCTCCCCGGTCGTGCCACACGGGACGAGGCCCGCAATGCCGCCAGCAATCTGCGCTTCAAGGTGCTTTTCGAATGCGGCGAAATCCACCTCGGAGCCATCGGGCAAAAACGGGGTCACGAGCGCGGTGTACGCTCCAGAAAGGCTGAGCTCTGCCATTGCGCGCTTCTTTTCCCGCGTTCCGGGGCGCGGCGCAACCTCCGGCCGCGTCATTTTAGCCGTGTTTGACCCCGTGACCGCCCCGGGTACTATCCAAGCTGCACGGTCATGGCCTCGATTCACCCCGGTCGGAGGACCGCGATTTCACTCCCGTCCGAACGCCCCAAAGGCGCGGGACAACCCTGCCTGGTAATCATGACTGGCGCCGAAATGGGCCGCCGCATCGATCTAACCAACGCGGAGGTATCAATCGGCCGAAGTGAAGAGTGCACGGTGAACGTCAACAGTGACCTGGTCAGCCGCCGCCACGCGGTCATCAACTGCGTGCTCGGCCACTACATCGTGGTGGATCTGAAGTCGACCAACGGCACCTTCGTGAACGACACGCGCATCGAACGGGCGGAGCTGAAGGATGGGGATCTGCTGCGCACGGGCAAGACAGTGCTGAAGTACCTCGAGAATAGCATCGAGCTCGAATACATGCAGCACATCCTGAACCTGGCGACCATCGACTCGCTGACTCAGCTCTTCAACAAACGGCACTTCGACGAAGTCTTCGGCAAAGAAGTGGCGCGCGCGAGCCAAACGCATAGCCCGTTGTCCCTGGTGGTGCTGGACATCGACTACTTCAAGAAGATCAACGACAGCTACGGGCACCCAACCGGAGACGCCGTGCTCAAGCACGTGGCCACGATCGCCAAGAGTCAGATCCGCGCCAATGACTGCCTGTGCCGCGTGGGCGGGGAAGAGTTCGCGTTGATCTTGCCGCAGACGCCGGGCTCGCTCGCCGCGCAAACCGCTGAGCTGATCCGAACCTCCGTGGAACACTCGGCGTGTGACGTGGCAGGCATGCCGATTCCCGCGACGCTGAGCCTCGGGGTCGCCGAGCTCGCCGCGGGTGAGGTGCCCGAGCAACTGTACCACCGCGCCGACGAGCGCCTGTACGCCTCGAAGCACGCCGGGCGCAACCGCGTCAGCGCGTGAATGACTCGATCAACAATCCCAGGTCGGGGAAGCGCTGACTGAGCTCGACGCGCTCAGGCAGGCTAAAATCGGCGAAATCGAAGCCTGGCGCCACGGTGCAGCCGAACAGCCCAAAGCCAGGCCCAATGATGCGCGCGGCCTGCAGCGTACCCGCTGGAACCACCCACTGTGGTTGCTCACCGTTCAGCAAGTTCGAACCGAGCTCGACGCGTTCGTGCCGACCCGAAGGGTCAATGGTGTGGAGCTCCAAGCTGGCGCCAAAATAGTGATGCCAAACCTCGTCGCTGCGCACGACGTGAAAAGCCGAGAAATCACCGGCCCTGAGCAAGTAATAAATGGCGGTCGAGGCGGTGCGGCGCGCCTTCGTGAGCGGAGCCTCTACGCTCTCGGGCGCGCGAAAGGTCTCGCGAAAGAAGCCGCCTTCGGGGTGCGGCACTAGGCCGAGCACACCGATCACCTGTTCCGCGCTGGGCGAGCTCACGCGGAGGCGCGGCTCTTCATGCCGCCCGGCGCGGGGCGCGTGTAGCGCAAGCCAGGGCCACGACGCGGAGACAAACACTTCGCGCTCAAGGCGGCCGCGAAGCGAGTGCGCATCGGCTCGGGCAACTGACCGAGGCAGGTGCTGGCGAAGTCTGGATCGGCTTGGCAGCGGCCCAGCAGGTGCGCCACTCGGCGGCCGTAGGTCCGCGCACAAACGGCGCAAATTCCGGATTCGAGTAGGGACACAACGCTGCAGCAGCGGCACGTTTCCGGAGCGGGCATGGGCCGAGCCTTAGCGGACCCCACGCCTGCCGGACAAATTTGCGGCGAAATGCCGCGAGCCGCCCCTCCCGCGCTGGAAAATTATCTACCGCGGCGAGCCAAATCCGCTAACTTCCCCCAATGGCGCACGACCATGATCACGATCACGACCACGACCACGATCACGAACACGATCATGGAGACGAAGAAGAGTTCGCAGAAGAGCTCGACGAGTTCCTGGGCGAGTTCCAAGAGCTGCTCGGTAGCGATCCCGAAGCCGCAATGGAGCTCGTCGAGAGCGTCGACGAAGCCTTTGCGTCACACCCACTGATCCGCATCGCCCACGCCCACGCGGTGTGGGTTACCAAAGGCGCCGCCGCGGCCCGCGCCGAGCTCGAGGTCCTGGTCGCCGCCGAGCCGGATTTTTCAGACGCGCACTACGCCCTCGCCGACGTGTACGGGGAGCTGAAGGAAGACGCACTGCGCGTCACCCACTTCATGCGCGTCCTGGAGTTGGATGAGAAAGACGACGCCGAAGCCGGCTTCGACGCAAGCGGCTTCCAAGAGCTGATCGTCAAGAGCGCGGAGGCGGCGCTTGCCGCCCTGCCCCCGCCGTACCTGGAGCGCCTGAAGGACGTGCCCGTCCTGCTCGAGGCCCGGCCCAGCAAAGTGCTCGTGAAAGATGGCTTCGACCCGCGTGCCCTAGCGCTGTTCGAAGGCCCGGATCAGAGCACGGACGGCAACGCCCCCGCGCCGACGCGGATCGTGCTCTACACCGCCAACTTGCCGGCTGAGTTCGAAGACGAAGAAGAGCTCGCGAGCGAGATCGAGATCACCTTACTGCACGAAATCGGCAATTATTACTCCCTGAGCGACGAAGAGCTGGATCGCCTCGGCTTGGAGTGAGGCACCCGCTAGACAGCGCCCATGCTGGGCGCACAGATTGAAAACGGGGTTTGAGTTCAAACCCCGTTTTTTCTTTTTCTTGGGTTAGCGGGCGCGGCGCGCGCGGCCACACGCGTAGCTCACAGCCGCGCCAGCTCGAGAAACGCGGCGGCCGCGCGGGTCGGCGCGAAGGCGCGCGGCGTGAGCGCGCCCACGCTGCGCGCAGCACCAAAGTGCTTGAGCTCCAGCACGGCCAAACTGCCGGCGTGCTGCTCGCGCTGCACCGAAAAGCGCGGCACGATGGCCACGCCAAAGCCGAGCTCGGCGAGCCGCTTGAGCACCTCCACGCTGCTCATCTCCATGGCGACCGTCGGCAGCAACTTTTCGGCAGCAAATGCCGCTTCCACGAGCGCACGTGAGCTCGTGGTGCGGTCCAGGAGCAAGAGCGAATGAGCCGCGAGCTCGCGCACGGACACGCGCATTTGCCTGGCCAACGGATGCGTCATGGCACACACGGCCACGTCCTCTTGCGGCGCGAGCACCGCGCAGTTCAGCCGCTCGCTTACCGGCTTGCCAGACAACAAGAGCGATTCTGGGAGCGGTAAGCTGACAATGCCGAGATCGACCTGCTGGTCCGACACGCGCTGCGCGATCACCGGCGAGGGCCGATTGTCGATGCGTAGCTCGACCTTCGGATAACGCTCGCGAAACGCCGCAAATACGGGGGGCAAGAAGTAGCAAGCCAACGTGTCGCTGGTGCCGACCACGAGCTCGCCGAACGTGAGCTCACTCAGTCGTGCGAGCTCCGCCTCGGCCTGCGCCATCTCTTCGAAGATGCGCGTCGCGCGCACCAGCAATGTGCGGCCAGCGTCGGTCAGACGCGGCGTGTGGCCATCACGGGCGAACAGCTTTTGCCCCACTTCCCGCTCCAGCTGAAGCACCGCCTGGCTCACGGAGGACTGCGTTTTCCCGAGCTGATTCGCGGCCTTGGAAAAGCCGCCCGCCTGCGCAACGGCGACGAACGCCGTCAGCCGTACGGAGTCGAGGATCATCGTCATTTCTTATCAATTATATCATTTTCTATTGGATTGCATAATGCACGAGGCAAGCCATGCTCCGCCCATGATCGTCATCCCGGGAAAGGCCGCGCTGTCCGCCGGCCGGCTACAGCAGCGCCTCGCCAAGATTCGCACGCACAACCCGGGGCTGAGCGCGCTCAGCGCGCGCTTCGTGCACTTCGTCGATCTCGGTGACGGCAAGCTGTCAGCGGATGAGCACGCGCTGCTCGTGCAGCTGCTCGAGTACGGCCCGCGTGACGCCAGCCTTAGCGCGAACGGCACGCCGTTTTGGGTCGTGCCACGCCTCGGCACGATTTCACCGTGGGCCTCCAAGGCCACGGACATCGCCAAGATCTGCGGCTTGCCCCAGGTGCGCCGCATCGAGCGCGGCATCAGTTACGTTGTGGCGGGCGCGGTTCAGGACGAAGCCGCGCTGCTGCGCGCCGTGCATGATCGTATGACCGAATCGGTACTGCGCACGGAAGCTGACGCTGCGCGCTTGTTCGTGCGCGCCGAGCCCAAGCCGCTCCTACACATCGACTTGCTCGGGCAAGGACGCGGCGCCATCGAAGATGCCAATCGCACGCTCGGGTTGGCCCTAGCAGCGGACGAAATCGAGTACCTGGAGCGAAGCTACGTCGGCCTCGGGCGGAACCCTACGGACATTGAGCTCATGATGTTCGCGCAGGCCAACAGTGAGCACTGCCGACACAAGATCTTCAACGCAGATTTCATCATCGACGGAGAAAAACAGCCACTCTCGCTGTTCAAGATGATCCGGCGCAGCACCGAGCAAAGCCCCGGCGGCGTGCTCTCCGCTTATCACGACAACGCCGCCGTCATCGCCGGCCATCACGCCCAGCGCTTTTACCCGACTCCCGGCAGCGGCGAGTACCGCGCCCACGAAGAGCCTGTGCACATCCTGCTCAAGGTCGAGACGCACAATCACCCGACGGCCATCTCCCCTCACCCTGGCGCGGCCACCGGCTCCGGCGGTGAGATCCGCGATGAAGGCGCCACCGGACGCGGCTCCAAGCCAAAAGCTGGCTTGACCGGTTTCTCCGTTTCGAATCTGCGCCTGCCGGGCGCGCTGAAGCCGTGGGAAGCCGACTATGGCAAGCCGGCGCGCGTGGCCTCCGCCCTGGACATCATGCTCGACGGACCGATCGGCGGCGCGGCGTTCAACAATGAGTTCGGGCGCCCGAACCTGACCGGCTACTTCCGCACCTTCGAAGCGCAAGCGCCCGGGCCCGCGGGGCGTGAAGTGCGCGGCTACCACAAGCCCATCATGGTCGCGGGCGGCTTCGGGCACATTCGCGAGCAGGACATCAAAAAGGGGCAAATTCAGCCCGGCGCTGCCATCATTGTGCTCGGCGGGCCGGCCATGTTGATCGGCTTGGGCGGCGGTGCGGCCTCGTCGGTGAGCTCGGGCGCGTCGCATGAAGATTTAGACTTCGCGTCCGTCCAACGGGACAACGCCGAAATGCAGCGCCGCTGTCAGGAAGTGATCGACCGTGCCTGGCAGCTCGGTGACAAGAATCCCATCGTGTCGATCCACGACGTCGGCGCGGGCGGGCTCTCCAATGCCTTGCCGGAGCTGGTGAATGACAGTGGGCGTGGCGCGCGCTTTGAACTGCGCAAGATCCCCAATGACGAACCGAGCATGTCGCCGCTCGAGCTATGGTGCAATGAGTCGCAAGAGCGCTACGTGCTCGCGATCGATCCCTCGTCGCTCCCGCTGTTTGAGGCACTGTGCGCGCGTGAGCGCTGCCCCTACGCCGTGCTCGGTCACGCCACGGACGACGGAGTGCTCACCGTAACCGATGCGCATTTTGGCAATCAGCCGATCGCCCTGCCACTGCAAGTGCTGCTGGGGAAGCCTCCCAAGATGACGCGCAACGTCAGCCAGGGCAGCTTTTCCGCCGACACGGACGATCTTTCTGGGATCGAACTCACAGAAGCCGCGCGCCGAGTGCTGCAATTGCCCACCGTTGCCGACAAATCCTTTCTGATCACGATTGGTGATCGCAGCGTCACCGGCTTGGTGGCACGGGATCAGCTCGTGGGCCCGTGGCAAGTCCCAGTCGCGGACGTAGCGGTTACGGCCACCGACTACGACAGCTACACGGGTGAAGCCATGGCCATGGGCGAGCGCACTCCACTCGCCTTGTTGAGTGCCGCCGCATCGGCGCGCATGGCCGTCGCCGAAGCCATCACCAACATTGCCGCGGCGCCCATTGCGCGTCTCTCGGACATCAAGCTGTCCGCCAACTGGATGGCGCCTGCGGGCCATCCGGGTGAGGACGCGCGCCTGTATGAGGCGGTGCGCGCCGTTGGCACTGAGCTCTGCCCGGCCCTCGGCATTGCCATTCCGGTCGGCAAGGATTCGATGTCCATGCGCACGGTTTGGGAAGACGCCGGCATCAAGAAGAGCGTCACGGCGCCGCTGTCCTTGATCGTGAGCGCGTTCGCGCAAGTCACGGACGTGCGCCGCGTACTCACGCCCGAGCTACGCCGGGATGTGCCGGATACCGAACTGTTGTTGGTGGATTTGGGATTGGGGCGTACTCGGCTCGGCGGTTCTGCGTTACTTCAGGTCTTTTCACGCATTGGCGGAAGTGCGCCTGATTTGGACGATCCGGCGACACTGTGCGGCTTCTTCGCCGCGATTCAGGAGCTATCAGCACAAGGTCTAGTGCTCGCGTATCATGATCGCTCGGACGGCGGGCTGTTCGCCACCTTGGCCGAAATGGCCTTCGCGGGCGGCACCGGGCTTGCGATTGATCTGGCGGCGCTCGGCAACGACGCGCGAGCGCTCTTGTTCAATGAAGAGCTGGGCGCGGTGCTGCAGGTCCGACGCGCGGACGTCGCAGCCGTAAAAGCGGCGTTCAGCGCGCACGGTTTGGGCGGCGCGGTACACGCCATCGGCACACTCGAAAGCGGCGACCGGCTCGTGATTCGCGAGGGCGCGCAGCTGCTGTTCGAGGAAAGCCGCGCCACCTTGCGCGCGTGGTGGTCGGAAACGACGCACCTCATGCAACGCCTACGCGACGACGCAGGATGCGCAGACCAAGAGCAGGAGTCGCGGCTCGACCTCGCCGATCCCGGTCTGTCGGTGGCGCTCACATTCGACCCGAATGAAGACATCACGCGAAGCCTCGTCACCGGCGGCGCGCGGCCTCGCGTCGCTATTTTGCGCGAGCAAGGTGTGAACGGGCAGGTTGAAATGGCCGCGGCATTCGATCGCGCCGGCTTCGACACGGTCGACGTGCACATGACGGACATCCTGAGCGGAGCACGCAGTTTGGCTGAATTCCGCGGGCTCGCGGCCTGCGGCGGCTTCTCTTACGGGGATGTGCTGGGCGCGGGTGAGGGTTGGGCCAAGTCGATTTTGTTCAATGCCCGCGCGCGTCGAGAGTTCAGCGCGTTCTTCGCGCGCCCGGACGCCTTCGCGCTAGGCGTGTGCAATGGCTGTCAAATGCTCTCGAACCTGCGCGAGCTCGTGCCCGGTGCAGAGCTCTGGCCACGCTTCGTGCGAAACCGTTCCGAGCAATTCGAAGCCCGCGTGTCCATGGTGCAGATCACGGACAGCCCGTCCATCCTGCTGCGTGGCATGGCCGGGTCGAAGTTGCCCATCGCTGTCGCCCACGGGGAAGGTCGGGCGGAGTTCGCCGACGACGCGGCAGGCGCTGCGCTTCACGAAAGCGGCCTTGTCGGTGCGCGCTACGTGGATCACCAAGGTCAGGTGACCGACCACTATCCGGAAAACCCAAACGGCTCACCGTACGGCATCACCGGGCTGTGCAACGCGGATGGCCGCGTCACGTTGCTCATGCCACACCCCGAGCGGGTCTTCCGCAGCGTGCAGCACTCCTGGCGCCCGCAAGGGTGGGCGGAAGACGGGCCGTGGTTGCGCTTGTTCCGCAACGCGCGGGCGTGGGTTCAGGAACGCTGAATGCGTGTGCCACGCCTGATCGTGCTCGCGGTCGTCGCACTGGCGACGGTAGTCATGCTTTTGCCCAGTGTTTTCGCAGCCGAACGTAAGCGCGAGAAAGCTCACGAGCGGCGCGCTTGCCCGCGGCAAAGGCCGCAGAATTTCCTAATCCGCTCGAACTTCGTCAAGCATGGCGTGCTCGACGCGGCCGCGCACGAACGCGCGGTCCGCTACCGCGCCGAGCAGTACGGCAACATCGTGGGCTTGGGCCTTGAGCGCTATAACGCGAAAAAGGCATACGACAGCGCCGTGGTGGTGCACTTCATGGGCCTACCCGTGCAAGTACACAAAAAGATCGCGCCGGCGCTGCGCTGCGTGGAGCACTACCTACGTCGCGCCTGCACCGCGCCCAGCGAACGCTACACACCGCGTGCTGTGGGGGGGTTCCGCCAAAACAACACCTATCGTGGCGGCGAAATCTCGAACCACTTGTTCGGCATCGCCATCGACATCGATCCCGAGCGCAACCCGT
>JBDTYJ010000189.1:0-11150 GCA_040005755.1 Pseudomonadota bacterium
GCTAAGCGGACGCAGGTCAAAAGCCTGCCGAGGGTTCGAATCCCTCTCTCTCCGCTGCTGCCCCTGCTTCCGGTACCGGAACCAGATCGGCATGGACGTCACCCTGGAGGCGCTGCGGCTCTGGCGTGAGCGCCGCCGCAGGAAGCTCGACGTGCTGCTCAAGTACGCACACATGCGTCACGTCGAGCGCGCGATGCGACCCTACATGGAGGCGATGCAGTGACCGTCAAGAACGTCTCGAACCTCGCGGCCTCTGTGCACGCTCGTCTCCAGAATCACGCGCGCGCGACGAAGCGGCCGTTCCAGGAGCTGCTCCAGTACTACGCGATGGAGCGGTTCCTGTACCGGCTGTCGCAGACTTCTCATCGCGCGCGCTTCGTCCTCAAGGGCGCGCTGATGCTGCACGTGTGGGACGGGCCGCTCGCGCGCGCCACGAAGGATCTCGACTTCCTAGGCCGGCTCGATGTAGCGGTAGATGGCGGGCTGAATCAGCCGCAGCACGTGGAATTTGTCGGCCACAAGCTGCGCGTTCGGGAAAAGTCTCGGGCGAAATTTCGGTAGCCGTCCGACAAGTCGAGCGCGACCCAACGCACGTTTTCGCGACCAGGGATGTGCACGAGCTCGGCCTTGAGCACGGCGTTCTCTTTGCCCTCCACCACCTCCATCAGCCGCTTGTTCTTGTGGCCACAATCATGGTCACGAAGCGCCGCGTGTTGAGCCGTGAATCGTGCTTGAAAAGGTGCTCGTCGATGCCGACCTTCTCCGGCCACGGGTAGAGTCGAGTGCGGCGCTTCCGCTCCAGCTGCTCGTACAGCACGCGATACAAAAGGGCCGAAGAGCAGCCGTAAACGCGACGCACCGCCTTCAAATCACTGAAGTGCTCGCATGCCCACAGCAGCCGACTGCGGTAGCGCTGTGTCGTGCGATAGCCCTTCCTTACGCCGTCAACGGGCTCCGTGAATGGCCGACGACACGGCTTGCAGTAGAAGCGCCGCTTGTGTACCCAGAGCACGCACTCGCCATTGCGCAGAGGGTCGTCTTTCAGGCGCACCCAACGTCGGTCGTACCCAGCCCACGACGGGGTCGCGCAACGTGGGCACACCTCCATCTCGCTCGTCTTCTCTGCGAAAAACTCCGTGCCGCCCCGCAGTCCCTGCCGCGTCTCGAGCAACCGCAGTTCCGGAAGCACCAGGTATTTGATAAAACCCTCGTGGGCCATGTTCGTCCTCTGGTTCGTGTTTGAGTCGGCAAATCCAAACTACTGACCTTCTGGCCGAACGTGGCCCGCCCTCAGCTACCCGCTACCAAGAGGCAAGAGCCCTCTTCGCTCACCACAAGCATCGGCGCGCATCGTGATGATGGAATTCACGAGAGGTGAACGACAATGGAACTGGTTCCACTTTAAGGCTTGTCCTGGCCCAGGCGCTCGGATATAAACGCCAAAAGACGGGGTCGATGAACATGCCGGGGATCGCCAAGATGACATTTCGAGCTGCCGCTCGCGCGGCGGCAACGTTTGCCACGTTCATCGTGGCGGCTTGTGCGTCGCACAGTAGTGGTGATGAATCAGGTGTCGCTTCGGGAACGGCAGCGCTCGGGGCGCCCGTAACCATTAGCCTCACGTCGCCGAATCCGGTGCCGATGCTATCACCGGTAGTGGACGTGTCGAACTCGATGTTCGTGGGAGCCGGCGCGGAAATCCTCGCAGGCCCGATCGCTGCCATGGGCAGCAACGGTGGCGGCGTCCACGCTGAGCCAGACGCACTGCTCAATGATACGTGGAGCCGCGGAACTGCAGACCTACGCGATCGAGTCAAAGTCAGAGGCACCCTGCACGCTGCCAACCGCACCCTTGGCAACTCTGTAGTGATTAACGCGAGCGACAGGACTCCCCATTTCGATCCGCCAAAAAACCTTTCTTGAACGGTCACTTACCCGAGCGCCACTTCGGGCCCTGATCAGGTCGTGAATGCCGGTGCTTCCAGATCACTGACACCAGGCCAGTACGGCGCAGTGACGCTCAACTCCCAGTCGACACTCACGCTCGCGGCGGGCACTTACTACCTCAAGAGCTTGGATATCGAGTCGCAAGCTACGGTTAAGCTCGACCAAGCGACCGGGCCCGTCATCATCTACGTCGAGAGCACGCTGATCTCGCGAGGAGCCATCGTTTCGCTCACGGCGGATCCACCTGATCTGCTGATCGTGTACCTTGGCACCAATCCGTTTCTGCTCGAGACGCTCTTCGACGGGGCGCTCGTCGCGCCGTCGACGACTGTCACGTTGCGCGCAGTTACGGGTATCCATACCGGTTTCTTTTATGCCCGGGATTTCCAGATTCTCGACGCGCACACCCGCGTGCAGTATCGAGCACCTCTTCCGATCCTTACGGCTGCCAAGCCCGATCCAGTCAGCTGCGCTGCGCTGGTGCAGGCACTAGTTCCACCTGCCGCATTGAACCGTAGCCTGGCGCGATATTGTCCTGAGCAACCAAACTGTTCCAGTCATGGAGTCGCCGGGCCCGGCGCGCTGCCGGGTGAGGTCCGCTGCATCTGCACAGCGCCTTACACCGGACCGCGTTGCGACCGCGTCGGCGTGCCCGGTGATGGCACGCCAACCGTGCGCCCCGAGCCACTGGTCAGTACTGCGGGCAACTGCGGCCCTGCCGGGGGGCTCGCGCTTTCGGCCTGGCCGATGGAGAGTTTCTGCAACGCCCATCTCGGCTTGAGCCCCGCTCTCGGTACCCGCACCAGCGACGTCGCTTGGACCTTTGGTACAGCGGGCCAATTGTTCGGTCAGGCCGTTCTCGATGCTCGCGGCAATCACTACATTGGCGCCGCGGATAGCAGTCTCTACGCGCTGAATCCCACGGGACAATTGCTGTGGCGGACCATGTTGAGCAGTCCGCTGAAGAAGACCTCGCTCGTCACGCACGCCGGCTCGATCATCGCGTCCGGTTCTGATGGCTCGATCACCGAGGTCAGTGCAGATGGGCAGATTGTGCGCAGGGTTCTGGTCGGGGTCGGTCAGGTCTCCGCGCCGAGCGTCGGCAGCGACGGCACGCTCTTCGTCACGACCGCCGATAAGAAGGTCGTGGCGGTGACCGCCAATGGTTCGATCGCGTGGTCTTTCGGTCTTTCGGGAACACCGGTGGGCAGCTCGCTCCTGCTCGCCGATCACGATCTGTACGTCGCCGCGGCGAACGAGCTGTACAAGTTGAACGCGGCGACCGGCGCGAAAGTCTGGTCTCTCCCTGTTGCGGGTGGCATCGTCGTCGGTCCGGTAGCCCCCGCTGGCACGGCCACCACAAAAATTTATTTGGCAACCCAGACGGGTAACGTGCTGGGTGTTTCCGAGACCGGCGGTACGAATTTCGTGGTCCAAGGTGTGGGCGTCGCGAGCGCCGCTCCGAGTTTCTCTCCGGACGGCACGCTCTTGGTGCCGCTCGCGACGGGCGAGGTGGCGGGGATCAATCGCCGCACGGGAGCTCTACGCTGGCGAGCTCGGATCGGGAGCGCGACAACTTCGAATCTAGCGATCGGCGCGGACGGGCTAATCTACGGGGGCGCGGCGGACGGCAGTGTCGCCGCGTTGTTGCCGGACACTGGTCAGGCGTTCTGGACGGCAAATGTGGGCTCGGCCGTGGCGGCCCTTTCACTGCGCGAAGATGGTCTGCTGCTAGTTGCCCGAAGTAGCGGTGCGCTGCTCGCCATCGGCTCGCGGCCGCTCGTCGGCGGCTTCGACAATCCGGGCGCGCGCCCGAGCGGCGGTTCGTCCTCCGGGCTGCCGTGGGACCCCTCGGTCAGCACCTTGATAAACCAAGATCTGGGACACAACGGTGGCAAGCAGCGGCTTCCCTGGTCCGTGATCGGGCGGATGAAGGGCCCTAACTTCGGAGACTTGTCCACGCCCGGCGGCGGCATGGGCTCTCAAGGCGGACAAGAGGCCTGCGTGTCGCCCGGCGGCGTCGGCTTGGGCGGGCTCAAATACGTCTCGCACAACGACACGCCCCTCACGGGCGAGCTGCAAAGTACGCCGCCGCCAGCCGGCGCGCCCGCGCAATGCCAATTGCAGTGGTGTGAGATTGCCAGCAACGGGCAAGAGGTTGTAGTCAATTACCCGTTCTCGCGCCTCACGCAGAACCCTGCCAGCTTGCCCACGCCGACCAGTTGCCCGGCGACCAGCAGCCAGAGCTATTGTCCCGTCGACCCGGCGAGCAAGACCGACCGTGCATGCACCGTCGACTCCGACTGCGACCAAGTAAGCGGTGAAGTCTGCGCGGTGTTCTGTAAAGACGTAGCGTGCTCCGATTTTGACGACCGCTGCGGGCGCCGGCTTGCGGGCGAATGCGGTTCGCTCAGCACCGAGCCAGCGGGAGCCTTCAATCAACAGAATCCCGCAACTTGGCCGTGTGAAGAATTGCGCGAGTGTGGCGAGACCGGGCCCGTCGTCGGGTTCACTGGGGATCCGGCGGTCAAGAAGACCGGTTCGCTGGCCCAAGAAACCAGCCCCCCCGCGGACACCATGGGCGGTTCGCTGGTACGCGTACCAGCATTTTTCGCTCCGTTCACCGAGACGCTGAACCAGACCGCTTGCCAAAATCCGGAGTCTGGCCAGAACACCATCGAACAGATGGATCCGCGTAGTGGCGGCGCCGGCAACGACAAATGGGGCATTTTCGTCGAGCCCGACATAGAGCATCACGCGGATGTTCACGCCAAGTCGTTCTTCGGCGATGATGGCTTCAATCTGAGTCTCAAGGCGGGGTTCCGAACCGGGGCGAAGGTTTGGGGTCATCAAATCGAGGCGATCAACGCTCAGATCGGCGGCCAGCTGTCGATCTGCTCGGCGAGCTACACCAAGTCTTTCAAGATCCTACACATCGAGCAGGAGAGCCTGTCGGACGGGGTGAACGCCACTCCGCCGTCGACGGCCGAATCGACGGACTGCCAAACGGCGATCGACACGCTGGGCTCCAAGATGCTGGAGTTGAAGAAGGCGCTCTACGATGCGCGCCTCGCTTGGGACGAGTATCGCAAGAACAACGATACGCCGAGCCTCGCGCTGTGTGCACGAACCAAGCAGGTTTTTGGCGACGTTGAACCGGGCTGCACGGTGATCTCTGCGCGTCGCTGGATTCAACAATACGAAGATTCAGCGCGCGATTTGCAGACTTACTACGCACAAGGTTACCAGCAGCTCGTCGGCGCAGCGCGCGCGCAGCTCCGCGGCCAAGTGGACGTGAACGTTCCGCTCGAAACGCCTTTCGACGGTGTTGGTGCGTCGTTCTCCTATCCGGTTGGTCCGATCGTCTTGACGCTCGAGGTCGAGATCGCGGGTGCGCTGGGTGCCACCGGCAGCCTCGCGTACGCAATGGACCCGCCCTCGGCGCAAGAGCAAACGGGACCCAACGCGAGCGTAATTTTTTCTCCCAACGCCGAGGCTCATGCCTACGTGTTTGCGGGCATCGGACTTCCCGGCGTGAGCGTCGGAATCGAGGGAGACTTGCTGCTGCTTGGGGTGAGTGCCCCGATGCAGACCGGCGTTACGCTGACGCGCCGGCAATTCACCGATCCGCGTTCGTTCTCGTCGAGCGGGCTGTTCGGTGTCGTCAACGGCCACCCGGGATTGCTCGGCGACACCTCCTTCCGACAATGGACCATCAACTGGCAGCACGGCGCCAGCGTCAAACTCGAGACCTTGAGCGGAAAGCTGGACCTGGCCGCCCGCGTTCGGCTGCTGTTCTTCAAGAAGACTTTCAGGAAGAAGCTCGCTGCTTGGAAGGGGTTCACGAAGACGTTCGATTTCATCGGGCACCCCGCGCAGCCGATGACCGGGGGACGAACCTACGACGCCGTTTCGAGCGACATTCCCTATCCGGAGCCGGGTAACATCGAAGTCGCCTTTAATGCATCTCCGGTTGGTCCGGGCGGGGACGTTTCAGGACTTGGTCCGACGACTTCGCCGGGCTCGTGCGGCAATCCGAGCCCGTGCGCTAACCTGGCCGGTGGCGCATGTCAGGCCGATGCCGACTGCTGCGGCACAAACTGCATCAGCAACGTGTGTGTGTGCAAGGACATCGGCGTGAGCTGTGTCATGAGCGGCGAATGTTGCACGAACGACTGCCGAAATGGCCTCTGCTACCAGCAGCCTCCCGGATGAACGGACGCAAGCTCGCTCCATTCGTCCTGATCGCGTCTGGCCTGGCCGCGTTGTCGTGGTCCGCGCTCTATCACGGTGCGGCGCCGGCTCAACCAAATGGAGTACGCGTGGCGCCACTGGCGCCACCGGCGCCACCGGCGCTGTTCGCCTCGCATTTGGGTGGTGAGCCGGGTTCGGTCTGGGAATACGATGCCGAGCTGTCCCTCCGCACCAGCGCGGCCGATGCGCTCGTTTCCAGAACGACGATTCGCGGCGCTCTGCGCGTTTTGGTCGTCGGGAACGACCTTCTCAGGCTGCGTGGTCAGCTGCGCAATGCGAAGCTGACTCAGGTTAGCGGCAGCGCGAACCAGGCAACGCCCACGCTCGAGCCGATCGAGCGGCAACTCGCGGAGTCCTTCGAGTTCGCGATGACGCCGCGAAGCGAAGCCACCAGCTTTCGCTTCGCGACGGACGTGGAAGCGTTCAGCTCTCGGCTGCTTCGTTCGATGGTCGCATTCGCGCAGATCGTACGTGACCCGACGAACGGAGCTTCAGTCTGGGACGCAACGGCGCGCGAGCCGAGCGGCGAATTCCTGATCCACTATACGGAAACCGCGCCTGGGTTGGTTCATTGCCAAAAAATGCGCGCCGAGCACTGGGCAATAGCGACCGCGAGCCTCGGTCTGCGTGTCCAGCAGCCCACCCTAGTGTCCGGCTCCGCAGACCTGCACCTCGAGCCGAACGGCATGATCAGCACGTTGGGCTTCGATGAGCACGACAGCATTCATGAGCCCGCGCTATTGGGCGTGCCAGA
Organism: Pseudomonadota bacterium; assembly: GCA_040005755.1. Lineage (GTDB taxonomy): Bacteria > Myxococcota_A > Polyangia > Polyangiales > Polyangiaceae > PMG-095. Next base: position 6,956 of record JBDTYJ010000189.1, read on the forward strand.
ACTGGATGCTATCACGCACTTCAGCCTCAGCAACGCTCGGAACGTCACGTCAGATGTCTCAGCTGCCAACTCTGAGCCGAGCCTCGGGCCCCCCCGCGACATGGACGACGACTCGGTGAACGCGAGTCACGACTATTGGGCAGACTTGAGCCGGATCGGCGGACGTCGCTTGGCCGATGTGAGCAGGGAGCTCGCGCAGGCTCGTGCCGATGCCGATACTAAGAGCGGGCGGGCGCAACGTATCCGCTCTTTCGTGGCCGCGGCCGCGCTCCTGCGACGCAATCGCAGTGCAGTTTCGGAAGTGGTGAGCACGATTCGCGCCGGCGGTCCCGAGAGCAGTTTTTTCATCAACGCGCTCGGCGCGGCCGGCACCCTCGAGGCAACCAACGCGCTCACCAGCCTGCTCCAGAACGAGCGCGACCCGGCTGCCACGCGCGACATCCTGCGATCTCTCGGCAACGCGGAGCACCCCTCGGGTGCGGCGCTGTCGGCAATGACGGGCCATTTCGCCGACCACCAAGTCGGCGGTTTCGCGCGTTTGATGACCGGTGCGATGGCTCACAGCAGCGCACAGTCGGAACCGTCCGTTGCCAGCGCGGCGAGCGAAGCCCTGCTGAACGCTCTGCAAGGCGAACAGAACTCGCTGCTGATAGCGGATACGTTGCGAGCGCTCGGCAATTCCGGAGATCCGCGCGCTGTCGCCGTCGCCGCGCATTACATTCATGATCCAAACTCCATGCTACGCAGCGCGGCGGCTCAAGCGGTGCGCCGCGTGCCGAGCAGCGAGGCGGATGCGCTCCTGGTTGAAGTGGCCGGGGATCCGGAGTCGAGCGTGCGGGACTCCGCCATGAACGCTGCACTCGACCGGCTGCCAAGCGTGGCGCTTTCGGGTACGGTCGAGCAACTCGCTCGGCGCGACCTCGACCCGAGCGTTCGCCGCGATGCCGTCCGCGTGCTGGTCGAGTGGCAGCGCGATTCCGAATCGGCGCGCGACACGCTGATGTGGGTCGCCGCTAACGAGCCGAATGACAAGCTCCGGCAGGTCGCCGCCGAGGGCTTGCAACGTTACAACTGAAGGAATGGGTCGATGAGTCTTCGAGTTCTCTGGTTTGTCTGCTTGGTAACCCTGCTGTGCCAAGGCTGCGGCAAGTCCAAGGCGCAATCGCACTCCGCCACGCCAGCGAACGCGGGCGCCAGTGCCGAGGAACATGACGATCCACTGGCTACGAGCGTGGGGGGGCAAGCGGGAGACACATCGTCCCCGGCCAGCACCACGGGCGCGCCGAGCGCCGGCAGCAACGCGCCCAGGACTTGTGCCGAGCTATCGCAACTCGCGTGCCGAAAGCTTGCCGAATGCGCTCCTTTTGCCCTGTCCACCGGCTACGGTACCGAGGCGGCGTGCACCGCTGCCGTGGCCGCCGCATGCGCTCATTTCGATGCGAGCGGCGCTCCCGTCGAGCGAGTCACCTGCGCTGATGCGCTGAATGCGCCTAACTGTCAGGGCGTCCTGGCCAGCGGTGGGGTGCCCAAGTCGTGTCTCGAAGGGCCCGGCAGGGGCGCCGCCGAAGACCAATGCGGGCGCGACGCGGATTGCCGCTCGCTGACCTGCGACAAGAAGAGCGGATGCGGCAAATGCGTCGGCTATGGCGAGGAAGGCGCTGCCTGCGAAGCATCGGCGGATTGCAAGTTCGGGCTTCTGTGCGCAGGGGGGCGTTGCGGACAGGCGACCGCCCCGGGTGCAAAGTGCGACCTCAGTGGCAGCGTGCTCTGTTCGGCGGGCACCTTCTGTGTCGGCGGCAGCTGCAAACCAAACGGCGCTGCGGGTGAAGCGTGCGATCCGTTCGACCAGTGTGACGTTTCGCACGGGCTGACTTGCTCGAACTCGACGTGCACGGCGCTGAAAGTCGCGAAGTTGGGCGCTTCGTGTAGCAGCGAGACGAATGCGCGTTGCGCCGGCGGCACCTTCTGTGGTGACGCGAAGACTTGCGAGAACGCCGCGGCCGAAGGGGAGCCGTGCAGCAATTCGAAGAAGTGTCAGACCACGCTCACGTGTGTAAACGGCCACTGCTCTTACGAAGTTGCCAGTACCTGCAATTGAGTGTGAACCGGGGATGAATCGACGATGAAACCGAGTACGTTCGCCAGGACAACGAGCACCACTGTCGCGCTGCTGCTCGCCGTGATCGGCTGCTCCAGTGGAGATTGGCAAGAGCCCACTGCAAGCAAGTCGGACCCGGTCATTTATGTTCCGCCGTCGGAACAGACGCGTCCTGACAAGCTGATCAATCCCGAGGTCGCTTTGGACAAGCGGCGTGAAGTCTGGGAGGACGAGAACCCGGTGCCCGGACAGGATACGACGTTGATCCCAGGTTGGTCATGGATGCGCAGCTACGCGCAACAAGCCACCGTGGGATTGATGAACCGGCAGAGCATCGACTGTGCGCTCTGCTCGGACCCGAACGACCTGGACTTGGTCGAATTCAACGATTCGCCGCTGTTGGGCGACTTTTCCGCGGCGCCAGGGTGCGCCGACCAGAAATTCCAAGGCCAAGCGCGCGCCGCATTTTGCTCCGGAACGCTCATCGCGGACGACTTGATTTTGACCGCCGGCCACTGCCTACGCGAGGAAGGACAAATCGTTCAACCGGCAAGTCAGCGCCAATTCACGCCGCAGCTCGCCGACAACGGCTGTCAGACTAGCGGGAAGCTCCAAAATCTCCGGGTTGTGTTCAACTATTTCAATCCGGGCCCGAATCAGACCCCACGAGTGAGCCGAACCAAAGACGTGTTCAAAGTCCGCGAGGTCGCTTGGACGGCGTCAAACGCCGGGGACATCTCGATCTTGCAGCTCGTCGATGACAACGGAAATCCACGCTCGGCCGTACCACGGTTTCAGCCGGTGCCGATGCGGCGCAGCAAGACGCCGATGCCAATCAATACGTCTACGATCGGTGCAATCGGGGCGCCACATGGCATCCCGTTGAAGATATCCGTCACCAAGAGCCAGCTGGCGCCCGCGGGGGCGAACTCGATTGGTTTGATTGGGACCGACCGTTACACGATGCAGACGCGCCTCGACGCCCTCGGCGGCAATTCGGGTGGCGGCATCTACGACGTGGATGACTTCAGTCTGGCATCCTGGGTTCACAGCGGAGAAGGCCTCGCGATAAGCGGCCAGTGCGTCAACCCGGGCTTGGCAAGTTGTAAGGATTGCCAAGGGAATTTCATTCCCGGCCATCAGATCTCGAATCTTATCATCGACGAGTTCCCGTCGAATCTGAACCAGTGTTGGCGCGCCTACTATTCGCCGATGTCCGACAGCGACATGGTCGACGCGCGCAAGTTCCTAGAGAAGTTCTTGGACCCGAACTCAGTGACGCTCAGCGTCCCCTTCAAGTTTGGCGAGTCCTCCACGATCGACCTGCTGCGAGTCATGTACTGCGGTGACGCCCTGACGAACGAAACACGCCTGTCCACAACCGTTGGCATCCTCGGCAACCTGGGCCTCGACGGCGGCGGTGCGCAACCCCAAATCGCTGACAGCAGCGGAATCATCGCCAACTCGCGACTGTGCAAGGAACGTGGCGACGATTCGGCGAGCGCCGCCAACATGCACCCCATTTTGGTCCAGCCGGGCCGGGAATTGACGCTCGAGGGCGACACGGGCCTCGGTTCGGACGTCGTCGATCTGCAGTCGATCAGCGGTGGATCTTGCAAGAGTGACGCGGGCACGCCAGACGCACTGTTCAATCTCGAAGTCACCGCGCCGACGTTGCTCTACGCGGACACGTTCTCACCAACGGCGGACAAGGACACCGTGGTTTTCCTCATGCGCGTTGCGAACAACTCGAACGCCGTCAGCGCCGCCGAATTCTTGAGCTGCAGCGACGACAGTGAATGCAACTCCGACGCGCAACCGCAATGGTTCCAGCAGTCGCAGTTCACGTACCCTGCCCGCGCTGGTCACTATATTCTGGGCGTGACCGGTTTCCATGCAGCGGACAAGGGGCGCTTCTATCTGCATGTTCAAGGCGTGCCATTTTCCCTGCAAAATCGCATCATCGTCGCTGCTCCCGGCGTCGGTGACTTCACGCAGTCCTACCAGGACACCACTGCCAGCGGCGTCTCCAACGATGCCCAGCACGCTCCGCGCTGTCAGTTCGTGGCGGACGGTGTGGAGTCGACCGCACCGGAT
>JBDTYJ010000190.1:0-11135 GCA_040005755.1 Pseudomonadota bacterium
GGAATTTGTTGGTGTCTCCCAGGTCAGGCGCGCGCGGAACATTGGAGACGCGCGCTGAAGGGACGCGCGCGGGAGGTGCTGGCGGGCGTGATGTATTGAGCGGCAGCGCTGGCGGCGGCGCGGAGAGCGGTTCGATATCCGACAACGACAGCGGCTCGTCAGCGAGCTCGCCCGCGTCCACCTCGGTAATTTCAGGCTCGCTCGCGAGCAGCGCGTGCTCGGAAGGTTCCGGCGCGATGACGCCGGGCTCGGCCGGCACCGAGTGCGCGACTTCAGGCTCGGCGGCCTCAACTTCGAAGCGCGCGGATGCAATCTCGGGCTCGGCGATCTCGGGCTCGGCGATCTCGGGCTCGGCGATCTCAACTGCGTCCTCGGGAGGCGCAGCTTGTGGGGATTCAAGCGCGCCAAAAGCCTGGTCGGCGAAGTCGCTTACGTCTTGGTCGACGGTGCTTTCGCGAAGCGATGCTTCGACCTCGGGCTCGCCTTCGACCAGCTCGTCGTCCTCGATCTCGATATCATCATCGAGTACGAGTTCGTCCCCCAAGCCCTCTGTGCTGTCGTGGGTCGACGGCCCCGATTCAGGGATCGAGACATACGGCTGAAGCCGCCCCAAGAGCTCATCGAAACCAATCGGCTTATGGATGTAATCTTCCGCACGCGTACGCAAGCGGCGGTGTTGTTCGAAGGTCTCCTCGGTCGATTCCGAGGACATGATGATGAGCGGAACATCCTTGAGTGCCGCGTCGCGCTTGAGCTTGTTGCATACCGAGAAGCCGTTCATCCGCGGCAGCTCGATCGAAAGCAGAATTAAATCCGGCTTTTGGCGCGACGCAGCTGCAAGCCCCAAATTCGCGTCGTCGACCACCGTGGTTTCGCAACCCAGCGCTGTGAACCCCTCGGTCAGTTGCTCGGCGAACCCGGCATCACTCTCGAAAACCAGAATCTTGATCGGCATCAGGGATCGCTCGCTGGGAGGGCGTTAGGAGGCTTGCGGGTGCGCGGTGAACGAGAAAACGAACGATAACGAGCGCTCCCCGGAGGGTCAAACTCGCCTCGCCCGATCGAGGTCAACGGCCCCCGGCGCCGCGCCGTTAAGTGCGCTCACCCTACCTCAGGCTAACCCTTGCGGCTGGCCTTCTCGGCGTGCCCGCTCTGATGCGAACGAGTCGCCAATTTCTGCACTACTTGCCCCAAATCAAGCCCTCGCGCGCGCAAGCCGACCAATAGGTGAAATAGCAGATCACCGGCCTCGCTCAGCACGCGGTCGTCACTTTCACCGGCCAAGGCTTGCGCGAGCTCGCCCGCTTCTTCCGTGATTTTGGCGTTGATCTTGGTGACACCGCCGTCCAGCAAGCTGCGCGTGTAACTCTTTTCCGCGCTGCTCGCCTGCCGCTCACGGATCGTACGTTCAAGCTCGGGCAGGAAGGATGTTGCCTCGAAGGGCTCTTCAGTAAGTGCGCCGCCTGCTCCAACCCGCTGGAAGAAGCAGCTCGGGCGCCCAGTATGGCAGGATGGGCCGGCCGGCTCGACCAAGAGCAACAACGTGTCGGCGTCACAGTCCGCGGTGATGGAATGCACGCGCAGCACATTTCCGCTGCTTTCGCCCTTCACCCACAACTTTCCGCGAGAGCGACTGAAGAAGGTCGCGTGGCCGCTAGCCAACGTGTGCTCCAGAGCCTCCTGATTCATCCACGCGACCATGCGAACCTGGCCGTCGAAGCGGTCTTGGGCGATGGCGGGGATCAAACCTTGTTCGTTGAACGTGAGAGGCATGGCTGGCTCCTCTACCTGACGCGCGGCTCCGTTTCCATGCGCTGCAGCTTTTGCCCAAAGATGGCGCTGAGATAGGTGTGTGGCGGAGTCAGTTGGGGGCTGTGGGCCGCGCTGTTTTGAGCTGCTCGGGGGTCCAGGCCCACGCCTTGAGCTGATAAATCCATGAAATGATGAGGTTTTATTGTTGGCCCGGTTCCTGCTGGAATAGCGGGGAGGCCGCTCAGCGCGCGCCGCATGCAAACCCGAGGAGTTATCCCGAATGGCCCGTTCCCTTTACCCGTTTCGTACCGCCGGCGTGTTGTCGCTGCTCGCAGCGCTCACGTTCTTACCCGGCTGTTCGAGCAAGGTCACGGACCCGGGTCAGGGAGCCAGTGCCGGGAACGTATCGCGCATCGTGTACGCGGTGCGCCAACATACCTCCGTCGCCGCCGACGGTACGGTCAGCATCGATGTCGCAGGCGGTATGGGCCAGGTGATGGACTATGGGCGTTTCGAACCGGGCGGGCGTTTGGAGGTATTCGATCTGCGCAGCAATAAGACCGCAAACATTATCGAAGATTATCCGACAGCGGACGTGTCGAGCGTCGACGTCAGCTTCGACGGCACGAAGGTGCTGTTCACGATGAAGACCGACTCACACGATACGTACCATGTGTACTGGGCGGGAGTGGATCGCGGTAAGGATGGGAAATTCGCAGTCACCAAGCTGACCTTCGGCCCGTACGACGATCAAAACGCCATCTTTTCGCCGGGCGATCGCATCGTGTTCACGACCAATCAGTCGTACACGGAAATGGGCACGCGCGCGGATGAATACAACCACGCGCGCGCGGTGACGCAACTTGGGACCATCACGCTCACCGGCGGCGATGCGGATCGCAAGCTGTGCTCGCAGAACCTATCGCACATCGTGACGTTGTTTTCGATGCACGACGGCCGCGTCGGCTTCTCGCGTTGGGAGCACCTCGAGAACGTGAATGACGTGAAGGTGTTCGCGATGAATCCCGATTGCACGCAGATTGTTGCGCTCAGCGGTCAGCACGGCAAGCCCGGGAACTCGATGGTCCAGGTCAGTGAAAGCACGACGAATAACGTGTTTTACGGGATCGTGACCAACCGCGAGAACACCATCCAAGCCGGCGCGCTGGTGCGTTTGGATGCACGCTCCACCGTGCCGGGGCTGCTCGATCACTTCGACGAAGAAAAGACGGAAGACGAAGCGTACACCGTGATGACGCCGTCCGTGCCGCGTGGCGACGAGCCGTCACCGGTCGGGCGTTACCGCTCACCGACGGCGTTGCCAGATGGCCGCGTGCTCGTGTCGTGGGCGGACGGCACCGTGAATGAATCGAACGAGCTCAGCCTGACCCCGCCGGATTACGGGCTCTATCTGTATGACGAGGCCACGCGCGTCAACAACCTGGTCATCAATCATCCGGACACCTGGGAGCTGTACGCGCATGCCATAACAGTCCGCGCGGAGCCGCCGATCATCACCTCGCGCCAAGACATTACCGACGCTTCGGTGCCGGCCGTCTTCGGATCAATCAACGTGCGTGAAACATCCCTTGCGCTACGCCACGACGACAAGGTCCGTGGCGCCGAATTCGTCGACGACACGCCCACTGATCAAGCGCTGTTGAAGACGCAGCGCGTGCGCATCATCGAGGGCTTCTCCACCGAAGGCTCGCCGAACCACACCATGTTCGGTCTGACCATGGCGGAAGGCGCGGCCATGTTGGGTGAGGCGAAGGTCGAGGCGGACGGCTCTTGGTTGGCCAAAGTGCCGCCCTATGTGCCCATTCACGTGCAGCCGATCGACGAGTTCGATCTGTCGATCCGCAGCCAAACCACCTGGATGCAGGGCATGCCGGGCGAGAACCGCGTGTGCGGTGGCTGTCACGAGGACCGCAACAACGCCAATCTGCCGAGTGCAGGCACTGGCCCGCTGCCCATTGCAGCCGGTCGTGAAGCGGAGAACTTCATGAGGCCGGTTGAGCAGCGCACGGAGTACCCGTGGGCTTACGCGACCACGGACGCGGGGAAAGCAAACGAGATCCAGAGCCTGCTCAACGCCAGGTGCGTGTCCTGCCACAACGGTACGAAGAACGGTGACCAGCCGCAAGAGTTCTACACGTTGTCGATGAGCAACACTGTGACGGGCAAGATGACCGCTTACACGGTAGCGCGCATGGACCTCACCGACACTCCGGTCACGGTTTACTACGACAAGCGCATGGCAACCTGGCCTTCGTCTTACGTGTCCTTGTTCTACCCCGCAGCCATGGACATGGACATGGCCAAGGGCTCGAAGATAAGTATGGGCACAGTGCCGCCAAAGTGGGCTATCCCGAGCGACGCCAGAAACAGCATCCTGATCGAGAAGCTGAACATCACGTCTTCGCTCGACCCAAAAACGTACGCTTGGCCGCTGGGTAAGCCGTTCAGCGATCCGAACGTGCACGGAAGCACGCGCACGGACCACGCCAAAGACGCAGGTCTTACGCGCGAGGAAGAAGTAATGCTGATTCGTGCCATCGACATGGGCGGGCAGTTCTACGCTCGACAAAATTCCGACTTCAAGCCGTTCCTTGGTGCTGATCCGGTCGCGGCCGGCGGCACGAAGTACCCGTGAGTGATTGAGAGAGAGCCAAGGAAAAGCCATGACCTGCAATTACCGTCGGTTTCTGAGTGCCTCGATCACCTTGTGTGCGATAGCTGCGGTTTCGGTGTCCAGCGCGGCTGACACGCGCGAGCTGACTCACGCGGGTCGCTCCAGCGTGTATGGGAATTTGAGCACCAACTCACTCGAAGCGGTGAGCACGCCGGAGCAAATTCTCACGTTGGTTCAGGCGCCTGACAGCGCGGCGCCCACGGCGATCTGGACCATGCTCGAGCATGGCGAGCGCGTCGAATGCCTGGGCTGCATTCCCTACGTTTCCAAGATGCTCTACGCCACCAACCCAAAAACGCGCGAGATCAGCGCGTGGTGGCTACGCCGGCGTATCTTCGGCGTGTTCGGCCCGGGTGAAGCGTACGAGCAAACTCTCAACACGGTGAGCGACCGGTCGAAGAGTGAGCTGTCTCGGGCGTATGCCGCGAGCGCGCTCGGTGAATTTTTGGAAGGTGCCGGCATCCCGCCCGTGGCCACCGCCCTGATCAAAGATCCGTCGCCCGTAGTTCGGCTGGCCGCGGCGAACGCGCTGATCCGGCTCAATCATCAGGGGCCGAACAACGAGCTCGCTAGCGCGCTTTCGGACGACAATGAAGAGGTGCGGCTGGCTGCTTTGAACGGCGTCACGCACATCAACGTGTTCAGCGACGTCGACCAAGTGGTTGCCTTGATCAGCGATCCATCACCGTTGGTGCGTCGCCTCGTTGCCCAAACTCTGGGCACCTTGCGCAGCGCGGATTCCGTCATGGGCTTGATTGCGCTCACCTCCACCGACAAAGAGCCCGACGCGGGCGTGCGCGCTGCAGCCGTGTGGGCGCTCGGACAGATCGCCGATTCCTCCGCGCGTAACGCTGTGCTCGCCGCGCAAAACGATGAGAACTCCGCCGTGCGTGACGCGGCGGCCGGGGCGCTGTTTCGACTCTGAGCCGAGTTCGGGTAGGGTTTTGGGTCTGATGGGTGCGCGCGATAAGCTGTGCAGGATCGTCCGAGCAAGCGGCGTTGCCGGGCTGGCGCTCGGGCTGGCGCTATCCGGCGCAGCCTGCAAGCGCCAAGAGTCACAGCGGAGCAACTATTACGATCGCAAGATCGGCATTGGCCTCGTACAATCTTGCGCGCAGAGCCCGACGAAATCCGGGTGTCACGTCGCGGCGGATGACCACGGCAACGCGTTCGGCAATCTGAACGTCACCAGTTACGACACGCTGACCAAGCGTAAGGATTTGTTCCTGCGCTATGGCCCATACGGCCTGCCCGCGCTGCTCTTGAAAGTGGCCAAGCCGTTTCCGGTTTCAATCACCACCTGGCAAAGCTCTGAGCCAATGCTGGTGACGACGGACATTTCGCACGCTGGTGGCCAGCTGCTGGATTTGACCAGCCCGACCTTTACCTTGCTGGATACGTGGATTGCCAACGGCTTCGCGGTCAACAATGCGCCCGCTGCCGACCCCACGTTTGCGCAAACGCCGTGCTCCGACAACGTAGGTTCGGATCCAGCTTTCGACCCGAACGCCGTGCCCCCTGCTAAGGATTTCCAAACCTTCGCGGAATCGATCAACCCCGTGCTCGGCCAACGCTGCGCGGCGGGCAACTGCCATGGCTCCCCGGCAAATTCCCTGTACCTGACCTGCGGCGGTACAGCACAAGCTGCACGCTGGAATTACTTTGCCGTTGGGGATTACGTGTCTGTGGACCCGGGCGCGAGCGAGATCGTGCGCCGCGCTTTGTCGCCTGCAGTCGGCGGCGTGTATCACGAAGGCGGCACGGTTTTTAGGTCGACCAACGATCCGGATTACCAATCGCTCTTCAAATGGGCCACTGAAAAGGCGGGGCCCACGGATACGGTCGTTTCGGGAGCGGACGACGGCCTGCTGCTTTTTGCCAATCGCGTGCAGCCAATGCTCGTCAAGCGCGGTTGCATGATGGTCAACTGCCACTCTGGCTCAATGTTCCACGACTACCGGCTACGCGGCGGCAGCGGCGGGTACTTCGGGCTGCCCGCAACGCGCAAGAATTACGCCTTCACGCTCGAGCAGATGGCGCTCGAATCCCCGGACGTAAACGCGAGCCGTTTGGTGCGCAAGAATCTGCCGCCCGTGCCTGAATACGGCGGCCTCCTGCATCGCGGTGGCCCCTTGTTCACCGAGAAGCACGCCTGCACCGCGGATGAGCTGGCCGCAGCCCTGGAACTGACCGCGGACATCGACAAGCAAGCGCCGTACTGCGTGATCGAAGCGTGGTTTGAGAAGGAGCGCGCCGCGCGTTTTCCAGCCGCGCCTTCTGTGCCGCCGGCTACGCTGAGCGGCATCGTGTTCGTGCGTCGCCCGCCGGCGCCGCAGCCGGACATCCCGCAAAGTTTCGAAACGTACGCCCCCGGCGCGGAAGTGCTTGAGGTCGCGGCTTCTTTGGACGCCATGAACCACGTCACGGTGGGGACGGAAACCAGCCTTTCTGCGCTGTGCAAACTGCCGCCAGCCAGCACGGACGCGCGCCGCCCCGCGGTCTCCTGGGATGCCACGAAGATCGCGTTTTCGGCGCGCACGTCTGCAACGGATCCGTTCCACGTGTACGTCGTGTCGGACGGCAAGTGTGCGGTTGAGCCGACGATTGACGCTGCGCCAACTACGGATCAGGGCCGCTTCACGGACAACGGCGAGCTCGTGCACAATTTCGACCCGGCGTTCGCGCCGGATGATCGCATCGTGTTTGCCTCAACGCGCGGCAACGTCAAAAATGCGGCAGCTTTCGCGTATCAGGGGCCGCAGCGCACCCCCGCGGACCCGTCGCGCCTCAACTCCAACCTGTACGTGCTGGAAGCCGGTAAGATTCGTCAGCTCACGTTCTTGCTCAATCAAGAGCTGTCCCCGGCCTTCATGCGAGATGGCCGTTTGATTTTGGTCGCCGAAAAGCGCGCGCCGGGCTTCTATCAACTCGCCGGTCGGCGCATGAATTTGGACGGCGGTGACTACCATCCGCTGTTCGGGCAGCGCGACACCATCGGTTTCGATCAACTGACGGACTTGGTGGAGCTCACTGACAAGAATTTCGCGGCGATCTTGAGTGACCACGGCGCGGTCCACGGCGCGGGCACGCTAGCGGTGATCAATCGCAGCATCGGCATTGATCAATTGAGCGCCGCGCCCGCGGACTATGTTCAGAATCCAGCAGCCATCACCTGGCCAAACCCGCTTTTTTTTCAGCATTCGGTGCGTCTGCTCGACCCCGCTGCCACCGGCAAGCTCGCGGGGACGCAAGGCGCGTACCGCAGTCCATCACTCTTGCCGACGCAGAACCTGCTTGCGAGCTACGCGGGCAACGTCGTTGCCCTCGACAACTTCGACGGTAATTTCGATATCGTCGAGGTCGACAGCAATACCGGCGCGCGAACCCCCCTAATCACCGGGCCACAGGATGAGCTGTGGCCGGTTGCGGTGGCACCGCGTTACAACCTGCGGCTGTTCCGTTCGCGCCTAGACGAACCGAACGGCGCTACAGAAGTCTTCGACGACGACGGCCACAAAGGCCAAGCGCAAATCACGTTCCTCGACGCGCCTTTGTTCTCGAGCTTGCTGTTTCAGAACACGCGCACCGGGCGCAGCCTACCGACCGCGGATCTGGGCCTTTCCCTCTGGGAAGATTTTCCGCCAGAAAAGGGCGTAACGAGCTTCGGCTCGGCGAGCTCAGGGTCCGTGTACTCGGATGACTACGGCAAGGTGTACGTAAGGCGCGGCCTGCTCGGCTCCCCCACGGTTTACGGTGATGGCTCGGCGAGCGTGCTCATTCGTGGTGGCATCCCGCTGGTGCTGCAGGCGCGAGTGAAGCTTGCCGCAGACAAGAGCGCCACGTATCACTTCCAGCGTGAAGAGATGCAGTTTTATCCCGGTGAGGTCGTACGTCAGGGTTTTCGCGGGCCGCTCTTCAACGGCTTGTGCGCCGGCTGCCACGGCTCAGTGAGCGGCTACGAATCGGATATCTCGCCCAATCCCGACATCCTCACGCAAGCCTCGCGCGTCGCCGCGCGCGACCTCAGCCCCACTGACCTGACGCGCGCCGCCGGTCAAACCAGCGGGCCGATCGCGCCCTGAACCGCGTGCTCCGCGTTCGCCTACTCGATGACTACGGTCTTCGTGACGGTGACGCGGTCACCGTCGAACGCCGGGATTGACGCGTGGCGCATGGTGTTTGCGATGCAGCCGCCCGTGGCCGTGCCGGCAAACGGCGGACCTTGAACGGCTGCACTCGTGACACGCCCCGACGGCGCGAACATGATGGTGAGCACGGCGCTGCCGGATGGGTCGCCCTCTTTGCGGCACGATGACGCTTGAACCGCTGCGCCATTGAGCGCGGCCAGGGCTGCGGCTCGATCGAACTCCGTACCCGGTGCGGCAGGTGGCGGCGCGTTGTGGATCTGCACTGGCGCTTTGGGAGCACTCGGTTCTACTGGTTCCGCGGGATTGCTCGTTGGTGCGAGGGCGGGTTCGCCCTTGAGCGACGCGGGTTCAGTGTTGGCGAGCAGCGCGGTTTTGACGGTGCCGGTTGGCGCGCTTGCGGGCAGCGACGGCGCGGCGGCGGCGCTCGCCACGACGGCGGCGCTCGCCACGACGGCGGCGCTCGCCACGACGGCGGCGCTCGCCACGACGGCGGCGCTCGACGCTTCAGTCGTCGGCGTTACGCTCTCGATCGGAGTGGCAGAGTTAGCGACCGGCTCTGCATCGGCAGTGACGGGCAGTGGCTCAGAAACCGCTGGCTCCGGCACGCGGTGCCCGCGCAAACCCACCACAGCAGCGAGGCCTGTAGCCATGGCCGCCGCCGCGACCCAGAGCAGCGCGCCGCCGCGTTTTTTCTGCGTTTCGGGCGCATCCTGCGGCGCAATGACGAACTTGCGTTCGCGCGGTTGGCTGGCCGCTTCCGGCGCGCTCTTCTGCGCGGGCCCGAAGTCGATCTCCACCGGCATCGGCGCGTTGCCGGAGCTGCCTGGCTTGTCGGTTTGATTCGCGGCGGGCAGCACCGCGCTCATGTCGAACAAAGGCACCGTGCCTTTACCCAGCGGCGCGCTCCCGGTGCGCTCCGTGCCAAGCTCTGGCTCGACCCCGACCTCTTCGAAGGGCGCCGGTACCGGTTCGGCCCACGAAGCTGCGTCGATGCTGGATGCACCCAGGATGCCACCCGTGCCCGCGCTCAGGTTGACCAGAAAATCATCCGCCGGCTTGTGGCGGCGTGGCGGCGGTGCCGCGTCCGCGTGGTGAGTCAGTGCGTTGAGCGAAGGAGCATCCGAGGAGCTCGCGGGGATTTCCTCGAAATCCACGAACTCCGCTTCCTGGATCGGGGCTTTGCCCGCAATCGAGACCGTCATGTCCGAGTCCCACGTCGCGTTCGCTTCTTCTTCGCTGAGCGGTTGCGGTTGCGCTGCGGGCGGCTCTGCAGCAAGGAGCGGTTCGGTCTTGGCCTTCGGGCGAGGCGGGTGCGGCACGCGGCGTTGCGGCGACTCTTGACTCGGCAGCGTATCGATATCGCGCGCATCGAGCGCGATTTCCGCGTCACAGCGACGGCAACGAACCGTGACGATGTTGCCAGACACCTTGCGGCGGAAAAGATCATCGCCGAGCAAAAAGCGAGAATCACAAGCAGTGCATGAAACGGTAAACGGCATGGGCGTAAAGAGGGCGCAGTTTCTCGAACGCGCGTGAACCTCGTTTTGAGATTGGAGGATCGATCGGATCTCATACCTCCGCAAGCGAGCTCGGTTACAGTCGGGGCACAATCGCGGACAAATGCCGACCGCTCGCCTTGCCATCGCGCCGAAACGAGAAGTAACGCTCGGGTTCGAGCACCGTGCAGCCCTCCACGTCATCAATTGCTGCGTCGCTGAGGCTCAATGAACGCAATTCGGCCCGCAACATGCGGCGTAAATCCACATGCGGCTTTACCCGGCTGCGATCCACGATCTCCGGATCGCGTGACGCCTTCAGAAGCGCCTCAGCTACGTCGTCCGAGACTTCGAACGCGGCCGCCGAAATGTGCGGGCCGATGGCGGCGATTAAGTCTGCATGGGGCGCCAGAGCGCGCAACGCGGTTACAGTTGCACTGACGACGCCCTGCGCCGCGCCACGCCAACCGGCATGGGCTGCGCCGACGGCCCCGCTGCGACGGTCCGCGATGAGAACTGGCACGCAATCCGCGCTGCGCACTGCGCACGCCAGGCCAGGTGCCTGGCTGACCAGCGCATCGCCTTCGAGCGAAATTAGCGCGTTCTGATCTTCCGCGCCGTTCAGCGTGTGCACAACGCGCCCATGCACCTGAGACAAGAAATGAATGCGGGTGCCCGGGACGCCGAGCGCGGCGCCTGCGCGCTCCAGATTCTGACGCACGTTGTTCGGATCGTCGCCGGCCGCGATCGAGAAGCTGAGGGTCGCGTAGGCGCCCTCTGAGACCCCGCCGCCACGGGTGAAGAAAGCATGTCGAAACCCAGCCCCGCGCAGCAACGTGCTTTCCAAGAATTCGGCGCGATTGGTCATGGCGATGGATTCATGCGGCCCGTGGGCCCCGTGTTGCAAGTTTCCGTGGCGGAAAGTGCGGATCGCCGCAAACTACCTGCGCCGGCTCGGCCCGCCGGGCTCGCGGTGCTCGTAGCCGGAGGTAACTTTTGGTATCTCTGCTGCTGAATGCGCCCCAAGGACCCCTTCATCGGCCG
>JBDTYJ010000191.1:0-11082 GCA_040005755.1 Pseudomonadota bacterium
CCGTTGATTGCAGCGGTGTGAGGGCGGGATCCGAGGCAAGGGACATCGTGGCCTCGCCGGTCGCCGAGTCAAAAACGGTGCAGGTTGGCGTTGCCCCGCGTGCGCGGGACAGGCCAGTCACTCGCGTCAACGACAGCCGAGCGTCATCGCTTCCGAAGCGCGCCAGGGCCAGCGCAAGCTCTGCCGCGTTCGGGTAACGGCGGCCCCGTTCCTTCTCCAAACAACGCGCGATGACCCGTTCTAGACCCGGTGGAAGGCGCGCGCCGGCCTGCAGATCGGGCGGCGCGTTCAGCACTCGCGATACCAGCTCCGCGTAGCTTTTCCCCCTGAACGGCGGATTGCCGCTGATCAGCTCATACAAAGTAATGCCCAACGCCCAGATGTCCGCCCTAGCGTCGACGTCTCGCGGGTTGTGAAATTGCTCGGGCGGCATGTACGTCGGGGAGCCGAGCTGCAGATCTTCCGAGCTCGTGAGTGACTCGTCGTCGCTGCGCCCGTTCTCCAGCGTCTTCGCAATGCCGAAGTCCAGGACCTTGATCAGTGGCGTGCCGTCGGCGCGTTCACTGAGGAACAAATTGCTCGGCTTCACGTCGCGGTGAACGATGCCCTGCGTATGCCCCTCGGCAATTGCTTGCAGCGCCTGGAGCAAATAGTCGACCGCGCGCTCCGGGGAGAGAGGGCCACTTTCGCGCAGCAGCGCGCGCAGATCTTTCCCCTCGAGGTATTCCATCACCAGGAGGGGGGTGCCATCCGCGAGGGTGTCGCTCTCCAGCAGCTTGACCACGTGCTCGCTGGTGATGCGCGTCGCCGCGCGCGCCTCGCGCAGAAAGCGCTCAGCCGCAACCTTGGATGCCACCAGCCGCGGCAGAAGCACCTTCAGCGCGACACGTCGGTCGAGCGTGGTGTCGCGCGCCGCATGCACCGCGCCCATGCCGCCCACGCCCAGTAGGGCCCCGACCAGGTACTTACCTGCTACCGTTTGCCCCTCACGGATGGGGGGCAAGAAGCGAGCATCGCTTTCTGCGCTACTGCTTGCAGACTCGTTCATGGTGACGTCCCACAGCTAAGGGACTTACGCCCTAGAATATCAGCGAGTTAGCCCTGGCGAAAGTTGGCGGCATGCGGGCGGCGGCCAGCACAATCGGCCATTTGCTAGGTTTGCCGCAGCGGGCGCGCGGACCACGGTCATTTTTTTAGTCAGGCGATTTGCCACTAGACAGCCTTGGCTTTGCCCGCCCGGCGAAAGTCGCGGCCTCAACTAGAAGCTCCGCTACCCGGACGCTGAACGCGAAAAAGCCCCGCGAGCCCTGAGGCTCCGCGGGGCTTCATCAACGCCTCTCGCGAGGCGTTAGCTCACTTGCGCGCGGCTTGCTCTTTCGCAAGCTTCTCGCGGTACGCCTTGATCATCTCGTCTTGTTCCTGCTTCGGCACCGGCGCGTAGCGAGCGAACTCCATGGTGAAGTTGCCCTTGCCCTGCGTGGCAGAACGAAGATCCGTCGAGTAGCCGAACATGGCGTTCAACGGAACCTCGCACGTCACGGTCACGTTCTCGTCGCTGACCGTTTCGAGGATCAGACCACGGCGTTGGTTCACCTGACCGACGACCGAGCCCTGGAACTCGATCGGGGCGGAGATTTCCACCTTCATGACCGGCTCCAGAATCGTGGGCTTGGCGCCCGAGTATGCTTCGCGGAAGCCCATCAAAGAAGCCGTGCGGAACGCCTGATCGGACGAGTCGACCGCGTGCGACTGACCGTCGTTGACCACGCAGCGCACCGCCACGACGGGGAAGCCGATCAGGTTGCCGCGCTTGACGCCGTCCTTGAAGCCCTTGTCACAGGCCTGGATGTATTCCTTCGGGATCGAGCCACCGGTGGTCTCGTCCACGAACTCGTAGTTTTCGACCGCGTCGGCCGGCAGCGGCTCCATGTAACCGCACACGCGCGCGAACTGACCAGAGCCACCGGTCTGCTTCTTGTGCGTGTAGGCGATCTCGCTGCGCTGCGTGATCGTCTCGCGGTAAGCCACCTGCGGCTTGCCGGAGATGACCTCGCAGCCGTACTCGCGCTTCATGCGCTCCATGTAGATGTCGAGATGCAGCTCGCCCATGCCGCTGATGATGGTCTGCTGCGACTCTTCGTCCTGATGCACGCGGAAGGTCGGGTCTTCCTTGGTGAAGCGATTGAGCGCCTTGGAGAAGTTGGTCTCCGCTGCGCGGTCCTTCGGCGCGACCGAGAGCGAGATCACTGCCGCGGGCACGTGCATGGAGGTGAGCGTCCAGTTGACCTTGCCGTCCGTGAACGTTTCACCGGAGCTCGCCTCGACGCCGTAGAACGCGACGATGTCGCCGGCTTCCGCCGTCTTGATCTCTTCGCGATCTTCCGAGTGCATACGAAACATGCGCGGCACGCGCACTTTGCGGCTCTCGTTCGAGATGTTGTAGATGGTCTCGCCGGCAGTGATCGAACCCTGGTAGATGCGGAAGTAGGTGAGCTGGCCGTACTTGTCCTGCTGCAGCTTGAACGCGAGACCAACGAAGGGCTTGGTCGGGTCCGAGTCGACGACCACCTTCTCCTCGTTCTTGTCCTGATCGTGCGCCTCGTTGATGACTTCCTTCGGGTTCGGCAGGTAATGGACCACGCCGTCGAGCAAGAGCTGAACGCCCTTGTTCTTGATCGCAGAGCCACACATGACGGGGGTCATCTTGAGCGCGAGCGTCGCGCGGCGAATGGCGGCGCGCAGCTCTTCGACGGAAACGGGTTCCTCGTTGATGAACTTCTCGGCCAGGATGTCGTCGACGTCAGCGACGCGCTGGATGATCTCCTCGCGAGCCGCCTTGGTCTTCTCCGCGTACTCCGCGGGCACGTCGACTTCGCGGATCTTCTCGCCGTCTTCGCCGTCGAAGTAGAAGGCCTTGCCGATGATCGGATCGATGATGCCTTCGAACTTGTCTTCGGAGCCGATCGGCACCTGCAGATTCACCGAGTGGTGGCCGAGCTTTTCTTTGAGCATGGCCGAGACGCGCTCGTAGTTGGCGCCCGGGTTGTCCATCTTGTTCACGAACGCGATGCGCGGCACGTGATAGCGCTTCATCTGGCGGTCGACGGTAATCGACTGCGACTGCACGCCCTTGCCGGAGTCGAGCACCAGGATCGCGCCGTCCAGCACGCGCAGCGCGCGTTCGACTTCAATCGTGAAATCGACGTGGCCGGGGGTGTCGATGATGTTGATGTTGATCTCTTCGAACTGGTTCTGCGAACCGGGCCAAACGCAGTACGTCGCGGCGGATTGGATCGTGATGCCCTTCTCGCGCTCGAGATCCATCGAGTCCATCTTGGCGCCGACGCCGTCTTTGCCGCGCACTTCATGGATCGCGTGGATGCGACCCGTGTAGAACAAGATGCGCTCGGTCAGGGTCGTCTTGCCTGAGTCGATGTGCGCCGAGATACCGATGTTGCGGATGCGATCGAGCGGGATGCGGGTTGCCACTTTTTGGCCTCGTACTTGGAGTTAGGGTGCGGCACGTAGCGAAAGCGGCCGCGGAAGGGAAGCGGCTATCGCACGCGCCAAACGCTGGCTGGCGGGCCGCTTTGGGGCGGCACCCTAGCCTGGTTTTTCGGATTGTCGAGTTAGCATATAGAAATCAACGAGGTACGCGCCTCGGCCCGGCCGCGATCGCGGCGCGCCCAACGGGAAGCTGCTGAGCGTCGCGTGCTGGATTTCGAGTCCCCAGGGCAGGGCTCGTGCCTGCTTGGGGAGGTCCGGAGGCAAGCGCCTGGCCCTGGATCGGAAGTTGGGCGGCCGCCCCGAGGTGCTCGTCGCGGCCGCGGCTGACGCGCTTCCATGCCGGCATAGCCGCGCTGTCGCCTCACCGCAGCGCCCGGCATTGACACTGGCAATACCGGGCTTGATATACGCCGACCATGATTTGACGAACCGGCGCGCTTCGGGCGCGGGCGCGTTCGTGGCGGCTTCTGCGCGCCATCGAGTAACTGGACCGCACAACCAAGGGTGACGTATCGCTATGTACTACGACCTATTTCTGCAGATGAAGAAGATGCTCGGCCAAGTCAACTCCTGGCTGGACAAGGCCGAAGCCTACGCGAAAGAGAAAGGCTTCGACGCTAGCTCGTACGTGGCCTTCCGTTTGGCCCCGGATCAGCTGGCGTTCGCCCGCCAAATTCAGATCGCGTGTGATACGGCCAAGCTCGGCGCTTCGCGCCTGACGGGTAAGGACGCGCCGTCCCACCCGGATACCGAGCAAACTTTGGACGACCTACGCGTGCGCATCAAGTCCGTGATCGCCTACTTGGACGGGTTTTCCGCGAAGGACTTCGAGGGCGCTGCCACCCGCTCGGTTACTCAACCGCGCTGGGAGGGCAGGGTGATGACGGGGAAGGATTACTTCATCGAGCACGTGCAGCCGAACTTCTACTTTCACGCCTCGCATACCTACGCGATTTTGCGGCACAACGGCGTCCCTGTCGGCAAGAAGGACTACCTCGGCGCGTTGACGCAACGCATGCCGTGATCGCCGGCAAACGAGCGCGGGGAACGCAGAAATCCCCGCGCCGCCAGCCAGCGCTTGGCGGTGCCAAACCAGCGCTCGGCGCCGCCAGACCGGCAGTTTAGGTCTGGCGTTGCCGGTTGAATATGCTCGCTCGGCCGTGTGCGGCGCTGGTTACTTACCAGTGCCAGCGTGCACGCTTCCCGATGCGCTGCCAGAGGCGGATGTGCCGCCGGACTTTCCGGGGCTTGAGCCCGTTTCCTTGCCGCCTTCGGCGGTATCTGAGTAGCTCGCGGCATTCACCTTGGACGCAGTTCCGGGCGACATGCCATCCATACGCGTCCCTTCTAGGATCGGGCTCGGCGAAGCGTTGACGTTGTTCGCGGCGGGGCTACCCGCAACATTGGCGTCGCCTAGCTCGAAGTCGACGCGGCGATCCATTGCCCAGGTTTCTTCATTCTTACCCATGGCGCCCTGTTCGCCCCGGGCAATGATGCGAATACTGTTTTGGGCCACGCCGCGCTGAACGAGATAATTGCGCGCGGCATCCGCCCGGCTCGCCGATAGCTGCTTATTGTACTCGGTCGACCCGCGCGGGTCGGTGCGACCGATGATGGTCATGGTGCGGCCCTTGAGCGGCCCATTGCTCAGACACTTGGCTACATCATCGAGAATATTCGCGCCGCGGGCGTGTAAAGCTGCGTCGGCGTATTCGAAATGCGGCGCTTCTTGGGGCGCGTTCGGGAGCTGACACTCGCGCCGAAAGTCCTCCGAAATTCGAATCGTGGTGTCCCCCTCATTACGAGCGCTGATGTCCGCCTTCGCATCCGGAGACGAAGCCTCCAGGGTCCCCGGCTTCACCGCAGTTTCCGTACTGGCGCATCCCGTGATGAGGGCTGCGCCGACAAACGCGCCACGAGCGAGCCAGTTTGCCGCACTGCGGCCCGTGTTCGAAGCGGTCATGATTGCACTCCTTGCGCTATTTCCCGTTGATTTGGGCGATTCATAGCCGGGCTTCTGCAACCCTCACGCCAGCTCGGTCGATTGGTCGTGAGTGATGGCCTGGAAGCTGTACGCCCAGCTCTTACCGGCGTTCGAGACCGCCCCGTCAGCCTCCCGTCGGACGTGGGATGGAGGGCGACGTTTTCCCGTGCCCGCCCGAGTTGGAGCGATACGCTTGAGCCCGCGATGTCGAGCCGAGCGCTGCGCTTGATCCAGGAGCACCAGCAAGCCCTGCGCGCGTGCCAGCGTTGCGACGGGATGCACCGGCCGCCGATCGTGGGCGCAGCGTTGCTTTCGAAGGTGTTGCTCGTGGGTCAGGCGCCGGGAGACAAGGAGCCGGCGTTGGGTCGTCCGTTCGCTTGGACAGCGGGGAAGCAGCTGTTCAAATGGTTTCTGCCGCTGGGTATGGACGAGGCGCAGTTTCGCGCTCACGTGTACATCGCCGCGGTGTGCCGGTGTTTTCCGGGCAAGAACCCTAAGGGTGGGGATCGCGTACCGAGCCCGCAAGAAACGCTCAACTGCAGGCCTTGGCTCGAACGCGAGATCGCGCTGCTGAAACCAGCGCTCGTGATCCCAGTCGGCCGCGTGGCAATCGAGCAATTCTTGCCGGCGGCGCCGTTGCTCGAGCAAGTCGGCGTTCAGCGCCGGGTGCTACGCGGCAGGCACACCATGGATGTGATTGCTTTGCCCCATCCTTCTGGCGCTTCCACGTGGCCGCGCGCCGAGCCGGGCAAGACACTCACCGCGCGCGCGCTCGCGTTGATCGGCGAGCATCCAGCGTGGCGCTCCGCTCTTGCAACTTCCAGCTAACGACAGCTGCAGCGCGCGTCGTTTTTATGCGCGGTTCCTTGACAGTGCAGCGCGGATCTGTCAAACACTGCGCGTGGGCGGCGTTGCTACGCCCGCGAAAGGAGATGATGCTGATGCTGATGAATACCAACGCATACCGTGTGATCATCTCCGTGGTCGCTGCTTCGTAAGCGCGCGATCCGTAAAACTAAGCGTATTTACTGCTGCTCGTGTGCCCCCGCGAGCGGTAGCCGCGCACTCATCTCGGCTTTTTCGGAGCCTGAGTGTGTGCGCTCCCAGCGGCGCGCTGTGCCGCTCAACCGAGATCCAAAACATGGGCAAGCACCGAGCGCGCGACAGCGAGCATCGGAGTGCGGGCGTTCGCGGTCCGCGCCTCGAGCAACTGTTTCGCGAAGAACTAAATTCCATCATTGATTGTGAAATGACCGATCCGCGGCTGGAAGGGACGCGCGTCAACTTCGTCGAACTGTCACGTGACGGCTCACGAGCGCGCGTCTGGTTTGCAGTCGCGAATACGGCGTATCAAAGCGGCAGCGCCAGCGTTGCCGAGCTCGAAGCCGTGCTCGATCGTGCCTCCGGGTTTTTCCGTAGGCGTTTGTGTGAAGCGCTGCCCTTGAAGCGCATGCCGGAGCTCTCCTTTCGCCACGACCTTTCGTTGGCAGAGCTAGGCGAGCCGCAGGAGAACAGGTGATGTCGACCAAGAACCTAGCTAGAACGGTGATCGAAGGTGGGCGGCGCAATACGCGCCGCCGCCGCCTCTCGAATCACGAGCATCGCGGGCAGGTGCGGTGCTATTCCCATCGTCTCGTGCGCGCAACGAACCACGACGCTGTCGTGTATCCCGCGCGTCAAACCGTGGGGCGCAGCTTCGACGACAAGCTGGGGCCGGCGCGGCGTTGGCTTGCCAGTCAGGTCGGTCGCTCCTGGAACAAGGTGCGGAGCGAGCTGTTCGATCGCTTCGACATTCGCACCACCGCCGGTCGGCATATCGTGTTCGATCACTTGCTGAATGACGTCGCGATTGACGGCCACAGTGAGCGCTACTGGGTCCCGCATTGGGTGGATGCACACGGTGTCTTGCGCATGACCCGGGAAAGCCGGTCGCGTGGAGGCTGGTCGCGACCAGCACCCTTGCCCGAAGCGCGTGAAATCATCGAGGCGTGGCTTGCAGCGCGCTGGGTGCTGCCGCGCGGCGAGCACCTGTTTTGGCTCGAGCCGACCGAAGCGGGCTTTTTCCGTCAGGCAAAGGCGCTCTCGCCAGCCGAGAGCGAACGCTGGCTAGCGCTGCCACAATGGTTTCGAGACGGAAAGCTGACATGACCCACTCTCTCATCAATGGGGATCTGGTCCCGATTCGCGTCTGGGCTTCGCTGGATGAAGTCGATACGGCCGCGATCCGCCAGTTGAAGGCGGTCGCGCGCCTGCCCTGGGTCGCGCATCACGTCGCGGTCATGCCTGACGTGCACGTAGGTAAAGGCGCCACCGTCGGTTCTGTCATCGCGCTGCGCGGGGCAGTTGCGCCCGCCGCGGTAGGTGTCGACATCGGCTGCGGCATGGCCGCCCAGAAGACGAACTTGGCGGCGCGCGATCTGCCGGATTCTTTGCGTCGGCTGCGGCTCGCGATAGAGGCGGCCGTACCGGTCGGCCGTGATCGGCATCCGCGCCCGATCTGGGAGCAAGACACGCAGGTATCCAGCGCTGGCAGCGCGCTCATGGCTCGCTTTGCGGAGCTCGATAGCTCGGTTCAAGGGCTCGTGTTTCGGGCTGCTACGCAAATTGGCACGCTTGGCGGCGGAAACCACTTCATTGAGCTGTGCTTGGACACCGAGCAGCAGCTGTGGCTGATGCTGCATTCCGGGAGCCGCATGATTGGCGCGACTTTGGCAGAAAAGCACATGGAGCGCGCGTCCAAGCTCTCCCACAATCAAGCCTTGGCGGATCCGGATCTGGCCGTGTTCCTGGCCGACACGCCGCCCTTCGCGGCCTATCGCCGGGACTTGTTTTGGGCGCAAGAGTACGCGGCGTTCAACCGCCGGGTCATGCTTGCGCGCATCCAAACGGTGCTACGTAAAGCCTGGCCGAAGGTGCGCTTCGAGCCCCCAGTCGAATGCCACCACAACTATGTCGCCGAAGAGCGGCACTTCGACGAAGAGCTGCTCATCACTCGTAAGGGTGCGATTCGCGCGGGCTTGGGTGAGCTCGGCATTATCCCGGGATCGATGGGCGCAAAATCCTTCATCGTGCGCGGGCTCGGTAACCCGTTGTCCTTCGAATCGGCGTCGCATGGCGCGGGCCGGCGCATGAGCCGCACCGACGCCAAGCGCAGCTTCAACGTGGCTGATCTGGAGCGCCAAACCCAGGGTGTGGAATGCCGCAAGGACCGCGGAGTTTTGGATGAAGCGCCGAAGGCCTACAAGAACATCGACCGCGTCATGGCGCAGCAGCAGGATCTGGTGGAGGTGGTCGCCGAGCTGAAACAAGTGCTGTGTGTGAAGGGTTAGCGCCTGCTGCCGGGCGGTGGGCCGCGGGGGCCGTGGTCGCGTTGCCGCCTAACGCGGAGGCCCTCGATTTGTGGGCGACGCATTTTGCGCGCTGCGTAAAAGGTGGGTTTTTCGGCATTTCGGCCACGCGCGTGGCGTCGGTTTGGGTTCTAAATCATGATCGGCGAGTACGATCCGTAACCGGTTCCAGGGGCGGCTCAGCCGTCCCTCTTTTCGACATGGGAATGAACGCATGACTCGACGCTTCTCGTCACTCTTCGTGGTCTTCTCGAGCTTGGTGACTGCTCTCGGTTGCAGCGCGGGAGCTGCCGGCCGCGCCACCGCTCGAGGTGATGGAGGTGGAGGCAATCAACCGGGTTCCGGCGGCTCGGGCGCGGGTACGGGTACGGACATCAATACGGAACCAGCGGGGATGCCCGACCCCACCGACACCCGGAACGCTCCGTCGCGGCCGAAGGTATGCGACGCAACCGGGACCAATTGTACGTGCTTGCGGCTCGCGCTGCTCGGCACGCTCGAATCGAGCGCGGATGAAACGAACACTCAGCCCTTCGTGGACTGGCTGAACACGAGCAGCGGCGGGACGGCGGCGGTGACGATCATCACCACCAAACCGACGATCGACAAGGCCTTTCTCGCCAAGTACGACATCTTGGTCGTCGCGAACGTCAACTCCTGGGCCTTCACTCCGGATGAGCAGACAGCCGTCGCGGATTGGGTCAAGACCACGGCCGGCGGCATCATTTCACTGACCGGTTTTTCGAGCGTTGCGAGCGAGCCCGCCGCGACCAGCCAACTGATCAGTTTCTCGGGTATCTCTTACGGGAGCACGGCTACGGCTTCCCAGCCGCAGGCTCAAGCCGCCCCCGTTTATTACAAGGGTGGCACGGCAAACATGAAGGATTGCTTTCAGTGGCAACCCGCGCCGACGGCGAACAAAGCCGACATCACCGCGCCCATCAAATTCACGCCTCAGATGGACACGCTCCAAAAGCTGACGGCGAACTTGGATTACGTGGGCGCGTTCTACGGGTGGGACGTCGTCGCGCCGACCGACGCCACCGTGATCGGCACCGACCCGGTGACGAATAAACCCATCGCCGTCGCCAAAGAGGTGATGGGCATGGGTCGCATCTTCGCGTGGGGTGATGAATGGGTGATCTTCAAGAACCAGTGGGAGAAGTCGGGCACCCCCAGCAACAAGCAAATGGACGCAGGCAACCCGTGCTGGGTGCCCGCCAACGGGACCACAGCGGGGTTCTACCAATCGGTGGAAACGCTCTATCAGACCAAGCAGTTCTGGTACGACGCGATCAACTGGGTGGCGCCTCCGAATCAGTGCTTTACGATCACGGACACGGAAGTCACCACCGTCAAGTGAACGCGCGCCCCGGTGCTGCGCGCCACTACAGCTAAGGCGGAGGGCGACCTCAACCATTTCCGGTTGCCCCAAGCGCGCACCCGCTTGTCGAAAACAGCCGGAAATGGCAGGTTGCGCGCAGTGTGACGGCACGAACGATGCTGAAGTACTGCGCGCTGGCTAGCGCATTGAGCTTACTGGGCGCGTACGCATCCCGCGCTTCAGGGCAGGATCCGGCGCTTGATTCTCCCGCCCAGCGGGCGAGCGATGCGTCCACGGTGACCTTCGATCCTGCGCTTGCTCAGCGTTTGATCCAGGAGGAGGCAGCGCATCGCCAGGCCCGCGAGGTCGGCATGAAGGACCCCAAAGCCTGGGCCGAACAACGCGCTCAGCGTGCGGCCCGGCGCCGCGCCGAAATCGGCCAAATCTGGGGTGCGCTGGTGGACGGTCCTGATGCGCAAGCGCGCCTCCGAATTCATGCCGACCGCATGGCACGCCTCAATCGCATGTTGGATTTGGCGGAACAAGCCCGGGACAGCGCAGTGATCGAGCGGGTTCGCGGGGATGTTCAAAAGGCCCTGCTGGCGCACGCGCAGGACATGCAAACCCTGCGCGCGGCCCTGGGTATCAAATGAGGCGGCTAGGCTTCGTTGTTGCGTGCTTCGGGCTGCTCCTGAGCGCGAGCGGTTGCAAGCATGACCGCGCGCAGGCCGTGGCCGCTTCCTACAGCAGCATCACCAAGCCCACCCCCTTTGTCGCCGCGCCCCTCTCGGCCACCGGTATTGCCGCAATCCCAGTGGAGGAAGAGTACGAAGAACGCTCGAGGATCACCATTGCGCCGGGGAACTTGTCCGTCGAGCTCGCGCAGATCGAGAAAGAGCTCGGGCACTAGGCTGTGGGTG
>JBDTYJ010000192.1:0-10942 GCA_040005755.1 Pseudomonadota bacterium
TGAGGCGCTCGCGCCCCCGCAACGCACCTCGCAATTCGCCCCTGTTCCGCCCCCTGCCCGATTGCCCGGTCTAGCTCTGGCGAGAACAGCGCCCCCCTCGCGAGCACGGAATCACTGTTCGAAGTCCCAGCTATTTACGACGCCCACAGCAGCTCGAGCTCGAGCTCGATGGCTTCGAAAGGCTCGGCACGGACCCGTGCGTCACCGCGCACAGTGGTCGCGAGGCGATAGCCGTCGCCGTCCAAACGCAGGATCTCCAGCGTTCGCACCAGCGGGTCCACCAACCAGACATGGCTGACGCGCTCACGGGCGTACAACGGCACCTTCTCGGCGCGATCGAAATCCTCGGTGCTGGGCGAAAGCACTTCGCAAACCCAATCGGGCGGAAGGGTCAAGAATGCAACGTCGGGCAGCTCGGGCATACGTTCCCGTCGCCACCCCGCAAGATCGGGCACCACGATATCGGGCTCCTCGCCGAGGTGAAGCTCCGGCTCGTCAAGCAACAGCCAGCCCCCAGGGCCACCACTTCCGCGATCGAAAGGCCCGTCCAGTACGCCACCCAAACGTGACGCGGAACGCGCGTGCCGAGTGCGGGGTCGCGCTTGCGTGTAGAGGATGCCGCCCACGAGCTCTGCTACCAAATGCGACGGAACCGCGAGCACATCCTGGTAGGTCGCGCGTCGCTTGGCGGGCTCAGCCATGCGCACAACCTAGCATTTGGGAGTGGAATAGGCGGCGCGTGGCTTTGCCTGCCCGCGATCGGTCGCGTTTCTTGGGCCCGGCGCGAACCCCCACGGCAAGACCAGTGCTTTTTCCGGAGACGGGAGGGGCAAAAGGGCCTGACACAGGTAGCGTCGGCGGCTCTCCGATCGGTGTCCCTTTCAGCCGCTTAGCGTAGAAGGGAGGAATCAAGCTCGTTGGTCGCACTTCATCATTCACGGTTCGCCGAGGCTCTAGAAAGCACACCAGCCGGCGAGACAACGCTCACTCGCTTTTACATCGGGAACAGATCGAACCACGATCCCGCGACGGGATACGCGCGACGCAAGCGATGATGAATTCTCGATAGGCCATTATTGCCCCTCCTCCCAATTGACTAGTTGCGGCGTGTACATCTCTGAAGAGGAAGGCGGCTGCCCGAGTTGACCGCTGTGGTTGTGGCCCCAGCAGGCCACCTTTCCTGTCGGCACGAGGGCACAAAAGTGTTGGTCGCCAGCCGCGAGTGCGCTCGCGTTCGGTAGGACCTCTCGTTCAGGAACGGGGCGCCCATTTGTCAGCATGAACGTGCACTTGACCTGTGCGCTCTGCAGAAGAACACACGACGCGCAAGCCTCGGTCGCGCGTACCAGCTGGCTCACGTTGCTCCTGAGCTTGAAATGCACGGGTGGGCCGAAGATATCGTCCGCAAAACAGGACCGGTGTTCGCCCCAGCAGTCGAACCCTGAAGGCACGCGAGCGCACACACGCCAGGTATCGCTCTCGAGCGCTAGCGCGCCGGACACACCGGGCACCTTGCGCAGCGTGGGAAGCTGACTCGTGGTGCCGAGCAGGCCAAACTCATTGTGGCCACCCCAACACCAGACATGCTTGTCCTCGGTGATTGCGCACGTGTGCGTGCCGGCGGCCTGGATCGCAATCGCTTTGGGTAAACCGCTCACTCGGGCGCGCTGAAGGGTGGTGCGCGGGGCAGCGAGGCTCAGTTGGCCGTTCCGATTGTCCCCCCAGCACGTTACGGTGCCGTCTTGCAGTAATGCGCAGGCGTGCTCCTGCCCGACGGCAATCCCGAGCGCGGCGGTCACCCCCGAAATTCGTTCAGGGAATGGTTTCGCGTGCATCACGGCCCAGTCAACTTGCGCAGACACTGCGCCTGGCACCTCGATGCGTTGCGTGTCGCTGCCTAGCGGCGGCGAGGCCTGCCCAGATTGATTGCTGCCCCAGCAAAACACTCGTCCGGCGTGGTCGCGAGCGCACGTGGTGTCGCGGTTGGTTTGAATCTCGACTACGTCGACCAAACCGCGAACTTGACTCGGCCGCCACGAGGCTTGCCGGCCCCCGGTGCCAAGCTGCCCCGCCTCATTTTGTCCCCAGCACCAAACCAAGCCTGAAGCGCCCAGCGCGCAGCTATGCGTTGAACCGAGCGCCAGCTGAATCATGGGCCCCGCGGGGGCCGCCGCAGCGGCAGGCGTACCCGACGCGACGGCAGGCGGAGAGTCATGCGCTGCGACGCTGGGCGGAGGTCGTGGTGTCGTGCCCGGATGCGAAGCAAAATGGCTCTTCGACGCACCGCAGGCGACGAGCACGGAACCACTAAGAAGAAGCGCCCGCCCGGTGATCATGCGTGCCCAGCGCTGCCTCGCAATCAAAACCGACCCTTCAACCATGGAGCGTTGCTCGACTACCGGGTGTCGGCAAAGAGCTCAGGGAAGATGTGCGATCCAACCCTGAGATTGGCCGCCGTATAGACCGTTGCCGACGACGACCTTGCCGTCGTCGGAGATGCCTGTGGCCTCAGTGAGCGTCCAGCCGCTGAGGTTCGAATTGGTCAAGTAGTCCGTCACTTGGTGCACGTTGCCGTTCGCATCCCAAATCGCGGCTACCGTCGTGTTGGCAGCAATGGTGAGGGTTCCAACCGAGGCTGTTCCGTCTTGGTTAGTTGCCGCGTACGCCGAGCTGGGGGTGGTTTGGTATTGCGCGTAGGAGGCGCCTGACCAGCGAATCGCGTATCCGTCATTCGAGTAGCCGACGATCACTTTGCCGTCAGTGCTGACGTCAGTGCCATAGTAGTTGGAAAAGCCCGCGGCGGACTGAGCGAGCTGCTTGGTGCCGGTGGCTGCCGACCAAAACCAGCCGACATGAAAGAAAATGTACTCCTCGCCCACGATGACCGAGCCGTCTCCACTTACGCCCAGAGCGCGACTCCAGTCTGTATCGATCTTGGGCAGCAGACTCACACTCCCGTTCACGCGATGAAATGCTTGCTGTGAGCTGTTACTCGCTACAATGGCAAGGCCGACCGAAACTTTGCCGTCTTTGCTGATGTCCGCGATATCGCCGGTGTTAGGAGCCAAACTGATCGCCGTTAGCGTTCCATTGACATATTGATAGGAACTATCAGAACTGCCGTCATAACAGCGACCGACGACCACGCCGTTCGCATCTGCGGCCGTCGCAACACAGCTCGCGCCCGCGCTATACGGTATGCCCGTCAATACGCCGTTGACCCAGCGCAGAGAATGCTGCGGTGAGGTCGACCCGACGCTCGAGTAACCGACCACGATCGTGCCGTCGTGGCTGACGTTGTTGGCGAAACTCTGGCTGTCACCACTCGGCACGCCAATGCCCTGGAATGCTAAGAATTCGCAATGCACGCCCGCATATCCTGGCGTGCAAGTGCACTTGTTGGCTGAGCTGCATGTGCCATTGTTGCAATCCGTATTGTTGAGGCACGCCACGCATTGAGTAGCGCTCCCGCTGCTCTTGCATTTGCCGCCTGTGGCGCAGCTATTGGCCACGCTCGGATTGCATTGACACACGCTGTCCTGCGTATTGTCCGTCACGCCGTTGCAATCATTGTCCGCTGCCGAGCTGCAATCCCTGGCGGCCGGCCCGACGGACCCGGTACAAGAACCCCAGGAGCTTGAGCTCTTGTTGCTGGACGCAGCGCACGTTTGGCTGCCGGCCTTGCAGATGCCTTTGCCGTCCAAGCCGGTATGCGCAGAGCACGCCTGCTGGAGAGTTGGTTTGCACTGGCAAACGCCGTCCAGCGTGTTGTCAGCGATGCCATTGCAATCATTATCGAGGGCGGAACTACAGTCGCGCGCGGCGGCAACTACGGCTCCAGTACAGCTGCCCCAGGCGCCTCCGCTACAGGTGCTCTTGCCCGGCTTACAGATCCCGACCGCCGTTGGGCCGCAGTCTTGCACGGCGCCGTTTTCGCAGGCGCAGCCCTCGTTCGGCGTGCCATTGCAGTTGGCGTCGTCGCCGGGCGTGCACACGTCTTGTGCCTTGGGCGCGATACTGCAGGCGCTCCAGGTGCCGTCAGGGCAGGCCTGTTTACCGTTTGCACAGTTGCCTTTGGCGCCCTCGCAAGCTCGTTCCGCGCCAATGACGCAACCGCAGCCCTCGTTGGCAACGCCGTTACATGAATCATCGTTGCCGGGAACGCAGGTATCGTTCGCCTTTGGCGCGATGCTGCACGCTCCCCACATTCCGTCGGAGCCGCATGCCTGGACGCCTGCAGCGCAGCCGCCGAGTAAACCTGCCTCCGCGCACGAGCGGGTGGTGGTGGGGAGACATGCACTCACGACGGGTCCGGGAGCGCCGCCGGCACCTGCCTCACCGCCCGCGGTTTCGATTTCGCCGGCAGCGCCGCCTGCGGCGGGCGTCCCGGAGGCGCTTGAAGGAACGCTGCTTGATCCGGAATCGGCGTCGTCCATCCCGCCGACGGCGGCTTGCCCACTGGCGCCGGCGCTCCCTGGCGCCTTGAAGTCGCGCTTCGGCTCACCGCACGCAGAGGCAGCGAGAAACACGCCCAGCAGTGCCAGCGCAATTCCGCGTAAACGTTTCCAATTCCCCGCAGTTCCCATCAGCGCCCTTTAGCACGCTCCCTGCCGTCTGGTTGCCCGAAACTCGGTGAAGGAGCAATGCACGCCGGTTGCCCCGGGATCGGCAGAACCTCCGGCGGCG
This sequence comes from Pseudomonadota bacterium, assembly GCA_040005755.1. GTDB lineage: Bacteria > Myxococcota_A > Polyangia > Polyangiales > Polyangiaceae > PMG-095. The sequence goes on from JBDTYJ010000192.1 coordinate 4,687, forward strand.
CCACGCAACCCGCCGCTACCAGGTGGGGGTCAAACCACACGCCACCGCAAGCAGGGAGCAGCACAGGATCATCCAGAGTCCCGAGGCGTTTCTGAGTCGCGAGTGAACCATCATGGGTGCGGGCGGCACGTGTCCGAGCCATCTTGAAAGGCGGAGACGGCCAGAAAACCGCTCAACAATGCAGTCGTGATCCCGCTCAGACACTTCCTATTGCCCGAAGTTCCCCTCAACGCCCTCGAGCACGTTCCCTGCCTGTTGGGCTGCCTGGGTCAGGTGGCTGTCGCTTTCAGCGGTGTGGCACTGATGCTCGGGGATCGCCGCTGCCACGCGCCCTGCTACGCCGCACCGCACGATGCAGCATTGCCGTTTGTTCACGGTGCGGCTGTCGGCGGGCTCGTTTCGACGGGCGGTGTTGGCGGCGCAGGCTCCAACGCTGGCGCGGCGGGCGTTACCGCTCCACAGTCGCATGCGCCGAAGCCCTGCCTATCGGGCGAGCAGGCTTGACCGCCCTTGCAGGCGCCTGGGCCGACGCACGTGCGGGTCTCTCCGGTGGTACACACAATGTCCGAGGCGGGTGCCGGCTTAGCGGCGCTAGTCTGTTCGCGGCCTAAGAGGGGTCGACCTCCGTCGGCCGAGCAGACGAGGTGGAGGCGGCTGGCGTGGTACGCCTTCTCGAACGGGGGCGCGTCGACCAGCTTCACCTCGCTCGTGCCTTCGAGGATACGGTAGCGCTGGTTCCTGCACTGGTCTTGCACGCGAAAGATGCATTGGTCCATCGGCAGCTCACAGCTGATCTCATAGCTGCCGTCGTGCAACTTCTGAGACCGGACCTCAGCGCTGCCGCAGGCGGACAGCAGGGCGACACCGCCGAGGCAGAGCCAACGCATGCCGTCCCGTATGCCAGAGGCCCACGACGGGCGCACGCTCAGAATGTCACCGCGCCGCCGCTATTGCCACGGTCGGGGTCTCGCTAGCCGAGAGAGCACTCACCAGGTAACGGTCATCCCGCTGCTGATAAAATTCACGTTCTGCTTCTCACCGAGGTACCACTTGAATTGGCCTCTGAAGTAATCGAGGCTGAAATGAACATGCTTTGACGCGTGATACACGACGACGGCAGACATGCCGACCTGCGACTTGATCAGGCTCGAGTTGGTCGCCAGTTTATCGGATTCGAGCAGGAACACGCGGGAGACGCCGGCGCCGAGGTTGAAATCGAACGTTCCGGTGGCGTACTGCGCGAAGGCCGAGTAGCCATCGAACGTCCGCAGCGAATTGTCCTGGCTAAAGGTCGTCGGCGAGGCCTCTAGGGCGTAGCTCAGACCGAGCCCCTTGCCGTGGTGACCAGCAACACCCAAGTGGAACGGCCCAGCCTCGACGCGACCTCCGTAACCCACGCCGTACGCGGTGACGCCGTCAGTCACGGCTGCGTGATAGAGTTTTTGGACCGCGCCGTTGCCAAAAAGGTGCAGCTTAACCGAGCTCGTTTGTAGATCGTACGTCAGCTCGGTCTCGGGCCGCGCACCCCGTGTGGCCTCATAATTGCCCGGAGCGGGCACGGGATCATAAACGCCGACGTTTAGCTGAAGTCCGCCTAAGGTCGGCGTCGAATACACGATACCGGGCGAGAAGAAGGCTGCCAACACACCAAAGCCGATCAGACCCGCCGTTGGCCCTGAGCTATCGATGTTGCCCGGATAGCCGAGCGCGTAACCGTGGCCGTACAGGAAGTCGTTCTCGGTCGCCCCTCGAGAGAAGAGATCGAGCGCTCTGCCCGCCAGGAAGGTGCCCCACGGACCCTGCAGCTTGGCATAGCCTTCGCGAGCGTCCGGAACAACTGGGGTCGTTTTGCGGCCGCCCTGGGCTTCGATAGTCGTCCAGATCGAGATATAGGCCGTCAGCTCCGTCGACGGAGTGAGATGAGTGCGCATTCCGAAGCCCAGCACGTTTGGAACGAAGCCGCTGCGAACACGCATGCTGCGAAACGTCCCCTGCTGCGTGGGGTCATCCATCCCGTTGCTCCCCTTTTTGGGGATGGTATCGTTGCCTGGGTCGAATCCGCCGCCGGGTCGCAGCGTTTCCGTGGCTGGTTGCAGCGGCACCGGGAGGGCGTCGCCGAACCCGAGGCTGAAGAAGCCCCCGACGCGTCCACTTGTGTACAACTCCAAGTCGTCGGTCTTCACCAACGAGACTTCAGCGTTGGCACGACGCGTCCAGGCGGCACCCAGGGTTAGAGCTAGTCCGAAGAGTGCGGCCCGTGCCCGCACAGCTCGCAATGAATTCATGGATCTCGCACTCGTCTTTCGAAGACTCTGCCCAAACTAACTGGGACCTTCTCGTCACACGTCTCACATCGCGGTTACGGTGTTGACCGTGATGTGAATGAGCTGCGCGTGGTACGGCTGCTTGGCACCCGTGATGGTATTGATGTCAGACACGTTCTTGCCCATGTATTTGGTGGGAACGACGAGGTTTGTCTCGGAGGGAATGTTTCGGGGGTTGGTGCACGTGGTGCCGAACACGCCCGGGCCGCAGTTGTCGACGGCGTGACAATTGGAATCGCCAATGAACAGCTCGACGCTGCCGCCACCGGGGACTGGGATCGTCTTCGTGTAGTGAAGAGCGAAGGTGTTGTGATGCTCGTAGTCGCCGACGCCGCCGGTCGGGAAGGAATTGAGGTAGTAGTGCTTGAGCTCGCTTCCGTCCGGATTTTTGACGGTCATCTTGTAGATGTTGTAGTGCTCCTGCGCTACCGGCATTCCGCCTTGATAAAACGTATCTGAGCCCGTATTTCCGTTTGCATCGGCCACGGCGCCATTGCCCGCATCGCGGGTGCCGCCGGAATAGTACTTGCCCTCGCTGATGCCATTCAGGGTGAAGTTCATGGCGTACATCGTGCCCGAGGTTCCACCAAGTTTGAATGTTTCGGTCTGCGTGAAGCCCTGCTGCTCGAACGCTGCAGACTGATTGGGGCACGCCATGCCGTTGGGGAGGGTAAGGCAGTCCTGCGCTTGTTGACCGTAGCAAGGCAAGAGGATGAACGCGCTCGTGAGCGTCTCGCCGAAGGTGTTGGGGACGCCCGTGACCTCGGTGACTAGATTACCGCCGCCTGCTTGAGCCCCCCCGGTACCTGCCGAGGCGCCTCCGGTCGAATTGCCGCCGCTCGTGCCACCTGCCCCTGCCGACGGACCACTGCCGCCGGAAGCTCCGCTACTGCCGCCGGTACCCGCACCTGCCGCAGAGCTGCCGCCCGAGGTCGAGGAACCGGCGGTCGAGGAGTCCGCGCCCGCCGTCGAGGAGGCGGCGCCTGCCGTCGACGAGGCGGCGCCCGCCGTCGACGGGGCGGCGCCCGCCGTCGACGAGGCGGCGCCAGAGCTTCCCCCCGAGGGGCCAGTGCCAACGGTGTCTTGGCCGCAGGCGGAGAACACCAAGACGGGGACGGCGATCAGGGTAAGGACGGCAGCGGCAGACTTCATGGATTCCTCTTCGGGGTTTGCGGTTCACGGAGACTTGAGGCCTCGGCACATAAGCCCAGAGGCATGGCGTGGCCCATCCAACTTTCGAAGGAAGACGGCGTCACGCAATCGAGTCTAATCTTGCTATCAAGTGACTGGCGCTTCAACTTAGCTCTCACAAATATTTGCCGTCGGTGCGCTAGGGAGCCGCGATCACTTCAAAATTCCGTACACGTCGGTCGTCGATCATCTCGCCTACATCGAGATCAACAATCCTGCGTTCTCCAGCAGTCAACCGGTTGATTAGCCACTAATTGGGGGTGTCTGTCAAGCCGACTCGGTCCTTCCGGAGGCTCACGACGTTCTTCGCGCGTGCTCGAGAATTTGCAGGCGGGGCAAACTCGCGCATGCACGGCCGCGTTGATTTGGACGCCTATCGGAATCCTTCAGCGCGGGCCGATCTCGAGCCGCATTGGCGGGCAGGCCTCGAGTGAGGGCGTGAAGCGAAAGATGGCGACCTGTGCGTCCGCGTAGGCCGGTGTGAGTAGCGGCATCACTTCGTCGAAGGCGGCGCGGTGCGCGCTCAGCCAAGGCTGATCGACTGTTTGCCCGTGTTGACGTCGAGCACACTGAGGATTTCGTTCGGCGGCTCGGTGAACCAGTAGGCGTACTTGTGATCCCAGCTCATGTTGTGCAGCGCAGTTCCGGACCCCCCGCTGCACATCTGCGGCGTCGTCGCGCTGCCACCTGTGCACGTCGGCGCGGCGCCTGAGTTGAACTGCCAGAGCGACTTTCGCTCGCTGCCCGGCGCGAGGCTGGTCAGACTCAAGCCCACGGGACGTTCAGGGACGCCGTGCGGTCCACCGCGGCCGTGAACGACGGCGGGCGTGCCGTCCGCCATCTTGCCGATGACCGCTGTGTTGTAGAAGGTGGAAGCGTCCTGGGCCACCCACGTGGTCTTGCCGGTCGTCTTGTCGATGCCGTGCAGGTAGTTCCAGCCCGCGTGCGCGGACACCGGGTCGCCCATGCCCTTTCCGAGCGGCGATAGGATCACGACGTTGTTGCCGGACAAAAACGGTTCGTGCCGTCGGTTGTAGGGAAACGATGGATCCTGCCCCCTGAAATCAGCTTCCCAGACCGGCGCAAGGATCCCGCTGGCGTCGGGTGTGCCCTTCAGGTCCCAACAACCCATGTGCCCGGTCGAGTTGAAGAACCAGACGCATTGGCCATCAGTGGCCGGCGTCCATGACGTGGCGTCGCTGTATTGGTAAGCCATCCCGCTGGTGAGGCCGTTGCCGGTGAGCGGCTTGGTGCGCCACTTGATGGCGCCCGTGCTTCGGTCGATCGCGTAGCCCTCGATCGAAAGGCTGGTCTTCGACCCGCTGAAGGGCAGAAACGTGGTCAGGAACAGCAGGTTCCCCGCGACCGCGATGCCGCCCTGTCCTTCGTTGTCGAGATCGGTCTTCCAAACAAAGTTCTTGTTGGCGGCGACACTCCAGCTGCTCGGCGCCCCTTCAACGTCGACGCGGAAGGTTCCGTCCGGGCCGGCTGCTTGAGGCCAAGCGTCGCCGGTCTTGAGTTCCGAGCTTCAGTGCGCTCGAGTCGACAACTCGCGCAAACTATTTCGCGGTAATTCAGCGCGAAATCGCCCTCACTGCGGAACCAACGAGCGCCGCTGCGTGGCCGCATCAACTGGTGGCGGCGGTACGTTGTCCACACTCGGGGCGGGTGCCTGAAGGGAAGATGCGATGGCGGTGGTGACTGGTGAAGGCGGCGTTTGCGCAATGCGATGGCTGAGCGCTTGCCACGCGCCGTCCAAGAAAGCGTGCTGCTCGGCTCCGAGCGTGCCCGGCTGTGCGCGCTCGATATCCGAGGCCAACGTTAGCCAGTGTTGCGCGTGCGCGAGATCGCCCAGTGCAACGAACGTAGCGCCGCGATACGTCGCGTAGGCCGCGCGCTCCTTCAGCGGCGCCCGCGCGACCCGTGGCTCGCTGCGCTCGAAGACCTCATCGGCTTCGACGTAGCGCCCTTCCCCGTAAAGGTCGGCTCCGCGCTGCACGAAGTGACTGGCACCGCACGCCGTCAGCACGGCGAAACACGCCGTTAAACTCGCTGCGAGCACGACGCGTTTGACCATCCTCTCAAGATTACGACGGCATTGGCGCAAAGCTAGCGCAACACTAGAAGTGCTGACTTCAGCCCTGGAGCCCGCGCACTCGTACCTTTGCATACCTTGTAGGTAAAGCCGGGCCGACGCGCTTCGGTTCTGACACGTGTGTGCCACGCCCAAAGCGCAATTCAGCTAACCCGCCAGCTAATAATGGCTCCCGGCGTGCTCAGGCTTTGCCAGTTGGCACTGTGCCATGGCACTATCCGCCCGCTTGCAAGGAGAGATTTGAAATGTCCCGCCGCTTCATCCCCACGCTTACTTTGGTATTCGCCAGTTCTGTCGCTGTGCTCGCTGTCAGCGCCCCCGCCACTGCCGCGCCGAAGCCAAAGAAGGCAAACGCGGACGCAAAAGCCGCCGCCGCCGCCCCCAAAGCAGACCCCGCTCCCGAACCGGCCGACGACGCGACGCCCAAGGCGGACGACAAGGCGGATAAACCGACTGCTGCGGACGCAGCACCCGCGGCTGACGCAGCGGACGCCAGCGCGGAACCGCCCAAAGACACGCTGGTTGCCGACGCCGAGGCCGGCGGCTCGCCCGTCGAGCTGCCCGGGCAAACGTACTACGCCGTTGGTTTGCGTTACCGCGGCGTGATCGTGCCCAAGTTCATGATGAACTTGTTCGGCGACGGCGG
>JBDTYJ010000193.1:0-10893 GCA_040005755.1 Pseudomonadota bacterium
CAATCTACTCGCCCTCGCGCTCGCCGTAGATTTCGCCCGTCATGCTACTGCTCGCGTAGTTGGCAAACACGCCATCGCCGTCAGTGTCCCCGGTGGCTTGAATCAGGTACCAGTTCTGCGTCGGCAACGCGAACCCCGGGTCTGCCATGCCCTCTGGTTTCGGGATTGCCACGCCCGCAATGCCCGCATTCACCAGGTAGCTGAATAGAACGGTGCGTTTGATGGACGGCGCCAGCGCCGCCCAGTTGGCGCCGTCCGGGTGGAGCCCATCGGGATCACCCCAGGCCACGCGGTTCTGGTTCGGGACGAGCCGGGGGAACCAGTTAGTCCCGGTCGAAACGTTCAGGTACACGTGATTTTCCGCCTGGTACGCCTCCTCAGCAGAGCGAATGGCTTGAATCACCGACAAGGCTTCCCCGCCCTTGGCGGCAAAGATGTACTTCCGGAACACCGACACGCCTGCGAGGGCCAGCACACCCGTAATCACCACGACGGCCATCAGCTCGATCAGAGTGAAGCCCGCTTGCCCACGACGACGGATGCTGAGTGCGGCCAATGCAGACACAATGTAGCGCGCCCGGCCGCGGCTAGCTACTCAGTTGAATGATCACGCCCCTAGGAACGTGAGTCATTGGCTGCGTCTTCAGGTGTGTCCGAGCCATAGGAGGGCTCAGCCGCCTCATCGGCCAAGCCGAGCTTAGCCAGGCGGTAGCGCATCGAGCGAAAGCTGATGCCGAGCAGCTTGGCCGCTGCGGTGCGGACGCCGCCCGAGCGTTCGAGTGAAGCGGTGATGAGCCGACGCTCGACCTCATTGACGACTTCATCGAGGTTGCAGCCCGCCTCGGGCAGTTCGATCAAGGCGCCGCCCGCCGCGCCAGCAGTACCGCTCAGCTCCTGCGGGAAATCCCCCAAGCCGATGATGCGCGAACCGGCCAGCGCGACGGCTCGCTCGAGCATGTTCTCGAGCTCCCGGACGTTACCCGGGAAGGAGTAAGCTTGCAGGGCGCGAATGGCGTCAGGCGTAAAGCCGCTGACCTCTTTGCCCATCTCGTCTGCGAAGCGGCGCATGAAGCGCTCAGCGAGCATAGGAATGTCTTCGCGTCGCTCGCGCAGTGGCGGCAGCGCGATGCGAATCACGTTGAGCCGATAGTACAAATCCTGACGGAACTTGCCGCTGCTCACGTCAGCTTCCACATCCCGGTTCGTCGCGGCCAGCACGCGCACGTCAATCGGCGTTTCTTGCGTCGCACCCACAGCACGGACGCTGCGTTCTTGCAGCACGCGCAGCAACTTCACCTGCAAATTGGCCGGCAGCTCACCAACTTCATCCAACAAAATGGTGCCGCCGTTGGCTTCACGGAACAGCCCCAAATGCTTGCTCACGGCGCCGGTAAAAGCCCCCTTTTCGTGCCCGAAGAGCTCGCTTTCCATCAGCGCCTCGGGCAAAGCCCCGCAATTGACGACCAAGAACGGCTTCTGACGGCGTTCCGAGGCATCGTGAACGGCGCGTGCAACCCGCTCTTTTCCGCTGCCGCTCTCACCCGTGATGAGCACCGTCGTGCGCATGTTTGCAATGCGTTGCACCAAATCCAAAACGCCGCGCATCGCGTCACTGCGGCCGAGCACCTCCGTACCAACAAGCTCGGAAACGCGCGCTCGCAGGCTCTGATTCTCGATGGTCAGCGCTTGTTTTTCGAGCGCTTTGCCCACCAGCACGGCAAGCTCCACCGCGTCGAACGGCTTGGCGACGAAGTCATAGGCGCCGCTGCGCATCGCGCCGATGGCATTCTCCACCGTGGAATGCGCGGTAATCAGGATCACTTCCGTGGCGGGGTTTCGCGCCTTGGCAGCGGCCAAAACCTCCATCCCCGAGCCATCAGGCATTGCGAGATCGGAGAGCACTACGGGGAAAGGCTGCGGGTGCTGGCTGATCGCTTCCAAAGCCGCACGACAGCCGGGCGCCGAAACCACCGCGTACCCCTCACGCCGAAACAGGATCTCCAGCATCTGGCGCAGGCCAGGTTCATCTTCGACGATCAGAACCTTGATGGATGGAGGGACGAGCGAAGCCACGACGCCAAAACCCTAGCATTTTCGGGATCCGCCAGGTGCTTTCGCTTGCGCTTCGGGACAGAGGTTCTACCTTTGCGTTGCGCTCCGCCGCGCTCTGCCTCGTGTCATGTCCTTGATCTACCGCGCTTCAACGCTGCTTTTCGTGTCCTGTGCCGCGCTGGCCGCGGCTCTGGCCTGCACTGGCTCGAGTGAGCCCGGCCCGCTGGGCATCGGAGCCGGCGGCAGCAGCGCCGACGGCGGCCAGGGAGGCTCGGACAGCTCCGTTGATGACGCAATCCCGACGTCGCTCGCGTTCACGCCGGCCACAACCTTGAGGCTTGCGCCAAAGCAAACTCGCGTGCTGACTATCATGACCACCCCGCCCGGAAGCTTCCGCGTGCGCTTCGCGTTACTCGGGGCTGCCGCGGACGCGGTGCTGAATGCGAACGACGTGCCGACTGGCGCAGATGGCAGCGCGCGAGTGACACTCACGGCATCCAGCACGCCGACCTCGTTTAGCGTGCGGGCGTCGGTTGCTGGCAAGGGGCAAGCTTCGGTACAAACGCTCGTGGGTGTATCGGTGAGCGCGCTCGGCTACACCACGCTCAGTGTCAAGCCCTCTTACAGCGGGCGCCGCACGGTCACCGAGTGGACTGCGAGCATTCATCCGTCCGAGCAGTGCAATCAGTTGAGAGGCTCTCCGCCGCCGGATGGCGATCTGCTGACCGTCGGTGGCGCGGAAGGGCCGCTCGTGATTGAGGAAGTGCCCGTCGGTGTCGGGTTGGCCGTCACGCTGCGCGCGGGGCACTACATCGGCGGCTGCGCTAATGTTGGCGCGCTGGGCGAAGGGGACGGCAATGAGGCCCTCGTGTACGCCAGCGACCGAGCCGTCAATTTCGACCAAACGGAGCTGGATCTCAGCTTCGGCCCAAGCGACGTTCGGCCGGATTTTTCCAAGTTGATGAAGGCGGCGGAGGCGCAAGCGGTCGCCGCCTTACTGGGCACGGCCGCGAACGACGCTGCCGCATTGCTCGACGCAATGCGTGACGCGACGCCGGCCCTGACTCGCGATGCCTTCAGCAGCGAGCGCGTCGCGCAGCGCTGGGATTCAGCATTGGTCGGCGCATTCGGCAGCAATGCGGCTACGCGCCTGCGTGATCCAGCCGACCGTTGGATGAGCGCTGGGCTTGCTGCCTTCGACGCCCCGAATAGCTTCGTCGGCCGACTCAGCCCGACCGCGGATGGTGCGCGCTTCGACCTCACTAGCGTGGCCCAGCACCCCCCCGCGGACGCCGGCTTCCCGAGCCGCGTGCCCAGCACCTGGTCCTCAGACACGAGCGATACGGTGCTCATCGGCACGGAGCTGCACTGGGTTCCGTCGCGGTTGATGGTGGCGCTCGCCGCTCCCCCTGCCCTGATGGAGTTTCCGAGCGCGACCAGCGCGCCGGACGCACTCGCACTGAGCGTTGACTGCGCCCTCGTTGCAAGAACGTTGCTCGCGCATGGCGCGACGCCTGGCGCGGCGGTGTATCCCACCTGCGATGAAAGCTGCGCGCTCCGCGCATGCACGACGGGCATCAACGCGCTCTGGGACGCGGCAAGCAACGCCTCGGACGGGGCGCTTGCGGTGCTGGGCGTCACCGCTGCGGGGACCGCACAAGTGGGGGATGAGGCGGAGGTCGTCAGCTTGCATGGCAGCTGGCTCGGCACGTTGACTCAAGGCGAAGCCAGCGCGTCGGCGTCGGGCGCACTCGTTGCTCGCGCTCCGAACAACTGATTCAGCCGCGCGTCTTGATGCGAGCGCGCGCTAAGCGAACCTCGATGGCAGTAGCATAAGCAGCGAGTGCCTCGCTCGCTTCAACGCCGCGGCCGCTACGAACGTCGCGCACGAGCGCCCGTAGCTCCAAGTAGCGCTGCCCCTGTAGACCCAACAATAGGGCCGTGGTCGCCGGATCGCGTGGCGCATCCAAGCTGCCGCCGAGCAAGCTTGCTGCGGACGCCAAGGCGCGCGCAACTAGCTGATCCGAAAGCAATACGGCACGCTCCAGCGCGCCTTGTGCGAGCGACGCTTCCAGTTCGCGCACGGTGCCGCGCTCTTGGTGGGGCCAGAGCAAATCGAAACTGAGCCCCGAAGCCGCGGCGGCGTCTGTTGGCGGTAACGCGGATAGGCGTGGCGCCGGTGGCGGCTCGCTCATCGATGGCACCGCTGGCGCAGGCTCAGCCTGCGGCGGCGGCGGCGTCAACGCCGTCGCTGGCGACACGGCAGGCGCGCTGTGCACGATCCCCTGCAGCTCAGAGACGACGGCGCGCGCGGCAGCCTCACCTACATCCGCCTCGGGCAGCTCAGAGAGCTTCAGCACGCCACTCGGATAACGCTGAACTGCGCGTGCGGCGCGCTCGGCTAGCTCATCGCCCCACGTGTCCGAGTCTTCGGCCCGGCGCAAGGCCTCGACCAAACCACCCTCAGGCAGCTCCAAGGACGTCGGTTCTACGCCGCGCTGACCGGGATTGCGGCGCTCGAAATCGTCAAGCACCGCACGCATGATGGCCTCGAGCGACTCATACACGCCCTCCCCAGTGGTCGCGGTCGTCGCAAAAGACGGCGCACCGACCGGATTGAGCAAGCGATCCAGCTCGTCGATGGACGAGGCGTCGTACAAGTCCCGCTTGTTGTATTGCACGACGAGCGGCATTTCACGGAGCGAGCGACCGTGAGCCGCCAAGTTGTCGCGCAAATTGTCGAGCGTTTCGAGGTTCGCATCCGCGCGCGCGGACTGAGAATCGTAAACGAGCACGATGCCGTCCGCGCCCGTTAGCACCAGCTTGCGCGTCGCGTTGTAGTGCACCTGCCCCGGCACGGTGAACAACTGCAGCTTGACGTTCATGCCGCGCACGTTCGGCACGCGAATCGGCAAAAAATCGAAGTAGAGCGTGCGATCGACCGGCGTCGCCAGGCTCACCATCTTGCCGCGATGCTCCGGCTTGGCGGTGGCGTGAATGTACTGCAGGCTCGTGGTCTTCCCGCCCAACCCAGGCCCGTAGTACACGACCTTGAAGACGAGCTCCCTCGCCAAAGGATTGACCACGGGCATGACCGCGGCAGAATAGCCACGCGAGGCCCGGCGCCGCTAGCGCTTACTGTCAGGTTTGGACGCTGTTTTCCTGATCGCGAACGAGGCGCCAGACTGGCGAGAGCGTCGAGAGCACCACGCTGGCGAGCGAAAGCGCGAGTAGCAGGCCGGCGATCAGCCCGAAAGGCAGATCGAGCCGCTGCTTGCGAGCTTCCTTACTGAACAAGAATCCGAGCAGCGCGCCCGTGGCAAGCCCGCCAACATGGGCCGCATTGTTGATTGGCCCCATCAACGCCAGAATCGCGAGCCAAACCAGGTTCTCGACCAGCGCCTGTTTCCAGGCTGGATTCCGGCGCGCGAACAGGACGCCGATGATCGAGCCGAACAGACCGAAGATGGCGCCGCTCGCCCCCGCGGTGGGTGGGTCCACACCGCCACTCCACTGGTTGCTGACGAGAAAGCCGAGCACTCCGGACACCACAAACAACACGACGAAGCGCGCCTTTCCGAACTCACGCTCGGCGGACGCGCCCACCCGGGTCAGGACCATGCAGTTCATGCCCACATGCAGCAGGTTGTAGTGCACGAACACCGCGGACAGGTAGCGCCAGGGTTGCGCCGCGCCGAGCCTGCCGAGCAGCGCTCCGAAGCGCAGCGTGGTCGACATTCTAAAGTTGTCTTGGAACAACGGCAGGCGCCGGTCGGTCAGGACGCACAACGCGAACACCAGCAAATTCAGGCCCAAGAACAAGCGCGTGAGCGCAGCGTCCCCGCGCAGCGTTTCGCGGAAAAAGCCCAGCACGCCCGAAGCCAGCGGCCCCGGTAGCGGTCGCCCACAGCGATAGCAGCGCGGCTCTCCGCCAGAATTCAGCCCCCGACAGAACGGGCATACGCTGGTCTGATTCCGCATTTTCCGGCCGGTCTTCGGCCTTCCACCCGCTCAATGCAAGCAATTTCGGGTTCGCCGTAAGGCGCGTTCGCCAGCTTTCGTTCTCTTCTATGTGAACGCCAGCGCCAGCATTGCCTTGGGAGCCGGCCCGACCTCCGGGCCGCACTGGGCGCTCCGCAGCGGCTCGCTGCACTGGTCGGGGCTCGGGCGCGGCGCGTTGTGTAGAGTGCGAGCGGTGGACGACCCGGTTGAGCTGGAGGCCGAACGGGCGCTGGTCCTCCGCGCGCAAGCGGGCGACCGCCACGCTCTCGGCGCCATCTTACGCAAACACGGACCCCGCCTGTACCGCAGCCTGCTCTTGCCACGCTTGGGCAGTGTGGGCTTAGCCGAGGAAGCGCTGTCCCGCACCTACGTGAAAGTGGTCGAGCGTTTCGAGCAATTCAGTTGGCAGGCGGTGGGCGTTTATCCTTGGCTGCGTGTGGTTGCGCTGCGGGTGGCGTTGGACATGCTGCGCGCCCGGAAGCGTGAAGTCTTGTTCGAGCCAGAGGACGTCGAACGCGAGCTCGACAGAGCGGAACGCGATGCCCGCGAGGCGGCCGAGCTCGAGCGTCACGATTTGGACTGCGCGAAACAGCGGGTGCGGGACGTGCTCGGGTCGATTCATCCGCGCTATGCGGACGCGATCCGGCTGCGAATACTCGAAGAGCGATCACGGGAAGAGGCAGCGCAGGCAATCGGGGTCAGCGTGGCGACCTTCGACGTGGTACTCCATCGGGCAATGGCCGCGCTGCGCAAAGCCCTGCCTGCCGGAAGGAACGAGTCATGACCCGGCACGATTCCAACCCGGAACTCCCGTTGCTCGAGCCCCAGGAAGAGGAGCGCCTGAGCGCGCTGCTTCGGCATGCCTTCGCACCCGGCGCGATCGACAACGCGCGCCATGAGCTTTTGCTCTTGGCGGCGCTCGAAGATCCTTTCGCCGAACCCAGCGCGCAAGAGCTCGTACAAAGCGAGCGCCTGCGCCACGCTCTAGAGGGCGCTTTCGACCATGCCGACTTGGCTTTGGCGCGAGCGCTGGCGAACGCCCATGCGCCGAGCACGGCCGCACCGGAGGTCGACACTCCGCTGGACCAGGAGCCGCTCCGCGCGAGCGACTCGAGCAGCGCGAGCGCCCCCCCCAACAAAAAATCCACAGTCTACTACGTGCGTTTCGCGGGCATAGCGGCCGGCCTGGCTGCCGCAGCAGGGTTACTCTTGGCGGTCCAATCGCGGACGCAGCACGCCTTGGCGCCGGATCTGCCAACGCTTGCCCTGGCCCAATCACGCAGCACGGCGGCGCTGTTTCAAACAGCGGCGGCAGAGCGCCCCTCCGCGCGCATCGATCGCATCGCCAGCGTGCGCGAACGTGATTTGCGCGACAATCGTTACGCGCTTTGGGGGGTTCGATGAAACGCGCCTTGCTCATTGCGGGCGTCCTTGTGTGTGCCGGGTCGCTCGCGGCGTGCGGTCGACAGGAACCCGTGGCGGCGCGCTGCAACGAGAACGACGCCGGAACGCCTGTTGACCCGCTCCTACTCGCCTTCCTGAGCCGTGCCCGTGCGGCTCACCATCTGGCCGACGATCATGAGGGCGCAGCGGATCTGAACGCGGCCCTGCAGCCGCTCGTTGAGCTCGCCGCGGGTCCATTGCCGCACGTCAGCGGCGGCGAGCTCGCGCCCGAGGTCCGCGAGGTCATCGCCGACACCCGCGCGCGCCTGGCGGATCTTCGCAGCCGGCTCGGCGCGTACGATCAAGCGATCAGCGATGTCCAAGCCGGGCTCGAACAGGCGCGGGACCCGAATTACTTCCGCGGTCACTTGCTTGAAACCGAGGGCCTCGTGGAAGAGCGGCGCGCCAAGGCGCTGGAAGTCAGCGATCCGAGCGCGTCGAAAGCCGCCCGCCAGCGCGCGATCGATTTGCTCGAGCAGGCCATGGCCGTTCAAGCGCGCGTGCTCGAAAACTCGACCTCCGGGACCGTCACTCCAGCTATTCCCGCGGCTTCCGCAGTTCCGCCGACCCTGCAGCCGTGACACGTCGCGTCATTTTTCGTGCTCGAATTGCAGAAAAAACCAAGGCACAGCTACAGTTGCGGCCGTTCCATCAGGGGAGCTAGTGGCCCATCACCCGCCCCATACCCGACTCCCGCGTTTGGTCGCGGGCATCGATCTTCGCGCGTTGCCGATTGGCCCAGCGGAGGCGTTCGTCTTGTCGCGCATCGATGGCGCAACGAGCGAGTTCGAGATCGCCGAGGCCGCGGGATTGGAGCTTGGCGTCGTGGCGGCGACGCTCGCGCAGCTCGAGGGGCTGGGCGCCATTCACTTCGATGAAGCGGTCAGGGCACCCACGCAGCACCCAACGCCACGACCGTCATCCAACCTGTCTAACCCGGTACGCATTGGGCCAATCGTCGAGTCAGTGGCGGTGCGGGAGCCACACCACCCCGCTGCCGCGTTGTATGATCCGCGCGAGCTCGACGAAGCGGTGGACTTGGAGCTCGCTCGCAAGCGGGTGATCCTGGAGGCGTTCTATCACCTCGATAGCACCAGCCATTATCAACTGCTCAAGGTGGATCCGAACGCGGACAAGCGCGCGATCAAGAACGCCTACTATGAGATCGTAAACGTATTTCACCCCGATCGCTATTTCGGGAAGAACTTGGGCTCGTTCAAGTCGAAGTTGGAGCGGGTGTTCTCGCGCCTGACCGACGCCTACGACACGTTGACGCGCAGCGGCCCACGCACCGAATACGACGCCTACCTAGCTTCTCTCCAGAAAACGCGGGATTTCGATCAGCGCCAGGCGGATTCGACTCTCGAGGCGCAAGTACAAGCAATTCAGCGTCAGATCGAAGAAGAAGCCCGTGCCGCGGAAGCCCTTGCGCATGGCAGCCCGAGCAGCCCACCGCCCGGTCCCGAGCGCAGCATCGCGCCTGCGCCCATGAGCTCCAGGCAAAATCCGTTGCGCGCCTCCGGCTCGCAGCCCCGCTTGCAGTCGTTACTGCCCACGGACCCTGAGGCGCGTAAGCGTGCGCTGGCGCGAAAGCTCGGCGGGCGCAACATGTCGATGCCCGCGCCGTCCATGCAACCGCCGCCAAGCCAGCCCGCCTCGGCGCCGGGGCGTCCCGAAATGCGCGAGCGCGCCGTCGAGGAGCTGAAAAGGCGCTACGACCAACGCGTTACGGCCGCGCGCGAGAAGCAGGCCGAGCGTTACCTGCTGAACGCGCGCGCGTCGCTTGCCAACAAGGATCCGCTTTCGGCAGTGAACGGCCTACGCATCGCCGCCAGCCTCGTGCCCAATAACCCGGAGATCAGCGCGCGCCTCCAAGAAGCGCAGCTGGAAGCCCAGGTGCTGCTCTCGGATCATTACCTGGCCCAGGCGCAGTACGAGGAACGCGAGGGGCGGCTCGTGGACGCCGCCCGCTCGTACGGTCGGGCGACCGCCGGCAGCTCGGCCGCGCGGACTTTCGAGCGCGCCGCGTATTGCACATTAATGGCCGATGGCGACCTGCGCCTCGCAGGCGATTACGCCCGCAAGGCGCTCGCTCTGCTCCCGGCCGATGCCGGTACGGGCTCGACGGCGGGCGCCGGTGTCGGGGAAGAAGCGCAAGCAAGGGTCACGTTAGCCCGCATTTACATAGCGGCCGGCATGAAGCAGAGCGGCCTCGCCGAGTTCGAGCGCGCCGCGACGCTGGCGCCCAAGGATGATACAATCCGCGATTGGATACGGCGACTCAAACGCGGCGAGGCTTAAGCCAACCGCTTGGTGATGGGAAGGGCTCAGTATGGAGCGTGTAATCGGCATCGACCTCGGAACGACGAACTCATGTGTCGCCATTTTGGAAGGCGACACGCCCGTCGTGATCCCCAATCGAGGTGGATACAAGACCACGCCCAGCGTCGTCGCCGTGACGGAAGCCGGTAAGCGGCTGGTCGGGCATATCGCAAAACGACAAGCGATCACCAACGCGGAGAACACCGTGTACGCCGCCAAGCGTTTGATTGGCCGCAAGTGGAACTCGCCCCAGGTCAAGAACGCGATCATGACCTCCAGCTACACAATCGTGGAAGGCCCGCACGCGGACGTGCGCATCAAGCTGCGTGACAAGACGTACTCCGTCCCCGAAGTGAGCTCGATGGTCTTGCAAGAAATGAAGATCGTCGCGGAGGACTACCTCGGAGAGCCGGTGAAGAAGGCGGTGGTCACCGTACCTGCCTATTTCAACGACAATCAGCGGCAGGCCACCAAGGATGCCGGCGCGATCGCGGGCTTGGACGTGATTCGCATCATCAATGAGCCGACTGCGGCTTCCCTTGCCTACGGCTACGGCAAAGACATGGATCGCACGGTCGCCGTGTACGACCTGGGCGGTGGCACGTTCGACATCAGCGTCTTGGAGATCGGCGCACACGGCGTGTTCAAGGTGATCAGCACCACCGGTGACACGTTCTTGGGTGGTGAGGATTTCGACGCCCGCATCATCGACTGGCTGGTCACGGGCTTCCAAGAAGAGCATGGCATTGATTTGCGGCAGGATCGCATGGCGCTGCAGCGGCTGCGGGACGCCGCAGAAAAGGCCAAGTGTGAGCTCTCGGGCGTGCGCGAGACCGAGATCAACCTGCCCTTCATCATTTCCACCGGTCGCAACGAGGCACTCCATCTGCAGCGCACCCTGGCTCGCCCGACGCTGGAAAAGCTGACTGAAGACCTCGTGGAACGCACGGTCGACATCTGCAAGCAAGCCCTGACCGATGCCAAGTTGGACGTGAGTGAGATTGAAGACGTGATTTTGGTCGGCGGCATGACGCGCATGCCCGCCGTGCAAGCGGCGGTAACGGGGTATTTCGG
>JBDTYJ010000194.1:0-10873 GCA_040005755.1 Pseudomonadota bacterium
GGCTATCGCCTACGTAGATGATGAAGGCTTGGGTGCCGATCACGAGCAAGCACACCAAGGTGGTGCCCATGCCGCGCTTCTTGGTGTCCTTCAGCGCCTCGGCGTGCACCCGCTGGGACGCCCGATTGACCGAGAACTCCAGCATGTTCAAGATCTCGCGCTTACTCACCTTGGCCGCGCCCTTGGCGGCGCTGCCATAGTCCCGAATCAAGTCGGCTTGCTTTTTCAACTCCTCGTGCACACAGCGGACGGCCAGCGCACTGGCCACTTCCCCGGCCGCATGCCCACCCATGCCGTCGCACACGATGAACAGGCCCAGCTTCTTGTCGACCAGGAAATTGTCTTCGTTCTGCTCTCGCACTCGCCCGACATCGGTCAGCGCGGCAAACTGAATCTCAGGGCTGCTCATCACAGCCCAGAATAGCCGAAGGGGCTCCGGATCCGAAAGCACCCCGTAAAACGCGCGGCCTATTTGAGCAAATTGGGCGCCTCGGTACGCTCCCCATCAGCTTCGTTAGCTGTGAGCGAGCACGCCCCGCTCCGTGAAACGACGATGTGATCGAGCAAGGGGATACCCACCAAATCGGCTGCGACGCGTACGGCGTGGGTCATGCGGATGTCTTCGACGCTGGGTGTGGGATCGCCGCTCGGGTGATTGTGCACCAAGACAATCGCGCTCGCGCCGTCGCGAAGCGCGGGCGCGAGCACGTCACGGGTGAGCAACGCGCAGCCGTGCAGCCCGCCCTGCGCGATGCGCCGCGCGGTTTTGAGCCCGTACTTCCCATCCAAGGAGAGCAGCCACACTTCTTCGTGTTCCAGCGTGCCTAGGCGCGGCCGGGCCCAGCGCACGACTTGCTCGAAGCAGTCGAACACCGTGCGTTCTTCGGCCAACAGCTGCAGTAACGCTCGCCGCCCGAGCTCGACCGCGGCAGCAATACGGGTAGCCTTCGCGGGTCCGATGCCGCGACGAGCCAGTGCGTGTGGGCCGAGCCGCGCAATGCCCGATAGGTTGCCGCAGCCGTCCAACAGCGCCGCCGCAGACAACGCGACCGACTCGCCCGCGCTACCAGTACCGAGCAGCAGCGTCAGCAGATCCACATCCGCGAGTGTTTGAACGCCGAAGGCCAGCGCGCGTTCTCTCAAATCCGGCATTGCGGACCAGCTCTTGCACGAAGAATGCCGAGCCGTGAGCTCACGCTGGCTCGCATAATACCTAGGCGCGACCTGGCGCTGGCCGGCGCCGCGCTGGCTATTCGGCGCGCACGACGTCGCTTTCGGCGACTAGGCTGCGCAAGTCTTCGAGCGCCGCCCGAGCCGCCTCGGCGCTGGCGGCGTCGAAAGTGATCTGAGTGCGGTACGACGGATCGAACCACTTTGGGTACGAGCCAATTTCGACGTTCGGGTGGCGCGCCACGACCTCATCTAGGGCTGGCTTCAAGAGCGGCTCTTCAACCCGCAAGAACAACGCACTGCTGAAAAACGGCGTCGGCCCGCGTAGCCAGGCGCGCGCGGTTAGCAACTTCAGCCGAAATAGATCCGGAATACCGGGCAGGATCCAGACGTTGTGCATTACGGGCGTTGGCCATTCAACCTCTGGCGAGCTGCACAAGGTGGCGCCTTGGGGCACGCGAGCCATCAATAAATGAGCGTCGGTGATGCGCTCGCCATACACGCCACGCAGTAACTCACTCAACTTGGCGTCCAGGATCACGGGCACCTGAAACGCGCTCGCCACTCCTTCCACGGTTACGTCGTCGTGGGTGGGGCCGACTCCGCCGCTGGTGAACACGACGTCGTAGCCGGCGCTCAGCGCACGCACCTCCGCGGCAATCAGCTCGATCTCATCGGGCACCATCACGACGCGCGCTAGACGAATGCCGAGCGCGCGCAATGCTCGCGCGAGCTCGGCCACATTTGCGTCGCGGATTTTGCCGCTGAGCAGCTCGTTACCGATCACGAGCGCCGCGGCGGAACGAACGACCCGTTGCGTCATGACGGCCTCGTGCTGCTCATGAATTGGGGACGCCGATTTCGCGCACGATGGGCCGGCCCTCTTCGTCCACGGCGAGCAGCTCTTCGATGCGCTTTTCTGCCGAATTGAGCCGCGCCTGGGACGTGCGGGACAAGCGCACCCCTTCCTCGAACAGCACTAGGGATGCCTCGAGATCAAGCTCGCCTGACTCCAGCTGCACGACGATTTCGTGCAAACGCTCAAGGCTGGTCTCGAAGCTTTCCAACGCTGTAGTGGAATCCGGGTCTGTCTCTGATTTTGCGGCTTTGGCGCGGGTCATGGCTGCTTGGGGCGCAGAGCGTCGTCGGTTCTGGCCGGCGCTGCAAGCCTCAGCTCGAAGGGCCCGCTTGGCAGGGCTGGCAGTAGCAAAACGCCGTCCGGATCCGCGAAAGCCGGCAGTGCGAGACCATTCGCGTCGATGACCAGCGCGCCTAGAGCGGGGGCAGGCCCGGGTTCTGGGGCGCTAGGCACCCTGAGCTCGAGCCACGCGGTCTCTGAGCCTTGAGCGTCGCTCGCCGGCTGCGCACCGGCGAGCGCCAAGGCTGCGGCCTCGCGAACCGCGGGGCTGCTATCGAGTGAGCGCGCGAGCAGCAGCGTGCGTTTGCGGGCTGGCTCATGACGCGTCGACAAGCCGTGCACGATTGCGAGGCGCACATTGTCGTCCGTCTCGAAGCGGTAGGCCTGTTCCAACACGCCGAGCGCGCTGCTGTCGTCGCTCCTGCCCAAGCCGAGCGCCGCATGACTGCGCAGCAAGGTGTCACTGCTCGCGAGCAGCGCGAGGATCTTCGGACGCAAGGTGTGGGAGTCTCGGGTCGAAAGCGCGCGCGCGGCGAGCGGTGCCGCCAAGCCACGGGCGTCGATCAAGGCGAGGAGCACGTCGCTCGGCACGCGCTCGGCGGCGGCGTTAGAAACGAGCCCGGCAGCTAGCGCTTCGCGTCTCTGCGGCGCGCGTTCGGTGGCCAAGCGTTCGCACAGCGCGCGAGCCACCGAAGGCAGCAGCGCGAGCCGCGAAAGCGCCATGATTTGTGGGGTTGTCGCGGTCTTAAGGAGCGCGGCTGCCTGCTCAGGAGCGCCGAGCACCTTGGCTTGAATGGCCACCGCCTGATCGCTCGGATCGCGTGATTGAGCGAGCTCCTGCAGCGCTGCGCCGAGCCCGGAGGGCGTACGCGCGAGCGCCACCTGGCGAACGAGACTGGCACGTGCGGCGACCCGCCGCGTGCTCGGATTGCGGAGCGCCTGTTCCAAGACCGCCTCGGCCCCGCTTCCGGGAGCAAGGCCGAGCGCTAGAGCCGCAGCCGATGCCGTTTCGCGAGTGCCGAGCGCCCCCCCCAAAAAAGAAACCGCGCTCGGCGATGCTGAAAGCCCGAGCGCCGCAAATAACGCGCTCCGTTCCTCTGGGGGAGCGTTACCTGCGAGCTGCACTAGCGTGGGTGCAACGGCGGGCAAGCTCGCGGCGTTCGCCAATTCCAGCGCGCCGCTGTGAGCGCGCGGGTCCACGAGCAGGCGGGCAACCGCTATGCCCGCGTCCGGCGCCTTGAACTCGAGTAAAATGCGCGCGGCAGCAAGCTGAAAATCGGGGCTATTTTCGACTCTTAGCCACTGGCGCGCGAGCTCAATGGTATCGCTGACGCGGAGCCGGGCGAGGGCCACCGCCGCTTCGGGGCGTACCTCGATCGGCGCGCTGCGCACGAGCTCACGCAGTGCAGGAATGGCCCGCGGGTCAGCGAGCTCTCCGAGAAAGCGAGCGAAGATGCGCGTGGGCGAACGCAGATCGGAGACGAGCGGCGCCAGTGCCCGCGGCGGAAAGGCCAACAACGCATCGCGCGCGGTGTCTGCGACGTGCCCCGGCTGGCGAAGCGCCTTGCCCAGCGCAGCGAGCGACGCATCGTCGCCAGCCTGCGCCAAGGCGAGCGCCGCCGCATGCTCAATCATGCCATCGATTGCTTCCGGGCGATCGGGGTTCGAACCCACGCCGACCATGATGCGCACCAGAAATTCTCGCACGGAGGGTACAGCCGCGTGCGGCGCCAGCGCGCGTACCGCGAGCAAGCGATCTCGTGCTGAGCGGGCGGCCCCACCGGTCTCGAACACGTTGAGCAGCAAATCCAGCGCCTGCGCGCTGCCGATACTCCCCAGGCGCTCAAAGCCGCGCTGCCGATCGATGGCAGTTTTGCTGTTTAGCAGCGCAATTGCCACTTCAATCCCGAGCCGACGCCGAAGCGTAGTGGGCGCAGCGGTTGGCTGTTGCTCTTGGCGCAGCTCGCCGTGACGCGCGTTCGGCAGTTGCGCGGCGGCGTCAGGTGCGACCAGGCACACCAGTAGCAAGGAGAGACAACGCTTCACTCCAAGAGCCCGAACCCGACACCGCGGGCGGCGCCGGGAGCAAGTTTTACGACCTGAAAGCTGACACTCTCGGCGACTTCATCGCGGTGAGTCAGGTGTCGCAAGGCGAACACGACGGCAAAGGACTGGTTCAACGCACGTTGTTCGGCCTCCGGAGTGTGGGATGCCGGTCGCGCACCAACTAGCACCACGAAGCTCGGGTGTTGGTTCAAGAGCTTCGCCAGCGCGCGCACCGTGCCGTCGGACTTTGGATCCAATTCAACGGAGTCAGGCGCGCTCTTGAAGGCGATGCTGCCGCGCAGCACCAGCTTCGGGTGTTTGCCGCTAGTGTCGAGGGAAACTAGCTCCGGCTTTTGCTTCTGCTTGGGGTTGTCGGACGCACCGTCCGGACAGCCGTCTTCGTCCTCGACCCCGTTGAAATTCTCTGGCTGATCCGGACACTTATCGTCCTTGTCGTCGACCGTGTCGCCGTCTTTGTCCGGGCTGGGGCAGCCGCTCAAGAGGGGATCGGAACGTTCTGGGCCAGCTTCATTTGGGCAAGCGTCGTCGACATCCAGCACGTGATCACGGTCATTGTCCGGGTCGGGGCAGCCGTCTTCGTCGTTCCAGCCATCGCGATCCTCGGCCCGGGTCGGGCACTTGTCTTTGGCGTCCGGGATGCCGTCGACGTCGCGATCGCGTTCCGGACAACCGTTCTGTTTCGGATCGGTCGAGGCGGCGCCCGCCTCATTCGCGCATGCGTCCACGCCGTCCAGGATGCCGTCGTGATCGTTATCGGGATCGGGGCAACCGTCGTCGTCCTCGAAGTTGTCGCTGTCTTCTTTTTCGGTTGGGCAGCGGTCGCTATCGTCGGGTACGCCGTCGTCGTCGTTGTCGAAGTCGGGACAGCCATCGCTATCTTCGAAGCCGTCCTTATCCTCGGCCAGCTCCGGACATTGATCGACTTCATCCGGGATGCCGTCGCCGTCTTGGTCGTGCACGCGCGGCGCCCAACCTAGGCCCAGCACGGCCCGAACCACGGGTTGACCGACCGCCGAATCGAGCGGGACTTCAGCGCCCGCGATCAGCGAAACCGCGCCTGGCGTGTAGCGCGCGGACAAGCCGAGGGCAGCCGGGGACTGTGGCCCGGAGGCGAATTTAGGGGTCAGAGCGATCGCGCCATGGCTCTCGAGCGACCACTCCCAACGCCCTTTTTCGTCCATTCCCAAGGCTTGCGGGCGCAGCATCAGGCCAAAGCCCCAGGGCAGCTCACTGCCGAACGTTTGCCCGACGAACGGTTGCTCCGAGCCGCGCACCTTCACCCCCGCGGTCGCGCGAACTGCGATTGCGACCAAGCGTAGCTCGCCGAGGAGCCGTGCCTCACCCGTCGCTGATTGTTCGGCAATGTACGAGCGGGCATTACCGGTTGGCAGCGTGACGGCAGCCAAAGCCGCGACGCTAAAGCCGCCGAGCTCGCCACCGGGCAGCAGAGTGGCCTTCAAATTCAAGCGCAGGTCCCCGACTGCGGTGTGGGGGAGTGTGGCGTTGATCAGATGCTCGTTCGTGCCGTTCTGATACACCACGGTCGGCAAGGAGAGCCCGAGCGCGAGGCGATCCCCGACGCCAATGCCGAGCCCATAGTCCATCGAGAATTGATTCGCGACCGGAACGGCGACCTGCGCCCCGCTGCTGTCGGAGACCACCACCGAACGGTGCGCGTAAGACGCCCAGGCTCCGAGGTTCCACTTGCCGTTGCCCGGCGTGGCGGTGGGCTCGAGGTATAAGCTCGCAGCGGGATCGGTCGATGGATGAAACCCCCGCAGATCCAGCGACGGCACCGGATCGGCCCACGCCGCAGGCGCAATCAACCACGAAACTCCCAAAGCCGCCGCCAACCGGCCAAAGCGCATGCGGGCCAGAGTAGTACCGATTTTCCCCGGCCGCGCGTTCCTTTCGTGGGGTCGCAGCTCCGGCCCAGATGAATGAGCTCGCTAGACGGCTCGCGCGATTTGGAGAGCGTTTTGGCGCCCCCACCTGAAAACGGCGAACTTCTTGCGCGCTTTGTTAAACCGGCCTACTTCCCGGGGTCCGATGGACGCCATCCGAATTCGAGGCACGCGCAGGTTAGAAGGACGCATCCAAGTCAGCGGTGCCAAAAACGCAGCCTTGCCGATCTTATGCGCGACGCTGCTTTCGGACGGCGAAAGCCTGCTGCGCAACGTACCTGGCTTGCGCGACATCGAGACAACGGCTGCGTTGCTCCGCTTTCTCGGGCGCGAAGTGACCGTGGGTATTCCGGAGGTGCGTGTGCACGCCGGGCGGCGTGACGTGCCGGCGGAAGCCCCGTACGATCTCGTGCGGCAAATGCGCGCCAGCGTGCTCGTGCTCGGGCCGCTCGTGGCGCGCTTTGGGCGCGCGAAAGTATCGCTGCCGGGCGGCTGCCAGATTGGAGCGCGTCCCGTGGATCAACATTTGATGGGGCTCGAAGCGCTGGGCGCGAAAATCTCCGTCGAGCACGGTTATATCCTGGCTGAGGCTTCGCGCTTGAAGGGCGCGGAGATTGTGTTCGATATCCCGACCGTCACCGGTACGGAGAACTTGATGATGGCAGCCGCCTTGGCCAAAGGACGCTCCACGCTCGTCAACTGTGCGCGTGAGCCCGAGGTCGAGGAGCTGGGCCGCGTGCTCAACAAGATGGGCGCGAGGGTCGAAGGCGCGGGGACGTCAATCATTCACATTCACGGCGTGGATGAGCTTGCGCCTTTCGACCACGCCATCATCGCTGACCGCATCGAAGCGGGAACTTTTCTGGCGGCCGTCGGCGCCGCCGGAGGCAACGTACTGCTCGAGGGTTGTCCGTTGGATGACCTCGAGCCCGTGATCGTCAAACTGCGCAAGGTTGGCCTGGATATCGAGCGCGAAGGTGAAGCGGTGCGCGTGAGCCGCGAGCGCCCACTGCGCGGGGTGGACGTGACCACCGCGCCGCACCCCGGGTTCCCCACCGACATGCAAGCTCAGTTCATGGCCTTGATGTGCTGCGCGAAGGGCCGCAGCGTGCTCACCGAAACAATCTTCGAGAACCGCTTCATGCACGTGCCCGAGCTGTTGCGCATGGGCGCGGACATCGAGACGCACAGCAACACGGCCATCGTCGGCGGTGTGGAGACCCTGTCCGGGGCGTCGGTCATGGCTACCGACTTACGGGCCAGCGCCTCGCTCGTGATCGCAGGGTTGGTGGCCGATGGCGAAACCATCGTGCGTCGCGTTTATCATTTGGACCGCGGCTATCAGGCGATCGAAAAGAAGCTGGCTGCCGTCGGCGCGGACATCGAACGCATCAACATCGCGGATGAAGGCTGATGACAGCACGACCCCTGACCATTGCCGTCCCCAAGGGACGCATCATCAAAACCTTGGCACCGTTGTTGGCACGAGCGGGCTTGGACACCGCTGCCTTGCTCGCGGATGATCGTCGGCTCATTCGTGAAAGTGCGGATGGCAAGTATCGGTTCTTGCTCCTCAAGCCCGATGACGTTCCTACTTACGTCGAATACGGCACGGCTGATTTGGGTATTTCCGGACGCGACACGCTGCTCGAGCGTCGCTACGATTTGTACCAGCCGCTCGATTTGAAGGTCGGGCAGTGTCGTATGGTCGTGGCCACGGTCGCGGGCGCGGTCGTGCCCGAGCTACCGCGTATCGCCACGAAATTCCCGCGCACGGCGACCGATCACTTTGCCTCGAAGGGCGTGCAGGCAGAGGTGATCTACGTGCAGGGCTCGGTGGAGCTTGCGCCGCTGGTCGGCCTCGCCGACGCCATTGTGGATTTGGTGGAATCAGGCGCTACGCTGCGCGAAAACAATTTGGTGGAGGTTGAAACCATCTGCCAAATCTCCAGCGTGTTGATCGCGAATCGCTCGCTATTTAAGCTGCGACACGCCGAAATCGCGCCGCTGATCGAGAGGTTGCGCGCCGCCATTCCGTGACGCGCTCACTCGGTCTGGCTACTACCAGACGCCTTCGAGCTGCAAGCGCCCACCGCTGCCGACGACGTGGGCCGCGACGCGCAACGGCGCGTTCTTTTCCTTGTTGTCAGGCGCGGGTGCCAGGACCCACAACGTGATGCCCGTGGCGAGCAAGGTGCCACCCACGGCGAAGCTAACGGTTGCCGCGTCAGAATACGCGCTCTTGGTCGACTGGTTCGACGTGCATTGAATGACCCCGCGCGCGCACGTACTCGCGTCATCCGCGTTGTGGGACAGCGCGCTGAACACGGCGCCAGCACCGATTCCAGCAATGCCGGCGCCACCCGTGATGACGCCCGCGGTGCGGACCGCGTTTCGACGCTCGTTGTTCGGCTGTAGGTCGGGCGTGAGCATGGGGATATTGACCCGATATTCACGCGCCTCACGCGCCACCGTGAGATTCACGATCCAGGGGCGATGCCCCTTCGCTGAAACGGTGACGTGTTGGACGCCCGCGTCGACCGGGATGATGGACCCCCAGGAAGCGGCGGGTATCGTATTGTCACCCAGACGAACGGTCAGGCCCGGCACGCGGCTGGTGGATGGCACGACGAACACGAGGCGAGATAACTTTGGCTCCAGCGCCGCCACGCGATCAGTCGCGACTTGCTGACGCTCGGCGTCCTTTTTGGTGGCTGCGACGGCTTCTGCCTCGAGGAAGGCGTGCCACGCACTGGCGGTGCGCCCTGTGCGCTCATAGCAGTCCCCCAAGTGGAGCAGCGTGCCCAGACCCGTTTCTTGGGCCTCCGAGGCTTCGAACTTGGCGCAGGCGGCCGCGATCTTATTGCCCTGAAGCAAGACCTCACCCTGGCGAAATAGCGCGTCGGCTCGGGCGCTGCGCTCACCTTCGGCTGACGCGATGCTGGCGCCTGCCAGGAACGAACAACAGCACAGAGTGGTGAACAAGGGTTTCATGGTCAATCTCACAGACGCCCACCGAAACTTTTGGGGTCCCAGGGATTCCGCGAACCACTCTTTTGAGTGCGCTTCGCCGTAGTTGGAAGCTTAGCACTCACGGGCGCAGTAGAGGCAGACAATGCAGGCGGCGCGGGCTGGCTGCTCGCGCTCGGGATCGCGCAGCTCACCGGTTCGGGTAGCCGTGGCGCAACATTCCGTAGCGGCATGCTTTGCACGGAGGCCTCGCGAGCTTCCCCAGCGCGTAACGTCAACACACCGCCAAGCAGCGTAGTGGCAGCGAGCGCTGCGCCCACGAGCTGCACACGTGGTCTAAAGCGCCTCGCCCGGCGCGCGTACAGCCCGTGGCCGAGGACGGCCAACGTCGGAGACGGCGCCGTCATGCGCTCGCCGATCGGAACCTCCAGCGCCGGGTCGGTGCGCGAGTTTGCCATCACCCGCAGCGCGCTGCTCGCGTACGAGGCCGCATTCGTCGAGCCATAGGCAGCGAGCGCGGTGGCTAGCTCTGCGATGTTTGCAGGGCGGGCGTCGCGCTCTTTGCGGAGGCAGCGCAGGATGATGCCCTCGAGCCCACTCGGCAGGCTGGGCTGTAACGATCGCGGCGGCGTCGGCTCCATCCCGATCACGCGTGCGCAGATGGCCGGGATGCTCTCTCCGAAGAACGGGGATTGCCCGGTGCACAGCTCATACAGGACGACGCCCAGCGACCAGATGTCAGCGCGTTCGTCGATGTCCGCACTGCCGCGCATTTGCTCGGGCGCCATGTACAACGGCGAGCCCAGGAGCTCCGATGGGTTCGTGCGCGCCCCCTCCCGCCCTTCGCGAGTTAGGCGCTTGGAGATTCCGAAATCCAAGACCTTGATCACCGGCGTGCCGTCGGCGCGGTGAGTAAGGAACAAATTTTCTGGTTTGAGGTCGCGATGGATCACACCCGCGCCGTGCGCTTCACACAGCGCTTGGCAAGCTTGCAACACAAAATCCACCGCAACGTGGCTCGCGAGGCGCCCCACTTTGCTCAGGATTTGCGCCAGGTCGCGGCCCTCGAGGTACTCGAGGACCAGGAACGGCGCGCCCGAATCAAGGCGCCCCACATCGAGCACGCGAGCCACGTGCTCGGACCGAATGCTCGCGGCGGCGCGCGCTTCCACCAGCAGGCGATTCACCGCTTCTTCGTGCTGGGCGTGCTCCGGACGCATCACCTTGATCGCGACCGGACAGCCTAAATCCATATGTGTCGCGCGCAGCACGATGCCCATGCCGCCTTCGCCGAGCACGCACTCGATTCGGTACTTTTCAGCCAAGACGTCGCCTTGGCCGAAATCGCTGCTGCTGAGGCGCCTTGCGCGTGGTGCGACCGAGTGGGGAGCCGCTGGCAGTGGGTCGGTCATGGCACGTCTCGCGCTGCTTAAGTAGCAAGCCGGATGCCAGGCGCGACGGGGGCGAAACCGCGCGATTATCGGCAAATTCGTGAGGCAGGCTGTCACAGGGGCCGCCCGCACGCGGCGTTCAGTCCCGGCGTCGGCGGACCCCTGGCCGACACGCAATATCGCCTCGCACGTTCTTGATAAGCGGTGCGGACTTCACCGGCGCGCGTTCGGAA
>JBDTYJ010000195.1:0-10863 GCA_040005755.1 Pseudomonadota bacterium
GCCAATACGATCCGCCAGCTTACCGCCGAGAGGCCGAGCCACCGAGCCAACGAGTGCGCCCAGGAACGCAAGATTGCCGGTTACCTCGGGGAATTGCGTCTTCAGAAGCAGCGGGAACGCCGCCGAAAAGCCCACGAATGAGCCGAAGGTACCGATATACAGCCAAGCCATCACCCAGGTGTGCCGGCGCCGCGCAACCACCAGCTGGTCCTTCACGTTCGAGCGGGCCGAGGTCAGGTTGTTCATGAACAGGAACGCGCCCAGCGTCGCGATCACGATCAACGGCAGCCACATCAGACCAGCGTTCTCGAGGTGCAGCTTCTTGCCCGCACTCATGGGGAGCAAGGAGTAACCGACCAGAATCGGCACCAGCAGCTGCACGGTGCTCACGCCGATGTTGCCACCCGCTGCGTTCAACCCCAGCGCAAATCCCTTCTCCTTATCCGGGAAGAAGAAGGAGATGTTGGCCATGCTGGAGGAGAAGTTGCCGCCGCCCAAACCGGCGGTGCCCGCGGCAGCAGCCATCAGCCAGAACGGCGTGTCGGGCTGGTTCACCAAGTAAATCAAGGACAGCGTCGGAATGAACAGCAGTAGCGCGCTGACCACGGTCCAGTTCCGCCCGCCAAACTTCGGCACCGCGAAGGTGTACGGAAAGCGCATCAGTGCGCCCACGAGGCCCGGAATCGCGACCAGCTGAAACAACTGATCGGTGGTGTAGTGAAAGCCCACCTGCTTCAGACGCGCTGCGACCACACTCCAAACCAGCCAGATCGAAAAGCCGATGTTCTCGGCCAAGATTGACCAACCCAGGTTGCGCCAGGCGACCTTCTTGCCGATTTTTGCCCAGAAGGTCGCGTCGTCTGGGTTCCATTCGTCGATCCACGCTGCAGATTTCTTGGTCATTTCTACTAGTTCCTTGTCTCAAAACAAAAGCGGCAGAGTTGGTTTCGTGATCCTGAGGTCGGTCTTCTTCGTCACGATGTCGCGAGGCAGCGACCTACCCTGGGCAAAGCAATAGCGTGCGAGCGACGCTGAGAGTTCAGCGCCGCACGTTGATGTGTGCATCCGGGGCTACTTTCGAGTGTT
The DNA here is from genome assembly GCA_040005755.1 of Pseudomonadota bacterium. GTDB lineage: Bacteria > Myxococcota_A > Polyangia > Polyangiales > Polyangiaceae > PMG-095. The sequence continues at coordinate 1,087 of JBDTYJ010000195.1, forward strand.
GTTGTTAGTCGCTGTCAAACTCAAGAATTGGAGACGGCTGCGGCCCGCCGCTCGTTGGCTTCTCTCATGTCCAAGTGGCGCATCAGGGCCATTACCAAGGGGCCCATCTTTGGATGCTCGGGCATCACGTGCGGGCGCACGCCGTGAACTTCGATGATCGCGCGACAGGTTGGGCCGACCGCGGCGACCACGACGTCCTTACGCAGGGCGTCGACCAATTCGCGACCGAGATCAACGCGCTCCGCGACTTGATACAGGTGGCGGAATTGAATCTGACAAGTGACCGCAAGCGCATCCACCTGACGATCGACGATGCGGCGCACTAGGTCCTCGAGCGCGCTGGTATCAGCCGGGAATTGCCACTGATAAAGCCAAAATTCGCGCAAATCAGCGCGGCGTGCGAGCAGGGTTTCGGACAGCGTTTCGCTGCGCTCGCCGTAATTGAACAAGAGCACGCGCCGACCCGCAAGCTCCAGCTCGCTTAGCGCGTCGATCAACTCAGCGGCGGTGAATGGCTCGCGTGCGCTCATCGTCGGCGGCACGCCGAACCCGCGCAGGGCGGCGGTGGGCTTCGGGCCGCGGCACACGGTCGTTGCGCTGCGCAGTGCAGCTACCAACTCCGCGTGGCGACCGAGCTCTTGGGCCAACTCGAAGAGCAACGACACGGCGACGCCGGTCATGAAAATTACGACTTCGTGCTCGCCGGCAGCAAACTGATTGAGCAGATCGACAATGGCATCAGCTTCGATATGAGGCGCTTCTTGCACCGCGGGCACGCAGAGCGGCGCGCCACCATGCTTCTCCACCAGCCGCGCGAGCTCACTCTTCATGCGCGATTCGAGCAACGCCACCACCGGGCGGGGTCGCTCACTGCTCTTCGTTCGAATCATCGGTACCATTGCTGCGGGCCTTCGGAGACCCCTACAGCAACCTTCGTGCCGTCCACGAAATCCCAGTAAAAACGGGCCAATCTCGCGCTGATGCGGAGGTGCGAAACATCCGAGAAATCCCTGGTTTATCTACGACCCGACAATTTCGTCAGACGAAGGGACCCGGCCCGACAAAATTGTCGAAGCGCTTTCTGGTTTTCGCAATGTTTCGGACCAATCGCGTTAGGCCAGTATTTTGGCTGCGATTCGAACGTCTGAAACGATCTACTTGGACCGTCTCCGCGCGAGACCGACAATTTTGTCAGAATGCCTTAGCGCCGCGCGCGACCGACGCGGATGCCGAGCTTGCGGACCTTGTAGCGCACGACGCGCTCGGTCGTACCAAGCGCGCGCGCGGCGCCCACCAAACTGCCGCCTTCGTTCTCTAGCGCTTCCTCGATCAAGCGCTTCTCCAAGCGTTCCACTGCTTCATCCAGAGTCAGCTTTTCTTTGCCGGCCGCCGCCACGCGCAACGTTTCCGGTAGATCAGACTCTTGAATGACTGAGCCCTTGCACACGACCACGGCGCGCTCGAGGACGTTCTCCAACTCGCGCACGTTGCCCGGAAATGCTTGACGGCTCAAAAGGTCCATGGCCGCGCTCGAGATGCGACCAATTTTGCGCTGGTGCTCGGTAGCGAACTTGCGCATGAAGTACTCTGCCAGCGCCGGGATGTCTTGCGGGCGGTCACGCAGCGGCGGAAGCGTGATGGTGAAGATATTGATGCGGTAGTACAGGTCTTCACGAAAAGTACCCGCCTCTACCGCACGCTCGATGTCCACATTCGTGGCGGCCACGATGCGCACGTCCGGACGCAACGTTTCCGTTCCGCCCAGCCGTTCGAACTCCCGAAATTGCAGGACGCGAAGTAGCTTGGCCTGGGTCGTGAGCGGCAGCTCGCCAATCTCGTCGAGGAACAATGTTCCACCCTGCGCCAGCTCGAAACGGCCTTTTTTTCGGGCATGTGCGCCGGTGAACGCGCCGCGTTCATGACCAAAAAGCTCGGACTCAAACAGGGATTCTGGCAGGGCTGCGCAGTTCACCTTGATGAAAGGTTGCGTTGCTCTAGGGGAGTTCTGGTGAATCGCGCGTGCGACCAGCTCTTTGCCGGTACCAGACTCTCCGCGCAGCAGAGCCGTCGCGTTGGTGCGCGCAACCTGACTGACCTGCTCGTAGATCTGCCGCATCAGCCCGCTCTCGCCAATCATGTTGGCGTACTCGAACTGCGTAGCGCCGTGCCCCAACGCGGGCCCTTCCAGCAGTGCCGGATCGCTACCCGGTCGCTTCTCGTTGTCGCGTAAGGTCTTGCCGATTAAACCCGCGACGACGTCCAGCACGCCCAGCCGTTCGGCGAAGCCGCTCGGATCACGGTGACGAAAGTACGCGCCCAGCACGCCCACGCAACGACCGCGCGCGGTGACCGGCATGGCGACCAAGTTCCAGCCGGTATCAGCCCAGCGCGAAAGATCCGCGATCTCGGACAGTGCCATGGGATCATGGCGTAGCACCGGGACCACCACCGGCTGCCCCGTAGCGGCGACGCGGCCCGCAGCTCCAGCCGAATAACGCGCGCAAAATGCGTCCGGATCCAGCCCGTGCGATGCAGCCACGTTGAGCGTACGAGCCGCTGCGTCCGCCGCGTAGATCACCGACCGGCCCGCCCCGAGCCGCCGCTCGAGCACGCGCAATGCGCCGCCCAAGCGCGCCTCCAACGCGTCAGGCGCCGCGAGCTCTCGCCCTACCTCAGCGACCGCAATGAGCACCTCGGGGGACGGGCCGGTGGGGGGCACGCTAGCCAGCCGGTCACCGGCGGCAACAATGGGCCCTTTCATTGGCCTCGGCAGATGACAAAAAACACGGCAAGCACTCATGCAGCATGACAGAGGGCGCGCCCTCCTTCAACGACGTACCGGTTCTTGCGGCTTCCTAAAGCCAGCGCGACCGCGCTGACTTGACGGAAATTCCGGGCTCACTGGGTTCGCGTGCTCCGATCGGTGAAGCCGACGCCAACGCGGATTGCGCTATGTGGGCTATCGTAGCTGAGCAGCGTTTCGCCATAGCCGGTGAACCATTGCCCATACAAATAGGGCGTAAACCGCCAAAAGTCGCCATACCGTGGGCGCCACCGCGCGTCGGCTTCGAGACTTCCTGCGCCCCAGCTGCCGGTGCCCTTGCGCGCATGCAGCGCGAACTCCCAGTCGCCGAGCCAGTCTTGCCCGTTGTCAGCGCCGACGCTGAGTGACAGCTCGCCATATCCGAGATAGGCGCGGATGTTGGGATTGTCCGCTACTCCGAGGGGCGGCCCCCAGAGCTGCAGGTTGACTGAACCGAAGTCGCGGCGCGCGTCGTAACAAGCAAAGCGTGACTCCACGTAGATCCGATTCCAGGCCCGCGAACGAGCGCCGACCTCGCCGTTGGATTCATGCACGGCGCCCACGCGCTCCATGAAAAAGCCGCAACCGGGCTTTGGGTCATACCGCCCTGGCGCGTGAAAGTAGCTATAAAACAGCTCCGGCGCGTAATTATTTTCCACGAAGGGCTGGGACGTTCGGAACACGTCCCAGAGCGACTTCTGCGTAAAAGCGAAATACACCGCGTGCGGGCCGCGGTTGGGCCAGACGTCGAATTTGGCGCTGAATTGAAACTTCGCCTCAGTCGCGTCGGTGAAGCCAGTCAGGAAGTAGTTGTCCTTGTAAAAGGTGAGCAGGTCGAGATCGGGCTGTTTGCTTGGAAGCGTGGCCGCCTCTGGTTTGCTTGGCGCCGACGCGGACCCGGCGATGTCTGCTTGAGCCCTCGCGGACGAAGGCCATAGGAGAAGCGCGACAAGCCAAGGCGCAAGCCGGAACTCGTGATCAAAAGTCATGTCCTACGAGCGTAACCTGAGCGCTCGAAAAACTGCGCACAGCCCGTGCGCTGATCCGCTTTTCCAGATGAGGCGCGATTGTCTAGTGCGGCAAATCCGTGGCGCGCAGCAGTTCGACCAGGGGGGTGCCCGCAGCAATGTCGAGATCCGGAGGCAAGCCGGCGATCTCGCGAACCGTGGGCGCCAAGTCCGCCAAGCGACGCGGGCTCGGCGCCGAAAGACACCCGCCGCTAAGCACGGCGCTTCCGCTGGCGACCAACCAAACTCGAGCCGATTCCGGGAACTTCGCGCCGTGATCGTTGAAGTTCGCCGCGCGACCGTGATCGGCCGTGATGAAGAGCGCGGTCCGCGTGCCGCGGGCCGCCAACCGCTGTAGCTCCGCGTCGATCTGGCCCAGGCGCGCGTCGGCCTCGCGCAGCGCCATCAGGTAGCCCGCGTAGTTGCCCTGATGACCGAACTCATCGGGCTCACCGAAGCCAATAAATGTGAAGCGCGTTGGGTGCGCTCTCAGATGGTGCAGCGCAAGCGCCGCGGTCAGCGCGTCAGGGCGGAAATCGCCGTTGCCGGGCGCGGGATTCGCCGCCTCGGCGCGTACTAGAAGCTGCCGTTCTTCCGCATCACGCACGAACCAGGCGCGCGTGGCACCGCCGTGCCGGCCGGTAGAAATGATTGCGCTCTGCGTGTCGCGGCTCACAACCCGTGCAATGTCCGCCCAGGAAGTGATGACCGCGGCATCCGGGCGCTCGAGCTTCGACCCGGCTGAGAATTCATCGACAATGGTGGCGCTATCCGAGCCCGGGCACTGGTTATCGTGACAGCTGGTATTGCGCCGACCACTGAGCAGCTCCGCGTAGCCGGGCAGCGATACGAAGTTCGGACCAGAGGCGCTGATTGCCGCGCCGTGACCCGGCGCGCCGAGCGCTGCGCCGTGCGTAGCGATGATCGCGTGCAAGTTCGGCATTAGCTCCGTAGCACTGACCCGTTCGCCTTCCGCAACACCACGTTCTTTCGCGAGCTTCGGGTCCACACCTTCGAAGACTTCATGCCAGCGCACGCCGTCCAACGTCACGATCACGATCACCAAGGGCGCCAGATCGCGGTCCGGCGTTGCCACCCTTTCCGAAGCCTTGCCGAGCCTGGCAGAGGGTGTCACTGGCAAGCAACTGGCGACAGCAAACGCGGCGCACGCCATCGCTAAGCGCGGTAGCTGTCGACCGATACGGGACCAGCCCGTACCGGCACCGACTTGGTTTCTCACGAGGACCGACTCTGCTCCCCCCGCGTGTCGGGCCGTCAGCAGGCAAGTGACGAGCGTGGAACGTGTTTGGCACGACATTCGCGCCGCTAGCCAGCCACGTACCGTCCCCGAGCAAATAAACGACAGGCAACAAGCAATGGGTCGTCGTCCGCGGTCGCTGTCCGCGACTGAACGACGACCCGCTGCTTCGCCGGGTCAGGACGCCTTGCGCTTGGTCTTGCGCTTGGTTTTCTTCTTGCGCGAAGGAGGCACCTTGGCGCCTGAGGCCCGCGACTCAGAAAGCGCGATGGCGACTGCCTGCTTACGGCTCTTCACCTTTTTCTTCGAGCGCCCCGAGCGCAACGTGCCCGATTTACGCTTCTTCATCACGCGCTGCACGTTCTTCCCGACGGACGAGCCGTACTTCTTGCGCGCCGCTTTCTTCTTAGCTGCCACGACTTAGCTCTTCTGCGGGGGCGCGTTGCTAGCGCTCTTGCTCTTGGCGTCAAAATCTTCCTGAAGCTGCTTGGCCAGCTTCAGGTGTTCCTCCACGCGCGGCTTAATTTCGTCCAAATACGCACGCAAATCGGCGTTCTTGGCATTGGGGAGCAACTTTTGGTTAATGGTATCGAGGACGGTCTGGTGCTCCTGCACCTGAGCGGCAATGTAAGCCTTGTCGAACTCATCACCTTTGTCGCTCTTGAGCGCGTTGAGGGTACTCGCGGCGTCCGACTCCAGCGCGGTGGAGATTGAACTTTCGGATGCCTTTAGCTTGAGCTTGGCCTGCTTTTGCTTGGCTTCACTGTGATGCTTCACCATCATCGCCGCGAAGCGCTTCACGCCCGCGTTTTTGGATTTGCCCTGCGCGAGCTTTGCCTGGGCGATTTCGGCTGAATTTGCGGCGTCGGTGATGGCTGCAATTTGCTCATCAGTGAGCGGCTCAGCTTTTGGATCGGGCGCCACGTCGGGTGCCTCTGCCTTGGCTCCCGCCGAGTCCGCGGTTGCCGAATTGGCGCTGCTCGTCGTGCCCGTCGTGCCGGCGTCCGGCAGAGGAGCGGGCGGCTCGGCGCTCGTGGTAGCTTCGGGCGTCTCGGCAGGCTTTTGGTCGCCGCCGCAATTGACCAGGGCAAACGCAGAGAGTGCAACGACGGCACCTGTTCGTAGGAATCGGCTCATGATTTCCTTCAAATACAGCTGGGAGTTAGGGACGCAACCGCACTCGGGCAATGCGAAGCACTCACCCAGGCGCGGCGGAGATTAGCCGGCACGCTCGCCAGCAACCGGTTGCTGAGGCACGTCCAACTTGGGCGAAGCCACCGATGACAAGCGCCAGAATGAATAGGCGAGCCCGACCAACAGCAGGCCGGCCAGCGCCCACAGCAGCCACATGAACCATGCGGTGTGCTTGATCGGAATCACGGGCGGTGGCATCGCAACCGCTTGGTACGGCATACGCGCGTCGCTCGAATGTGAGATCATGGCGATTCTCCTCGTGTGGAGCGCAACACATAAGCAATCAGCATGCCTGAGCACCGGTAGAGAACCCCGAACCCGCTCGCTGCAGCGCGCACGGAAGCGCGTGGTTCGCGCATTGCATACTTCCAGGTGACCGCATGTGCATTCGCTTCCTTCCTTCTTGTTATGCGGTTTCGGTGCTGGCGCTCGCTGCTGGCGTCGGCTGCACGTCAGCGCCAGAAAACGTGGCGCGGCAGCCCAACGTGGCAACTCGCTACGCGACGCTAGAAAACGCGCGAGCACCCGCGCCCCCCTCGTCGTCCGCGCCACCCGCCAACGATGCGGCGCCCCTGACTGATGCAGCGCATGCCTTCGACCCGCCGGCAGAGTTGCGGTTGCCGAGCACCCTGCAGCCGAATGACCAAGTGCCACTGCTGCTCGTGTTGCATGGCTTCGGCGTGTCCAGCGGGCTGTTGATTGCGAAGGCCGGGCTGAACCGAGTCGCCGACGAGAAGAAATTCGCCTACCTAGCGCCCGAAGGCCTGCGCGACGCGCTTGGCCGTCCGTACTGGAACGCCGGCAAGAGTTGTTGTGATCTGGACCACCGCGGGGTGGACGATACTAGGCGCTTGCACGCCCTTTTGGAGGCGAATTCGAGCAATCGTGCCATCGATCCCAAGCGCGTGTTCGTGATCGGTTTTTCGAATGGAGCTTTCATGGCGCAACGCCTGGCTTGCGAGGTCGGCGACCGCATCGCCGGCGTGATCAGCGTTGCCGGTGCGGCGCCGAGCGCTGATACCCCCTGCACGCAAAGCACTTCCCTTTCCTTCCTCGAGATCCACGGGGACGCCGACCCAATCGTGCATTACGGGGGCGGCACGGTATTCGATCGCACGGACGTGGCTGCGCATCCGTCGGCGCTGGACACCGCCAGATATTGGGCGCAAAGGCTCTCCTGCACGGGTGAGCCGCGCGACGTACAAAGCATCGATATCGAGCCATACCTCGCCGACCGCGAAACGAAGGTGCAGCGCTTCGATGGCTGCCGCGGCACCGTGGAACTGTGGACGGTGACGGGCGGTGGTCACTACGTAGCCTTACAGCCACCCGCGCTGGAAGCGATGTGGAGCTTCGTGGTGAACCATCCGAAGGCTGACTGATATGCTGGCGCGCTCCGACCGGCGTGAACCGGACAGCAAGCAGGTGCTCGAGTCGCTGGAGCGCTGACCTGCTCACTGGCGAGGCGACTTCGCGGCCCGCGCGCTCGGCAAGCGCTGCCGGCACTTCAGCATGGAGGCGAACGGATCGCCGGGGTGCTTCGCCAAGAGCTGCTTTGCGCTCCGTAACGTGTAGTGCTCCGGTTTGAACCGAGCAGTCAAAGCGCTCCACTCGACGGGAAAGGCGACACCGGCTCCCTCGCGTGCGCGCACCGAGTAAGGCGCCACGAACGTGGCCCCGCGACTATTGCGCAGGTAATCGATAAATATTTTTCCCGTGCGTTTGGCCTTGGACATGGTTGCGACGTATCGCTCGGGCTGGCGGCGAGTGAGCTCTTCTGCAATGCCCCGACAGAAATCCTTCACGGTGTCCCAATCCGCGCTCGGTTGGATCGGCACGGTCACGTGTAGCCCCTTGCCGCCGGTCGTCTTCAGCCAGCTCTTCAAGCCGTACTCCTCCAGCAGCACACGGAGCGCGCGCGCTCCGGCAATGACCGCTTTGAACGCCACATCTGGCGCCGGATCCAGGTCGAAAACCAGGCGATCCGGATGGGTTGCGTCGGAGGCGAGCGCACCCCAGATATGCAATTCGAGCGCGCCCATTTGGACCACGGATTGCAAGCCACGCGCATCTTCGATGGCCGCGTATTCGCTGGAGCCATCGGATGACGGCGCATGCACACGCGTGAGCCCCTCGCCCAAGGAATCGCCCGGGTGCTTCTGAAAGAAGCATTGCTTGGCGCGTCCTTCAGGGCAGCGCAGCAGCGTCAGGGGGCGGTTCACGACGTGCGGCAGCATTCGCTCCGCGACCAGCTCGTAGTACTCCGCGAGTTCGCGCTTGGTAATGCCAAGCTCCGGGTACAGTACCTTGTCCGGATGAGTGAGTCGCGGCAGCGCGGAACTCGCCTTGTGGCCCTTCGCTGCGCGGCGTGAAGCAACCGCGCGTGGCTGCTCGAGCACCACCTCCTTTGCCGCCTTGTCCTCGCGCAGACCCTTGAACGTAGGATGGCGTAGCAGCCCGTCGTGCGTAATGCCGGTATAGGACACCTCGGCGACCAACTGCGGCTTTACCCAATGCACGCCGCGGATCTCCGCCCCGCGCGGGGCGTGCTCCAACGTTGGCTTCTCGATCTCCAGCGGGCTCAATCGCTGATATAAATCCTTCAATGAGCGCTCATTGAAGCCGGTGCCCACTTTCCCCGAATAAACGACGCTCTTCGCCTGACGCACGCCGAGCAGGAGTGCACCCAAGTGCGAGCGCGAGCCCCCAGGCTCGGTGAAACCCACGATCACGAATTCCTGGCGCGCACCGTTCTTACTCTTCTGCCAGTCCTTGCCGCGCCCGCCGTGATAGGCGGAGTCAGCGCGCTTGGAAACCACGCCCTCCAAACCGAGCTTGGCCGCATGCGCGAAAACCTTCGCGCCGTTACCAAGCACGTGATCACTGTACCGAACCACCTGCGCCGCCGGTTTTGGCAAGGTACCGAGCACTGCTTTCAACTGGGCCTTGCGGTCAAGCAGCGTAGCCCCCCGCAGATCGAAGCCATTGAGGTGGAGCAGATCGAACGCGTAGTACGCGAGCGTGGGGCTGCTTTTGCCGCTAAACGAGTTCTGCAGTAGCTGAAAATCTGTCAGACCTTTGCTATCCAACGCGACAAATTCACCGTCCAGGACCGCGCTCTTCACTTCCAAGTGTTGGAGCGCCTGCGTCAAGGCTGGCATTCGCTCGGTCCAATCCTCACCGTTGCGGGTCAAGAGCTGCACTGTCCCGTTCGCAACCCGCGCCAAGACACGATAGCCGTCGAACTTCACTTCATGTACGAAGTTGGCTTGGCTCGGCGTTTCCGCAACGAGCGTCGCCAATTCAGGTTCAATCGTGCGCGGCAGAGGTGCGCGCTTCGCGCCTGGTATGTCCTGCGTCCGAGGCGGCGCCTCGACTTCAGGCTCTGTGCCGGCCTTCTCGCGCGGGCGCGCTTTGGCGGACTTCGCGCGCGCTGGCGCAGTGCCGGCCTTCTTGCCCGCTGGCGCAGTGCCGGCCTTCTTGCCCGCTGGCGCAGTGCCGGCCTTCTTGCGCGC
>JBDTYJ010000196.1:0-10860 GCA_040005755.1 Pseudomonadota bacterium
TTGGACGAGCTGGCGGAGTTTCGGCGCTCGGCGCTGGAAGCGCTGCGCCAGCCCCTGGAAGACGGCTTCGTGAACATCGCGCGGGCTCGGGCGCGGGCCAGCTTTCCAGCGCGCCCACTCGTGGTTGGCGCGGTGAACCCGTGCGCGTGCGGGTATTACGGGCATCCGCGCTTGAGCTGTCGTTGCACCGAGGCGGCGCGTGATCGCTACCGTGGGCGGCTTTCGGGGCCGCTCCTGGACCGGTTGGACATTCACGTGCTGGTGCCGCCGGTAGAGGTGACAGCGCTCGTGCGCGGGATAAAGGGCGAAAGCTCTGCCTGCGTGCGGGAACGGGTCACGCGAGCGCGCGGCGTGCAACTCGCGCGCTCTCGCGAGCTCAAGCTGCGGAGTGCGTTGAACGCGCTGCTGTCCGGCGCAGATTTGGACCGCGTAGTGCGCTTGGAGGCGGAGAGTCGCAAGTTGATTGAAGCCGCGGTCAGCCGCTTGGGGCTCTCAGCGCGCGCCTTCAGCAAGGTGCTGCGCGTGGCGCGCACGATCGCGGACCTGGAGGGCGAAGCAGAGGTGCGCACGCCGCACGTCGCGGAGGCCATTCAAGGTCGGTTGCTAAGCCCTGTCTCGGGCCGCTAGCGCGCACACAAAGAGTTTCGGGCGGGCGCCAGGCAATTTCGCGGGGCGCGAGCTCGGATTGAGAAAAGAAAAGGCAGTCATGAGTGAAGACAAGAAATCCCAAAAACAAGAAGCCCTCCGCCAAGTGGTGCAAGGTCTGGAAAAAACCTACGGGCAAGGCACGATCATGCAGCTCGGTAGTGGTGCGCCAGAGCCAATCGCGGTGATCCCGAGCGGGGCGCTGGTGCTGGATGAAGCGCTCGGTGTGGGCGGCTACCCGCGGGGGCGCGTGATCGAGATTTTCGGCCCGGAATCGAGTGGCAAGACCACTCTCACGCTACACGCCATCGCAGAAGCACAGCGCGCCGGCGGCGTGGCTGCCTTCATCGACGCCGAGCATGCGTTCGACTTGCGCTACGCGCGAGGCATCGGCATCGACCTGAAACATCTGCTCATGTCGCAACCGGATTGCGGTGAGCAGGCGCTCGAAATCGCTGAAGCGTTGACGCGCTCCGGCGCAGTGGATCTGGTGGTGATTGACTCGGTCGCCGCCCTAGTGCCCAAAGCCGAGATCGAAGGCGATATGGGTGACGCGCACATGGGCCTACAAGCTCGTTTGATGAGTCAAGCGCTCCGCAAGCTGACCGCAATTGCCAGCAAGACCGGGACCACGCTGATCTTCATCAATCAACTGCGCCAGAAAATCGGCGTGGTCTTCGGCAACCCGGAAACGACCACGGGCGGCAACGCGCTGAAGTTCTATGCCAGCGTGCGCTTGGATGTGCGAAGGATTGGCAAGGTGACACTGGGCGAGAACGTGGTGGGCAACCGCACGCGGGTGAAGGTCGTCAAGAACAAGTGCTCTCCGCCCTTTACTGAGGCTGAATTCGACATCCGTTGGGGCACGGGCATCGACACGGGCGCGGATTTGGTCGAGGCAGCGGCAACGGCCGGAGTCCTGGAGAAGAACGGCTCGCATTACCTGTTCGCCGGCAAGAGCGTGGGTCAAGGCCGCGATAAGACGCGCGACGCGATCCTGACTGATCCGGCACTGTTTCAAGCCTTGCGCAAAAAAACCCTGGAAGCCCTGCCCTCGCAGGCGCATCGCCGGGCCAATACCGACAAACCGGGCGTCGCGAATCACGGCGATAAGCCGGAGAAGATCGACACGAGCAAGGACAAGACCGTCAAGAAGAGCGCTGCCTGAGCACATTTCCGGCCCCGGCGCCGGTCGGGACCGCTGGCAAAATCGGGGCTGTGCGAGTAAGCATTTCGTTCGAGAAATGCCCTCGCTCAGCTCGAGCATCGTCAACCAACAGGTCGCCTCAGTGCGCGACGTGGAAGAGGCGCTGTCGCGTCAATCTCTGTACGGCGGGGATCTGATCACGAACCTGCTCGAGCTGGCCGCGGTCAGTGAGGAGCGCCTGAGCAAAGTGCTCGCCGAAAGCTACGATCTGGCCGCCGCGCCCGTCGGTGAATTACCCGCCGCGCAGGACTACGTGCGCCGCTTGGTGCCGGGGGATCTTGCGCAGCGCTTCGCGCTGTACCCGCTCGAAGAGCACGATGGCGCATTGATCGTCGCAGTGGCGGAACCACTACCGAGTGAGGCCGAGCAAGATCTCGCGTTCTCCCTCGGCTCCGCGCTCGTGCAAAAGGTAGCGCTCTTGGTGCGCGTGCGGGAAGCCATCGCTCGTGACTACGGCAGCCCTCTGGATCGGCGTTCGCTGCGCGTGCTCGCACGCCTGAGCGGCAGGCCTGATCCGAGCCCAAGCTCGCTGCCCAGCCGCCCCGATCCGCAAGTTTCGCGGCTCCCACCGCCCACGGTGCATCCAGACCAATCGGCGAACGCGCCGCCAGCCGCGGCCGCGCAAAGCTTGGCGCCGCAGGTGCCGCGCGCTCCGGCCATTCCGGACCTGCGCAGCCTGGCCAAGCCAACTCCACAGAATCGGCCGCGCCGGCTCGGGCCATACACCGCCGCATCGGCCGAGCGGGATCTGATGGAGGCTGAGTCGCGCGACGACGTGCTCCGCGCGTTCTTCGATTTTGCCGCGCAGTATTTCGAGTACGCCGCGCTGTTCGCTGTGCATGGGGATCTCGCCGAGGGCAAGGACGCCTCGGGTGCCGGCGCCTCTCGCGCGCGCATCCTCGCGGTGGGTATCCCGCTCGATCTGCCGAGCGCTATGTCTCGCGCGCGTGACTCCGCCAGCTATGAGCTCACACGCCTAACGGGTGGCGGGTTGGACGGCGCGCTGGCCAAAGATCTGGAGCGCCGCCCTGGGCGCACGGTGCTGTTTTTACCGGTGCAAGTGCGCGGGCGCACCGTGTTGATCCTGTATGGGGACCACGGTGAGCGTGACGTACAACTGAGCGAAATTGGAGATGTGATCTCGTTCGCGCCGCTGGTCGCCAACGCGTTCGAGCGTATGATCTTGCGCCGGCGCATGCGCGAAAAGGGCGTGCAAATGGTGCCGCCTCCGCACAGCGTGCGCTTCGGCAAAGGGCGCCAATCGGGGCCGCCTCTGCCGAACGCGGCGGAACGCGCAGCAACGCTGGCATCGTTGATTGAAGACGCTGGAGCGCGCAGATCAGCAGCGCCAAGAGCGGATTCCGCGCCGCTCGGGCCGGCGGACCGCGCATCTCGCCCGCCACGCTTCGAGCGCGAAGACGAGCTCACGCCGCCCACCCCGCGCATTTACACGCCGGCCGCGCCAACCGTCGTGCAACGCATGATTTCGATCGGCCCGCTGCCACGGCTTCCTAGCTTCGATTCCCCACCACCGCCATCGTCTGAGCCCGGAGCCGTTTCGGAGTCCCCAGCGCACGCCGAACGTGAATCAGCCGAGGAACGTCGGGACAACGCTCCCGGGACACCCAGCTTTACGGGTCGCGAGCGCGGCACCAAACCCGGAGTCGGCAGCGCGCCACCAGAGCGCGTGAGGGGCGCGTCCTCCGTGCCGCCCCCGCCACCCGCAGTAACCGTTGCCGAAGAGCGATCGCCGGCTTCGCGTTCGGGCTCGCTACCGCGTTTGCAATTGGTGGCGGAGTCGGCGCCGCCTCCCGAACACGACGCGCCCGAGATCGACGTCTCTGAAAGCTCGGTCGAGTTCTACGAGGGGGAGGAATACGAGGGGGAGGAAGAGGACGAATACGCGCCCGAGTCGGATGACGGCGGAGTGCCGCTGGCTCCCGCATCGCGCGCACTCGCATACAGCGCCCGCCCTTTGCCGCCACGTGATCTACCGCAAGACATGGCGCTGCCGAGCGTGATCGTGGATACCGCGGTGGACACGAGAGAACTCGTCGAACGGCTGATGAATGGCGACACCAGCGCCGGCGATAAGCTCGTACAAATCGGGGACTCCGCGATCACCGTCCTGGTCGGCATTTTCCCCGGCCCAATCACCTCGGAGCCGCGGCGTAGCTCGGGCGACGGCCCAGGCAGGGCCTCTGAGTGCGGGCCGGTGCTGCGCGCGTTGGCGCGCATGGGCACGCGCCCCGTGCCGTTCGTTTCCGTGCGCACGGCGGACGGCGATCCCTCCGTGCGGGCCTGGGCCACGCGCTTGCTCGGTGAAATGCCCTGCGCAGAATCCGCGCAAGCCGTCGTGCGCCGCTTGACCGACGACGAGCCGGACGTGCAACGCGCAGCCCTCGCCGCCGGCCACATGTTGCTGCAGCAGCCCGAGGCGGCCGAAGCGCTGCAAGCAAAAATCGCCGAAAGCGTCAGTGACGCAACGCGCCCCGAAACCAATCGCCACACGCTGATTGAAGCGCTAGCTGAGCTGCGCGCGCCGCTCGTCGTGCCTGCTTTGATCCGCCTATTGGAAGACGGCTCACCCGACATCGTGCGTTCCGCGCACTGGGCGCTCGGCGTGATCGCGCGCCAAGATTTCGGCACCAAAGCCTCTCTTTGGGAAGAGTGGTGGCTCGCGAACTCCACGCACCACCGCATTGAATGGCTGATCGACGCGCTCATGCATGAAAATCAGGAACTGCGCCGCATCGCGGGCGACGAGCTCAAGAGCCTGACCAAAGAATACTTCGGCTACTACGACGACTTGCCGAAAAAAGAGCGCGAACGCGCCCAAGACCGCTACCGCCAGTGGTGGGAAACCAAAGGCAAAGCGCGCTTTCATTAGCCGCGGCGTCACCCCTCACCCCGCGAATCGGGAGTGAGGTGGGCGCCCGCGCTCCCGCAACGCACCTCGCAGCTCGCCAGTTTTCCCGTCGCGGTAGCGCTGCGCGCTGCGCGCTGTGTCCGAGCCGTGGCGGCCCGTGCAGCGCAGCGCGCTAACTCAAACAGCCGGGCGAGAGCCGAACAGCCTCGGCTCAGCGCGCGGTCGCGTGGCGGAGTAAGCCGATGTCAAATTGTGACAGCGGCACCTTCTCGGCGCGGTAGGAGACGTTCGAGCCACTGAAGGCGATGTCGAATACGTCGTTACCGTCTGAGTCGATCTCGGTGAGCACACGCCCATCATTCGGCACAAAGCCCCAGCTGATCAGACTGCCGCCGTCCGCGTAGCGGCGAAAGCCTCCTTCGTATAGCGCTTTGCCCGAGCCTAAGAACTGAAAGACTGGGGTGGCGGTCTTCGCGTCCAGATCGATGGCGTACTCGACGCCGCGAGCTACGCCGCTCGTGCCCAAACCGTGGTCGTCGAACAGGGACACGTTCCCGTTCGGTTGGAAGCGTGCATCGTGCTGTTGACTGAAGGTCACCTCCGGATCGTTCGCCGTATGAATCAGCGCGGCGCCGTCCTTACTGTAAGCAGTGCCCCCGAGTTTCCACGTGACTTGCCCGCTCGTCCGATCGACGTAAAAAACCGAGCTCGTGTGACGCATCGAAACCAGCAGGTTGCCCGTCGCATCCACGTCAATGGAGTTGCAATGGAATGCGTCGATGTAGGTTGTGCCGTCGGCGGCCGCAGGAATCTGAGTGAGCGATTCCTGTACGGGGTCAATGTGGTCCGTAGCGAGCCAGGACCACACGATGCTTCCGCTAGGATCCAGCTCTTCAATCTTGCAGCCGAGCAGCTTATCAGTGCTGGTGTAAGCTTTGAGGCCGGTCAAGTCGATATCGAGCTGCTTTGGATAAGTGAGCACTAACGAATTGCCGTTGGGCAACGGACGCATCTCATGGTCGTCCGTGGGAGCGTCGGGCGCCATGACCTTGCTCGCGGCGTTCGTGCCGAGCGACAGGATTTCGTAGAACGCGGCGGCGCCCGCGTTGCTGTTGCGCATGAACGAGATGACGTTCGGCGCGGGCGACTCGACATTAATCGGCATCGTGCCGCGCGCGTACCACACCGGCACGCCGTTCGAATCGAACACCGCCGCATACTTTGCGCTGTTCAGCAGGTAGTAACCTGGCGTCGGCTGCCCCGCTCGCGTCACGGTGATGGTCGGGAAATCCGGCGGCAGACAACGCACCCAATACGAGCCTCCGACGACGATGGCTTGATCAGGGGTCAGGCTCAAGTCGGTGCTGCTCGGACCGTTCGCGTCGTTGGTCGCGACAGTGACGGCATTGGGTCCGGCAACGCAGCGCACATAGTAATCATGCGTGGTCGTGGAGAAGCTCGGCGTCAAAGTCAGGGGGGAAATCGCCAGGCTAGTCAGGTCACCTTGGCCGGCTACGGGCAACACGGAGCTGTCTATTTGTTCGGCCCCTGCAGCGCCGCCGGGGGCGTGAGAGCCGACGGCGCCCGCGCTCGCATCCAAGCTCGGAACGCCTCCCGTGCCGACGGCTTCTACCGGCTGCGAGCCGCCTTCGCCCGCCACGACAGCGCTCGGTTCGCCGCCTTGGCCCGCGATCGCGAGGATCGGTCCGACGCCAGCGTTGCCCGCCGCTTCTTCCCCGGTCGCCGCGTTGCCGGCGCCAGCGGCCGGCGCGCCGCCGTCGTCGGCCGGCGCAGCGCCGCCCCTACCGGCGGTAGGCTCAGAAGCCCCTCCGCTGCCGGCGTCGGTTGTCGAATCGGCGACGTTGGGGCCGTCTGAATCGCTGGTTTCGCTACAGGCGAATGCAGCGCACGTCACAGCCAAGGAAGAAACGAGTAGAAAAGATCGCATGATATTAATCGTATTGTGCACGCCTGTAGTTGGCGGCGGTGTCGTTGACATCTATGGTTGCAATCGCGCCGGGATGAGCCCCGGAGCGTGAGGTGCGGCGGCGCACGCACCGCGGGTCACGGCGCCGTTGATCAGACGACCGCAGCCCGTTTTCGATAATCGCACGCGCCCTGGCGGTGCGGCCCGGACACGACCCCCGCGTGTAAGCGTACTATCTCTCAAGTTAACAAATCGTTAGAACCACCTTGTGGGCTCGGGACCTTCTCATAGCCCGTGGCAGCTGGCAAGCGCACGGCCCGTAGGCAATTCTTTACCCAACGGAGGGCGCTCCTCGCGAGCAGGGCGCCGGATTGGGGTGGTCCCGAGTTCGGGCACGGCGGCGCCGCGTTCGCGCGCGTCTACCGCCGTCGTTCAAGGGGTGACGACGCACTCCCAGTCTGAGCACAGCAATAGAGCAGGCGCAGAGTGGATATCTTCGTGAACGCGCGGGGCAATCGCGCACAGCCAACGCCGACACGAGACTTTCGCACGGCGGCGACCGAGGGCGACCGAGGGCGACCGCGCTCGCGCGTCGAACGATTCCTTCAGGGCCGATTGGTTGCGACCGTGTGACGACTTGGCGACGGACTGACTGATACCTGGACGTTGCTCCGCGGCGCGGGACAAAGGGAGAGGCGTGGACGAAGTTTTTGGATTGTTCCCGGTTCCGTTCATGCGTGCGCGTGCCGCGCTGCCGGCGCCCTTGGTCGCCGACCTGATCGCTCAGTTCGCGGCGGCGGCGACGTGCAACAATAATTCGTCCAGCAATTTATCCCACACCTAGATGTGGCGGCCGGGTGACAGTCCGTTGCTTGCCGACGCGGCCACGCTGATTGCGCCCAAGCTGGTGGACTTCGGCGTGCACTTGTTCGGTGAACGGCTGCACTGGTTGCTGAAGGAAATGTGGGTAAACATCATGGATACGGGCGGGCGGCAGGCGATGCATAACCATGCCAATAGCTTAGCTTCCGGTGTGATTTACCTGACGCCCACGCACCTCGGGTCACGAACGATGTTCATGAAGTCACCCGGCGGCCGCCCAACCAAGGACAGCGCCGCATCATCGAATGGTCACCGTTGTGGCGTCCTTTGTCGCTCAAACGTTGCCGCGGCGCGCGTCACTGTTTGTTACGAGAACAGCCGTTGGCGGAGCGCCCCGCCTGTACACGGCGCGCCGGAGGAAGATTTTCGATGCGTAACCATCTATCTAGTGTCGCGACCCTGATTGGCCTCGTTGCGTTGCTGCCCCACTGCAGCAGCGATGACACCGCACCTGCCGGCATCGGCGGTGAAGCGGGTGACACGGGCGCTGCAGACAGCGCGGGACACGGCGGAGCCAGCGGCAGCACAGGGCACGCCGGCGCGGGCACTGCAACGGCCGGTGCGGCCGCAACGAGCGCCACGGGTGAAGGCGGCTCGGCAGACGCCGGCGCCTCAGGCACAGGAGAGACCGGCGTCACCGCAGACGCCGGCGCGGCTGGCACAGCGGCTGGCGGCAGAGGCGGCGGCGCCGGTGCGGCGGGCAGCGGCGGAGTTGGCGCGACCGCGGGCAGCGCCGGCACGGGCGGCACTTCGGGCAGCGCGGGCACTGCCGGCACTTCGGGCACTTCCGGCACCGCCGGTACCGCCGGTACCGCCGGCGTTGGCGGCGCGGGCAGCATCGCCGCGACGGTGGGCACGTACGTTGCGGGCGACTTCCACAACCACACCACCTGCTCGGACGGCAGCATCTCGATGGCGAAGCTGATCAAGAAGTCGACGGACAAGACCGACACGCCTTGGGGTCTGGATTGGTTCGTCCAGGCCGGCCACGGCGGCAACGGCAACCGCAATTGCACCTTGGTCGAGGACGCAACGTTGGCCACACCGGCCTACCCGTACACCGCAACCGTCAGCCCCAACACCACCTGGGAGGCCTCCGGCGTCACTCCCAAGGGTGATACTTCCGGCACCAGCCCGAACCGCAACATGTGGCGCTGGGAGTCGATCACCGAGTTCCAATACCCGCTGATTGAGTACTTCAACGCTTACAAAAACCTGCCGCTTTTCCTCGGCATCGAAACGGTCGGCCCGGGCCACGAGCACATCTCGATGTCCGTGATCACGGGACAGGTGCCGAAAACCATCGACACGCTGACGTTGCCCACCACCCCGGGCTACACTGCTACGGGCAACGCAAACGCGCTTGCGCAGTGGGAGTACTGCTTCGACCGCAACGACACGGACACCAGCCGAGGCATGACCAATGCCTATGACTGCACGGTTCCGGGAAGCCTGAACGCCGCCGATCCGAGCTGGAACGCCACCGGACACAAGCTCGTGCCGGCCGCTGGCGCCGGGCACGGCACCAAGGGCCACGCCAAGACGCTGGAAGGCCTGAAGTGGATGGCCACTTACCACCCGAACGCGAGCTACTACGTGCCCTCGCATCTCGAGCGCGCCGGCCAGTTCAACCCCGACGGCGACAACGGCTACAACGTGGAGTCGCTGCGTGATTTCAACAACACTGCGCCCAAGATCGCCTTCGGCATGGAGACTCAACCAGGTCACGGTGCTTCAACGAACCGCGGCGAGTATCAGGTCTTGCGCAACAACATCAACGGCACGCTCACGGACAGCGTGGGCGGCACGACGTACGGCGGCACCGGTGTATACGGCGCGCAGATCGGCGGCGTGTGGGATGCGCTGCTCGGTGAAGGCCGGAACTTCTGGTTCTTCGCCAGCTCGGATTGGCACAACCGCGGCAGCTTCGGCCCGGATGACCGCCGTACCACGCAGGACTTCTACCCGGGTGAGTATCAGCGCAACTTCACCATGGTAAAGGCCGGCGCGGACAAATTGCGACCGCAAACGATTGTGGACGGTCTGCGCAGCGGGAACAACTTTGCGACCGGCGGGCAGATCATCGATCGCTTGTCTTTCGTGGCTTGCGTCGGGCAAACGGACGCGGCCGTGGCCGACGCGGCGGCAAACGCCGCCATCAACAAGACCACGATCATTGCCACCGGCTGCGCCACCATGGGCGAAAAGTTGGTGCTGGACCAAGCGGGGCAGGATGTGGTCGTCGGCGTCGCGGTGCGCGACCCAGCGGGCGCGAACTACTCGCCCTACACGTTTTCCAACCCGTCTTTGAAGCAGATCAACGTTACCCTCCCGATCAACACTCCCGTGTTGGACCACATCGACCTGATCGGCGGCAAGGTTTCTGGCTACCGGATCCCGGGCAGCGCTGGGTATTCAGGCGCTTGGCCCACGAACACCAATTGGTTGAAAGCAGACGGCACCACCGCGGATCTATCCGTGGTGCCAGACGCTGCCAAGAACACGACGGCTGCGATTCTCAAGACCTTCAGTGGCAGCGGCGCCTCCCCGTGGCAAACCGTCACTGCCTCGGACGGTAGCGTGTTCCTCACGATGACCTTCCGCATTCCGGCGGTGACTGCCTCGCAGTACGTGCGCCTTCGCGGCACGAACATGCCGCCGGCCGTACCCTACGAAACGGACGCCAACGGCAACCCGCTCTCGGACGTTTACACCAACGCCAATGACACCGCGCGCCTGACCATTCCGTGCACCACGGTGCACAGTACAGACAGCCAGTTCGACGGCTGCCCCGATCACCTGGCGGTTGCCACGGGCGCCAGCCCCATTACTGGCCAAAAAGCGGTTTCTTTCGACGTCGCCGCTTGGTCGGATCTTTGGTTTTACAGCAACCCGATCTACATCCAGGTCTACGGCTCCAAATTGGTTGCGGGCGTGAACTGAGCTCAAGCTGAGCGGTCTTGGGAGCGGACACGATCGTACCAGACCGTCACCAACGGGTGACATGACCGCCACCTGAAGCTGGCACGGCGCCGCGCGGAAACGCACGGCGCCGTCTTCTTTTAGTCGCCGAGCGTTTTCATGACCACTCTTGAATCTCGAGTCTTCCGAGCCTGCTCCTGGGCTGCCGCCCCGGGGCGCCGTGGAGCCGCTTGGTTCGAAGCGCATCGCGCCAAGTACGATGAGCCCGCGCGCTATGATTTCGACGAAGCCGCGCTATCTGGGCAAGCCTCAGAAGCCGACGTGCGTTGTTCGTGGTGCTGCTCGCGTACGGCATCGTGAGCCTGCCCTTGCCGCGGCGCTGGCTCGGGCGGGCCCGCACGCCGGCGC
>JBDTYJ010000197.1:0-10774 GCA_040005755.1 Pseudomonadota bacterium
CCTGTTCGACGAAGACGCGTTCGCCGAAAGCGGGCCCCTGAACCTGGAGCTCAGTACGGACGCCGCGCCGGGCATCGTCGACTTCGGCGGGTCGATCGACTTCGACGCGACCGGAGGCTTCGAACTCGAGCCTGCAGTACCGCCAGCGGCGCAGAACAGCGGACCCACTTCGGCGGTCGCACGTCGCGCCGGGCCGACGCCGCCGGGCAGCGCCAGCTGGCCTAGTGGACGCGCACCCGACGCCGAAACGTTAGCCATCGATCCGCTTGAGATCGCGATCCTTGCAGATTACGGCGCGGCTCCGCATAGCGCGCACCGCACTCCGGCTTATGCGTACCGTGTATTCACGCGCCAGCGTGAGCTCAAGGCACAGCTCCTATCTTTATGCGCCGAGCGCGAGCGCGCCGAGCTCGAGCGCGAAACCGTCCTCGCTGAGTTAACCCGAACGATGCGCCCGATGGCCGAACAAATGGACGGCTTTCGCCGCTTTTTCACGCCCATCATCGAGCTCGAACAGGTGGCGAGCCAGCGCGGCCAAGCGCTGTCCTTCGTCAACGCCGAGCTGAGCGCGCAAAGCTCGACTTTCGACGCGGAGCTCAGACAAATCGCCGAGCTGCGCGCCGCTCAGCAAGCTATCGAACAAGCCGCGTTGCGCGCGCACAGCGAACGCGAGCTGCTCGCGCAGCGTGCCGAAGCCAAGCTCAAACGGGCGCACATCGAAATCCGCGCTGTGACCCAAGTTGCCGAGCAAAAGCTCGGCGCGCAAGGCGGGCAAATCCCCGAGCCCGAGGCCAGCCAACTCGTCACCTTGAGACAGCGCGTTGACGCAATTGCGCCCGAAGTCACGCGCGCAAAATCGGAGCTAGAGCAAGCGAGCCAAGCGCTAAGGCAAGCCCGAAACAAGCTGGATTCGCTCCACCAAGCGGAGCGGGCGACCGCGCGCAAAAAGCAAGCGCTGGCGGACCGCTTCCAGAAGGAAGTGCAGGTGCGCAGCGCGGGGCTGTCGGAAAGCGAGACCCAGCAACGAGCTGCGCTCGCCGAGGGCGGCCGCGCGCTGCTGGCCTCCCGCGGCGCGCTGCCGATAGATGCGGCCTGGCTAGAGCAGGTTCGAGCTGTCAGCGAGCGCGCCGACCGCCTAATTATTAAGTGCGAAACGCTGCGCCGCGCGCTCGACGCGTACGACCGCGCGCGCGTCACCCAAGGCGTTCGTCTAGCCTGCACTGCACTCGGCCTACTGATCCTTCTGCTGGTGCTCAAAATCGCTCTGTAACGAGGCAAACCGTGACCGCATCCGAAAATTCCCAACGTTTGGCCGAGCTCGACGCGCGGGCAGCACTCGGCGGCGGCCAAGCGCGCATCGATAAACAACACGCGCAAGGCAAGCTCACCGCGCGCGAGCGGTTGGATTTGCTGCTCGACCCGGGTAGCTTCGTCGAAATCGGTCGCTTCGTGGCGCATCGCGCGACCGACTTCGGCATGCAAGAACAGCGCTTCCCGGGCGATGGCGTCGTCACCGGCCAGGGCACAGTGGACGGGCGCAACGTGTTCGTGTTCGCCCAAGACTTCACCGTCTTGGGGGGGTCGCTGGGCGCGGCGCACGCACAAAAGATCACGAAGATCATGGATCATGCCCTGCGCGTTGGAGCGCCGATCATCGGCCTCAACGACTCTGGCGGCGCGCGTATCCAAGAGGGCGTGGAATCGTTGGGCGGCTACGCCGACATCTTTCTACGCAACACGCTCGCGAGCGGCGTAGTGCCACAAATCAGCGCAATTTTGGGGCCATGCGCAGGCGGCGCGGTGTATTCCCCGGCGATCACCGACTTCGTGTTCATGGTCGAGAACACGAGCTACATGTTCATCACGGGGCCGGACGTGATCCGCACCGTAACACACGAAGAGGTCAGCAAAGAGGCCCTCGGGGGTGCCAGCGCTCACGCCGCGATCAGCGGCGTATGTCACTTCACCGCGCCGAATGACGCCGCCTGCATCGCGCGCGTGCGCGAGCTGCTGAGCTTTCTGCCCTCCAACAACACGGAAGATCCTCCGCAGCGCGTGAGCGCTGATCCAGTCGAGCGCGACGCGCCCGAGCTGGATCGTGTTATCCCGAATGAGAGCCACAAGCCGTACGATATGGTGGATGTCTTGCGGGCGGTCGTCGACGATCGCTACTTGCTAGAAGCGCATGAGGCGTTCGCGCGCAATATCCTGACCTGCTTCGCGCGCATCGGGGGCCGCCCGGTGGGCATCGTGGCCAATCAACCGGCGGTGTTGGCCGGCGTGCTGGACATCGACGCCAGCGTGAAAGCCGCGCGTTTCGTGCGTTTTTGTGACTGCTTCAACATCCCCATCGTGACCTTCGTGGACGTGCCCGGGTTCCTGCCCGGGGTGGATCAGGAGCACCGCGGGATCATCATGCATGGCGCGAAGTTGCTGTATGCGTATTGCGAGGCAACCGTGCCCAAGCTCACCGTGATCACACGCAAGGCTTACGGCGGCGCGTACGATGTGATGAATAGCAAGCACATCCGCGCCGATGTGAACCTTGCGTTTCCGAGCGCGGAGATCGCGGTCATGGGCCCTGACGGTGCCGTGAACATCGTCTATCAAAAAGCCATCGACGCGGCGCCCGACAAGGCAGCTGCGCGCGCGGAATTCGTGGCTGATTACCGGAATCGCTTCGCTAATCCTTACCACGCGGCTGAGCTCGGCTTCGTGGATGAGGTGATTGAGCCGCGCTTACTGCGCCGGCGCCTCGCGACTTACCTTGCACTGTTCGCCAGCAAGCGGGACAAGAATCCGCCCAAGAAACACGGGAACATTCCGCTCTAGCGACGGTTTATTCCGGTGGATCGAAGTAGTCCACCTCCACACCGCGGTGGGTGCGGAAGCGCGTGACGCCCGCGCCGCGTGACACGACGTAGTTCGGGCTCACCGGCACCTTACCGAGCCCACCCGGAGTGTCGACGATGAACTTGGGCAGAGCGATGCCGCTCAGGCGGCCCTGCAGCTCGCCCATGATGCGCAGCCCGGTGTCCAACGGTGTGCGCAGATGCCCCGTGCCGCGCACGGGATCGGCTTGCAGCAAATAATACGGCCGCGCGCGCTCGCGCACCAACCCTCGGAACAGCTCGCTCAGGACCGCGCTGTCGTCGTTTACGCCACGCAGGAGCACGGTGTGGTTCATCACCGGGAAGCCGCCGTCGGCCAGCCGCCGCAAGCCCTCGCGCGCTTGCGCGGTGAGCTCCTTCGGGTGATTGAAGTGGGTCATGATCCAAATGGGGTGAAACGGTTTCAGCGCTGAAATTAGCTCATTCGTGATGCGCTGCGGCAGGGCCACCGGCATGCGCGTCGCGATCCGAATCGTCTCCACGCTCGGGATGTAACGGAGCGCTTGCAGCACGCGCACGATGCGGCTCGTGCTCATCGCCAATGGGTCGCCACCGCTCACGATCACGTCGCGAACTTCCGGATGCGCGCGCAGATACTCGAACGCGGGCATGAGGCGCATTTCAGAACGTGGGCCGCCACCCGTGCCCACGATGCGACTGCGCGTACAAAAGCGGCAGTAGATGGCGCAGCGATCCGTGACCAGCAAGAGCGCGCGATCCGGATAACGCTGAACCAACTCGGGCGCGACTTCATGCGCTTCCTCGCCGAGCGGATCGCGTAGGTCACCGGGAACGGTGCGCCCCTCCAACGCGTGCGGAACGACCTGCTTGCGGATCGGGCAGTTTGGGTCGTGCACGTCGCAGAGTGACAAGTAGTAAGGCGTGACCGAGATCGGCAACCCAGCGCGCTCCGCGGCCAGGGCGCCGGCCAATTCCTCAGGTGAGAGCTGCAATTTAGCGCTCAGACCGGCGACCGTACGGACCGCGTGGCGCATCTGCAAACCCCAATCCTGCGCGTCCACGTCAGGCAACATACGCAGACCGGTCGGATCAGGCGGAGGCAACGACTCTTCGTCAGCTGCCGGGCGCACGCCGTCCGTCACTTGCCGCCCGTGGTTTGAGCAGCTGCGCCGTCCGCTTCCGGAACCTTCACCTGAGCAAGCGCGGCGTCATCCACGCTGACGGGGTAGCGTTGCTTGAGCTGGGCCTCGAGCTGGGCCTCACGCTCCTGAATCTTCTGCTGAACCAAGGCGACCCGAATCGTACGCTCGGAATCCTGAAATGACCTGTCCCGCGCTTCAGTGCGGCCCGTCATGCGCACGATGTGAAAACGCGCGCCCTCGGGCACGACGCGACTCAGCACGTCGCCCACCTTCGCGATTTGGAACACCGCTTCGCGCAGCGCCTCAGCAACGCGCGGATTACTGCCGCGCGGGTGACCCGGCGGACCCACGATGCCCAGATCCCCGGCCAGCTCAGCCAAGGCCGGAGCGGCACCTTTTGCCGGTTTATCCAGCGAAACGTCCGCGACTAGCTTGCCCCAATCCGCGGCCGTTGCGCCGGTCGCCTTCGCCAGCACAGCCTTGGCTTGCGCTTCGTTCGTAAGGACAATGTGCGCCACGCGACGTCGTTCCGGCTCCTTGAATTCCTCGTGATGTGCGTCGAAATAACCATGCACCTCGGCGTCCGAGATCTCGCTCGGCGCGGGTGCGTCGCGGCGCACGTCGCGCAGCAGCTCGTCCTTCAGGATCTGCCGCAGCCGCTCTTGCGTTTCCGGCTGCTTGTCCAGCCCCCGCCGTTTGGCTTCCTGCGCCAGAAGCTCAACCTGGATGATCTCGTTCAACAGCAGCTTACGGCGGTCGGCTGACTGGTAGCGGATGCGCTCGAAAGGGTCCATGCGTTCGAGCGTTTCGGCGTACTCGCCCAGAGTAATTTCGCGTTCACCCACTTTGGCCAACACCTGCTTGGCCAACTCCGGTGTGAGCTTGCCGGGTAGCGCGCTGGCAGAGCCCAAGGGCACGCTGGTTTGTTTCGGCTTCTCGTGACACGCGGCGCACACGGTCAGCCCGGCCAAGGCCGCGAGCGAGCGGTGGAACACAAAACGCAAAACGGGCCGCATGGCAGAGGCACCGGATTACTACGGGCCCGGCCAAAGTGCCAGATTCGCTGAGGCTAACCCATTGCGCGCGTTGGCCGGGAGCGGTAGGCATCAAGGTGTGGAAGAAGAGTCATCGTCTCAGGGCAAGCTCCGTTACCGCCGCGTCATCATCAAGCTGAGCGGTGAAGCGCTCAGCGGCAAGGAGGGTGGCTCGGGCATCGACACCGCAACGCTCAAAGCCACCGCGACCGAGCTGGCAGAGGTGCACTCCACCGGCGTGCAACTCGGTTTGGTGGTCGGCGGCGGCAACATCTTCCGCGGTTTACGCGGCGCCAGTGAAGGCATGGATCGCGCGCAGAGCGACTACATGGGCATGCTGGCGACGGTCATCAACGCGCTCGCGCTGCAAGACGCGCTCGAGCGAAGCGGCGTTCCCACGCGCGTAATGACGGCAATTGAGATCAAACAGCTCGCCGAGCCCTACATCCGGCGTCGTGCAATGCGTCATTTGGATCGCGGTCACGCCGTAATTTTCGCGGCTGGCACCGGTAATCCGTACTTTTCGACGGACACCGCGGCATCGCTCCGCGCCATGGAAATCCACGCAGACTGCCTGCTCAAGGCCACCAAGGTGGACGGCGTGTACGACCGCGATCCGCGTCGCTTCCCGGATGCCAAGCTGCTGAACAGCGTCACTTACGACCGCTTCTTGAACGATCACCTGGGCGTCATGGACTCCACGGCGGTGGCTTTGTGCCGCGAGAACGGCCTTCCCATCCGCGTTTTCAAGATGGTACCCGGTAACATTCGCCGCGTGTGCCACGGCGATCCGGTCGGAACCAGCGTAACCGACAAGGCAGACTGAGTATTCCCGAGCGGCCGCTCGGGTGCGCCCCGCCGACGCCCTCGCCTTGCTCCTTCGGAGCTTGGACCCAAAAAACTAGAGGCTGGGACGCGATAACCTCACTTGCTTGGGGCGGGAGCTACGCTCCCGACGACAGAATGCATTCGCCGCGGTGAAAGCGGTCGGGTTGCTCCCGCGCGGCGACGCTTCGCGCTAAGCTCCGGCCCACATGTGGCAATCACTCCCTGAGTTGGGTACGGGAATCGTGTACGCGATTCTTATCGCCGCCGCGTATACCTTCGCCGTCGCATTGGCGGCCGGCCGTGGGCGCCCGCGGCTGCTGCAGGCGGCCCGGCTGGGCGCGTACACGACGTCGGCGCTCGTGCTGTTCGCGGTGCTGCTCCTCACGTACGCGTTCGTCTCGCACGACTTCCGCATTCGCTACGTCGCGCACTACAGCGACCGCCGCATGTCGACCGCGTACCTGCTCACGTCATTGTGGGGCGGGCAGGACGGCTCGTTGCTGTGGTGGTCCCTGCTCTTGTCCGGGTACGTGACCGCGTGCGTGGCTTGGCTGAAGGGCCGCTATCGCGAGCTCCAACCGTACGTGATCGCCACCTTGATGGTGATCGTCGGCTTCTTCGCGATGCTCATGCTGTTCGCGGCCAACCCGTTCGAAACCAGCATCGCCGGCGCACGCCCCGACGGTGAAGGCTTGAATCCGCTACTGCAGAACTACTGGATGATCATTCATCCGCCCTGCCTGTACATGGGTTTCGTGGGCTGTTCCGTGCCCTTTGCGTTCTGCGTCTCGGCGCTCGTCACGCGCCGCTTGGACAATGAATGGGTAGTCGCGGTCCGTAAGTGGATGCTGTTCGCGTTCCTGTTCCTGTCCATCGGCAACATCTTGGGCATGATGTGGGCCTACGAAGAGCTCGGGTGGGGCGGCTTCTGGGCCTGGGATCCGGTCGAAAATGCGGCTTGCCTGCCCTGGTTCACCGCCTCCGCCTATGTGCACTCGACGATGATCCAAGAACGCCGCCCGATGCTGCGGGTGTGGAACGTGTTCTTGATCTGTCTCACGTTCTTCCTGACCATCTTCGGCACTTTCCTGACTCGTGCCGGCATCATCACCAGCGTGCACGCCTTCGCTCAAAGCAGCATTGGCACGTACTTCGTTTACTTCATGGGTGTCATCCTCGGCACGAGCCTGGGGCTCATGGTTTGGCGCCTACCCGAGCTGAAGAGCAAAGGTCAAATCGAAGCCGTAGCCAGCCGTGAGGCCATGTTCGTGGCCAATAATTGGGCACTTTTGGGCGGCATGACCTTCATTCTCGTGTCCACGATGTACCCGAAGATCAGCGAGCTTTGGGGCGAGAGTGCGACCGTTGGCCCGCCTCATTTCAACCGTTGGATGGGCCCCATCGGCCTCATCATCTTCGCGCTGATGGGCATGGCGCCCTTGTTCGGTTGGCGCAAGACGAGCGAGGCCTCAATCAAGAAAGCGTTCCGCGCGCCCTTGATTGCGATGCTCGCGATGGCCGTCCTGCACGCCATCTTCGGCGGCTACTTCGGCTACCCGCCTTTGGTTGCTCGCGACGCCTTCTATCCGGGCTTGGTCGGCACCTTGATTCAAAAGACGGGCTCTGCGTTGCCTGGCATCACCATTGCTCTGGCCGCCTTCAACGTCGCGGTCATCGTGCAGGAGTTCGTGCGCGGCGTGAAAGCGCGGCGCACGGTGGCTGACAAGCGGGGCGAAGCGGAGTCGATCGGTCTGGCGCTATTCCGTTTGATCGAGAAAAACCGGCGCCGATACGGCGGTTACATCGTGCACTTGGGCATCGTATCCATGTTCGTGGGGTTCACGGGTACCGCTTGGAACATCGATCGTGAAACCGCGATGGTGCCCGGTGATCACTACCGCATTGGTGAATACGACCTGACCTACGAGGGCTCTCGCCGTTGTCCCGGGAACTCGAAGTGCAGCCCGGAAGAGCAAGCGGACATCGAGAAGATGATGATCTTCGCCGATCTGAAGGTCGTGCGAGCCGGCAAAGCGCTCGGCTACGTGCACCCCGCGAAGTTCATTTACCAGGCCCAGCCGGATGGCCCGACCACGGAGGTGAGCATGATGCGCTCTCTGCGTGAGGACCTATACACGGTCGTCGGGCAAATCGACCCACAGTCCAAGCGAGCGACGTTTCAGTTCCACGTGAACCCGCTGGTTTCATGGATCTGGGTCGGGCTCTTGATCCTGATGACAGGCACCATCACTTCCTTGTTTCCCGAACTTAGCTTCGGTGAAGTGGGTGCCTGGTCCTACGTGCGAGCCGGCGCGGGGGTCGCCGCAGGCACCGCCTTTGCGGTCTGGATTGCGATGGCACCCAGCATGGCCTTCGCGCACGAGCGCCCGGCGAATTCTCACGTAGGCACACAAATGACGGGGCTCAGCGAAGCCACACTGCAACGCCGCCTACCGGGGACGGGCCTGGGCCTGGCCGGCTTTGCCGGCCTTGCTCTCGGTTCCGTGGTCTCGGTGGCACGGCGCCGTCGAGACAATGCTAAAAGCTCGCGCGACTGACGGATGACCGACTCGCCTCGCATGCGCGTGCCCCGCTGGGCTCCGCCGCTTCTCACGCTGACCGTTGCCATCGTCGTTGGCAATTTGTACGGCGTTCAACTCGTGGTGCTCACGCTGGCCGCCGGCGCCCTACTGCTCGTGATTTGGTTGCTCTGGAACAGCGTGCAAGCGCTGGCCGGAGAGTCCGAGCTGACCTTCGAAGAGGCTTTCAGCCTGGGCGCGCGCTCCGCGGAAGAAGAGCAGAAGCGCGCGGTGCTACGTGCGCTCAAGGATCTCGAGTACGAACGCAGCGTCGGCAAGATCGGTGAAGACGACTTTCACGAGTACTCGGCGCGCTACCGCGCCGAAGCCAAGCGGCTAATGCAAACGCTGGACGAAAATCTCGCAGAGGGCAGACAGCAGGTCGAACGCGAGCTCGAACGGCGGCTCGCTCGAGCCGGAGCCAAGAGCGCCGAGGCCCTAGAAGCGAGCGACGAGGCAGAGGCGAACACCGCACGCTTGGCCCCGCTCGAAGCGGGCGCAGAATTGGAAGAACCCGGCATAAATGCCGGGCATTCGCCAGCACCGGGCGGCCTCCAGTGTTCTGCGTGTCAGGCGAAAAACGAGCCTGACGCGCGCTTCTGCAAAGCCTGCGGCACGCCGTTGCTCGCCACCGTCGAGGGCAGTCCGTGAGGCCGCTTCAGCGCTTCGTTCGGGCGATGCTTGTCGCTTTGCTCTCCGTGCCCAGCGCTTGGGCAGCGCCAGCAGCAACCTCGGCCAGTGTCGCCCCTAGCGTGGCGAGCGCTCCCAGCGCAGCCGCGAGCGCAGCCGCGAGTGCCGAAGCTCGCTCCGCAGCTCAAGCACACGGCGCACCCGCGCAAGGCGCCCAGCCCGAAGCCGCTGGCGGCAGCGCGGTGCCTCCCGGTCATCCCGGCATGACGAGCGCCGATCCCGCTGCGGACGTCAGCGAAGCGACCCCCGCGCTAGCCGCCGGGGTGGTGTCGGCAACGATCGTGAATCAGCAGGGCGTGCCTCTCGTTGGCACCCAAGTGCGCCTAGGCATCCTGTTCCAAAAGATCGCCGAAGGCGAATCCCGCTCGGAAAAATTCGCTCAAACGGACTCTGCCGGCAGCGTGCGTTTCACGGATCTGCAAAAAGGCAGCGACCACGCGTACCGCATCACCATTGCGTCGGGGCCGGCAAGCTACCAAACGGCGCCGTTCAACCTGCGCCAGGACATGGGCCAGCGCGTGGTGCTGCACGTGTTCCCGTACACCGCGGATATCGATCAAGCGATGATCGGCATGCGCGGCTACCAATACATCGAAACGCGAGACGACGTTTTCCAGTTCGAAATGTTGTTCCGCGTGTTCAACGTCGGCCAAGTCACGTGGGTACCCAAGGACGTGGTCGTGCAACTGCCCAAAGGGTTCAAAGCCTTCAAAGCACAAGAGGGCATGACCGACGTGCACTTCGAGCAGGTCGATGGCGTTGGAGCGCGGCTGAAGGGGACTTTCGGTCCCGGTCAGCAGGAAGCGTCGTTCCGCTTCCAAATGCCAAAATTTAGCGATGATTCTGTATCGTTTCACATGTCTTTGCCGCCGCACGTGGCGGAGATGCGCGTGATCGCCGAGGCCTCTTCCGCCATGAACTTGGAAGTGGATGGTTTTCAACCGCCCATCGCAACTGCCAATCAGAACGGTCAGCGTGTGCTGGTGTCGGTGAAGCAACTGCTGCGCCGAGACGAAGAGATTCGAGATTTCACCGCCACGATCACCGGTATCCCAGTTCCGGGTCCGGGGCGCTGGGTGGCAGTGCTGGTCGCGCTAGGCATGGCCATTGCGGGCGCCCTCGCGGCACAAGGCGTGTTCGACGACGCGGCCGGCGGCAAAGACGCGGCAGCGGACAAGAAGCGCGCGAGGGAGATCCTACTGCGCGAACTGGTCGCGCTCGAAGCGGCGCGCGCCGCCGATAAGATCGGTCCGCGCTCTTACCAGCAGAGTCGCGAGCACCTGATCGACGCGATTGCTCGCCTTGGCTTGCCCGCAGAACGCTCCAAGCCGAATCGCAAGGCGGCCGGAGTGGGCGGCGCTCGTAAACGCGCCAAATCGGCCGCTGAGCGGGGCTGATTTAAGCGCCTGCCGGAGTCGTCTTGGGGCTCTGGAAAGCCTGGGGAGAAGGCTCTGGATGGCCCGGGTACGGTGCCTGTGGAAAGGCGCGCCGCCTGAGTTATCCCATGCCGCCCCCAAGGCGCGTCCCGCGTGAATCCACAGCCGCTTCGGCGATAAACGTTGTAACTCCAGGCACTTACCCGGATCTCCACAGCTTCCACAGGCTCTACTAAGACTGCTATCTATTTATAAATATAAGAGAGAAGAAGA
>JBDTYJ010000198.1:0-10724 GCA_040005755.1 Pseudomonadota bacterium
ACGAAGGCGCATACTGCAGGTATGTAACTGAGGAGCAACGAAGCCAGCCGGGATGGCTCGGCCGCGAGGGCGATCGACTTAGCCATTCGCGGGCCCTAAGGCGCTCCCCGACCCAGGGCTTCCCCCATCACCGGTATCTTAAGCCGCAGCGACGCCCGCCGATTTTTGGTTTTGGCTTCGTTTTCGCTGCGCTCCGCTGCTCACGTAGCAGCCTACGCTCCGCTGCGGTGCTCCCGAAAGGCTCGCCAAAACGCAAAACTTGGCGGGCGGGTGTCCTTAAGCGTCTGGCCATGCCACGCATAGCGCGTCGATCGCGAAAGCTTCTGCCAGGCGCAGGATATTCGGCAGACGCGCAAAGCCTGCACCATGGAAGAGGCCAATGCCGGCCTTGAGGCGAGTGCAGCCGAGGGCACGCTCGTTGCTCGGTCCGAAGTAAGCGTCTCCCTCGAGCTGCACACGCCAAAGGGGCTGGTCATCGAGGAGCTGCAGGCGCTGCTCCGTTCCCACTCGGAGCACGAGCGACGGTCACTGCACCGCTGGCTAGAACAAGACGAAGGCATACTGGCCCGGCGCGGCTTGATGGAGATTCGCTCGCGACGCGAACGCTCCGTATCGCGTCTGCGCGTTGCCGCCAAAATCAGTGGTTGACATGAGACTGCTGGGTGGAACGCCGCTTGCAATACCTCAGGGCATGTTCTGTCGTGAAATCATGAAGCATCGGGTACTCTCGATTACCGCTGGTGTGACGGTCAACGACGCTGCGCGCACAATGAAAACCGAGCAAATCAGCATCTTGCCCGTGTGCGACGATCAGGGGCGAGCGATTGGAGTCGTCACCGACCGCGACATCGCACTTCGCTCGTGCGCGGCTAACTTGGACGGGGAAAAGACGCCTGTCGAGCAGATCATGACTCGCCAGCCGGTGCGCTGCTCCCCGGATGCAACACTCGAGCACGCTGAAAAGTTGATGCTGACGCACCGCACCCGCCGTGTCTTGCTGGCGGATGCAGAGGACAAACTCGTCGGCTTGATCACGCTCGCCGATATCGCTCAGCACCAGTCGCCGCTGGAGTCAGCTCGCTGGCTGCGCGAGCTCAGCGCGCGCCGCTACCGCGTCGAACGCTGAGCGGCCTCTGCATCCTCCTTGGCGAAACGAACGAGCTTCGAGCGGCGGGATGGTGGTTTACGCCTTCGAGACCAGGACGACTACGGAACGGCCAGAGGCCACGTAAGAGCACGACTCGATCGCGACCTCAGTACCCGGCGCGGCCCAGACCACGGCATCACGCAGCGCGGTGTCTAGAGCGCGGGACCAACGGCGCCCAATAACAGGGGGAAGCTGGAAGGGAAGTGACCCGAGCTCCATGTTGAAGATCAAGAAGAGGTCCTCGCCTTCACCGGGGTCGGCAACGGTGACAGCCAGGACTGCCGAGTTCGGGTCGCTAAACCCCGGCGCGTTCAGCTCGCAGCCATGGAATTCGATGTCACGCAGGCCGCGCTGACTCGGCTCCCCGCGAAAGAACTCGCTCCGCCGCAGCGCGGGGTGCCGCTGCCTAAAAGCCGTCAAGAAGCGGACCAGGTCGACCAGTTCTGCGTGCCGAGCAACCAGCGACCAATCGAACCAACTGACCTCGTTGTCCTGCAGGTACGGATTATTGTTCCCGTCTTGGCTACGCCGGCACTCGTCGCCCGCGAGTAGCATCGGCACGCCCTGCGACAACAATAGCAACGCGAAGCAATTGCGCATCGTGCGGAGGCGAAGCTCTTCGACCCCACGATCCACGGTCCGGCCCTCGGTGCCGCAATTGAAGCTTAAGTTATCCGCGTCCCCCGAAACTTCACCGTTGGCTTCGTTGTGGCTGCGGGCGTAGCTCACGAGGTCGTTCAGCGTGAAGCCATCATGGCACGTGAGATAAGATACGCCATTTAGCGGACCGTAGCCCGCGCCCTGCAGCAGATCCGAGCTACCAGCAATGCGCGTCGCGACTTCAGCCACCAGTCCGCGGTCGCCGCGAGCGAAGCGACGCATCGTGTTCTTGAAGTGGAAGTTCCAAGTGGCGGCGCGAATATCGGGAAAGGATCCCAGCACGTCTTCATTGTTGCCCCCGAATGGTTCCACGATGACCTTCGTGGTCTCGAAGCGCGCGTCCAGGTTCAGCGCCCAGACGATCGGCGGGTACTCCAAGCGCCTGCCGTCTTCACCGAGCGTGAGCACCGCCCCCAGGTCGAAGCGGAAACCGTCCACGTGCATTTCCGTGACCCAATAGGCGAGGCTGTCCGCCAACATTTGGGAACAAAATGGGTGATTGCAGCGCAGCGCATTGCCGCAGCCCGTCAAATCTCCCCGATAGCGAGAGCGGTCGTTGCCGTCCAAGAGATAGAACACACTATTGTCGATGCCTTTGAACGAGATCACGGGCCCGTTCAAGTCTCCTTCACCGGTGTGGTTGAAGACGACATCCAGGATCACCTCCAGGCCGTGACGGTGAGCGGCTTTTATCAGGTCCCGAAACTCACGCACGTGCGTCGCAACGTCGGGCGATACGCAATAGCTGTCTTCAGGCGCAAAGAAGGAAATCGGGTCATAACCCCAGAAGTTCGTGAGCGGCTCGCCCGTAGTTGGACTTCGTCGCTTCACGGTCGTTTCATCGAAATCGAATACCGGCATCAACTCGAGCGCGGTAATGCCAAGGCTCTGCAAATACGGCAGCTTCTCCATCAGCCCGGCAAACGTGCCCGGGTGTTGCACGCCCGAGGATGGCGAGCGCGTGAAGCCGCGCACGTGCAGCTCGTAGATGATCGTTTCCGAAAGTGGAGTATTGAGACGCTGATCGCCCTCCCAATCGTAGTCCCGAGTGTCGATGACGACGCTGCGCATTGATGTCGCGACGTTGTCGCTGGCGTCGGTGGCGAGCTCCTCGACCCACAAGTTGGTGAGGTTTCCCTTGGCGTAGGGGTCGATCAGCACTTTGTTGCGATTGAACCGATGACCAAAGCGGCGGCGGTCCGCATCGGTACCCGGGCCGTCCACGCGGAACGCATAAGGCACGTTGGGCCTGAGCCCATTTACTTGCACGTGCCAATAGAACAGCGTGCGCTGCAGCACAGGAATGACCTGGCTGGGCTCCGCGGCGTGCGCGGAATCGAACAACAGCAGCTCGACCCCCGTGGCGTTCTGGGAAAACAGAGAAAAGTTTACGCCTTGGTCGTTCACCGTTGCCCCTAAGGGCTGAGGGTGACCCGGGCTCGTGGAATACGGCATTTGAGATCGAAGTCGACAGTACTGCTATTTGTGGGTCTGCCTAGACTCTGGCGCGCGCCACAGCGGCCTCCCGGCATCATCACGCAAGCTCGCGTTGAGCAAGTAACGCGCCAACAAGAAGGTGGCGCGCGAGCGGGTGCGGGCTTGCGATGTCTCCGCGGACCCGAAGGCCATGCTGCGGGGATTGCGCCCGCGCGCAACTCTTGCGCAAGCTGCAAGCTCAGTGAGCGGCGCGCAAGCAATGCGCGCGCAGCGCAATCGGTGCGGTTGCCGCAGCAATTGGCAGGGCATCCAGGCCGAGTTCGCGGGGGCCCAGCCATTCCCGTTTGGTAGCGTCATTGGCCCGCTCCTTGCGAAGGGCCGAGGCGATGCCTGCCACTTCCGCCCTGACCGGGCCCATCGAGAAGACTCACCTGCTGGTCGTCGGCGCTGGACCGGTCGGCTTGTTCGCCGGGCTGTGCGCGGCTCACCTCGGCATGCGGGTGACGTTGCTCGATCGCAATTTTCGCGGCTGTGAGCACGGTCACGCGAGCATCCTGCATCCGTCGTCGCTGCGCTTATTGGCCGAGCACGGTTTATCCTCGCGGTTGCTCAGTGCCGGCCGTCTGATCCACCGCGTGGACATTCACGTGGCTGGGAAGCACGTTCAAAGCCTCCCTTTGCCCATGCCTGCGCTCACCATTCCGCAGGGGGCGTTCGAAGAACTGTTGTTGCGCGAGCTGAGGGCCAATGCGGTCGAGATCCGCGTTCCGTTCTGCGCAAGCGGATTTGAGCGTCGACACGACACCGTCCGAGTGGGTATTCAGCGTCGCGAACCGCTCGGATCCCCGGCGCATTGCGACGAATGGGCGACGGTTGAAACTGCGTCCATCGACGCTGCATTCGTGATCGGCGCGGATGGCTATCATTCCGCCGTACGCGAAGCACTGGGGGTAGACAACCTGGATGTGGCCCCGACCGAGCTCTTCGCGATGTTCGAAGGGCCAGACAGCAACGGCAGCTCGACGTTCGATTTAGCCTTTGCTGCAGGGCTTGGCAGCCTGGCCATGCCGCTGCCGAACCAGCGCGCGCGTTGGGGGTTTCAACTAGGCGCTGCGCTAGAGGGCGCGCCTGATCTGGATCGACTGCGCGTGCTCGCCCACGCCCGCATGCCCTGGTGCAACAACGCGCCCGAACAACTGGAGTGGAGCACGGTCACGCATTTCGAGCGCCGTCTGGCACGCATATTCGGTGACGAGCGCGTATGGCTGGCCGGGGACGCCGCTCACATCACCAGCCCATTCGGTGGGCAGAGCATGAACGGCGGATTGACGGAAGTTCATGACCTGGTGGAACGCATGGCCGAGTGCGTCTTCAACGGTAAATCACTCGATTCCTTAGCAGCGCTCGGCGCCGCCCGGGAGCGTGAGTGGGCGAAACTCCTAGGCTTTCAGGTGGAATTCCAGAGTCCCGCGCACGCGCCTGCCTGGCTGCGCGAGCACGTTCGGCAGATCATCCCTGCGTTGCCGGCTTCGGGCTTGGACCTGCAACACCTGATGCGAGAGTTGGAGGTGACGATTCGCTGAGGCGCGTCGGCCTGGGCCGAACGGGCAAGAGCGCGCTGGAACGTAGCTTGCTTTGAATGAGTCCATGAAGCTCGGTTCGCCCTGGTTCGCGCTCGTTCTGCTCGGCTCCGCCCCGCTTGCCGTCGGCTGCAGCGCCCCTCCCACGCCCTCTTCCTCACAACCAGCAGATTGGGATGCGGAGCTGCGCCTCCCGAACGCCGTGGACGAGAACCCCGATCCGAACATCTTCGAGACCACCCTCACGGCCAAGATCGCAAATCTGGAGCTTCGTCCCGGGGTTGTCACGCCGGTCTGGACTTACAACGGGCTGCTGCCCGGGCCGATGATACGCGTCGCCCGCGGGGACCGGTTGATCGTCCACTTGAAGAACGAGCTCCCAGAAGCAACAACGGTGCATTGGCACGGTATCCGTTTGCCCAACAATATGGACGGCGTGCCCGGAAGCACGCAGCCCGCCGTCGAGCCCGGCGGCAGCTTCGACTACGACTTCATCGTGCCCGATGCCGGCACGTTTTGGTATCATCCACACTTCGACTCCGCTGCTGAGGTGGGGTACGGGATGTATGGCCCGCTCATCGTCACCGATCCTGATGAGCCAGCAGGCTTAGGCGATGAGCTCGTGCTCGTACTGAGCGACATGATGCTCAAGCCGGACGGCACGCAGCTCGAGGCAGATGCCGGCGGTAGCTTCACGACGCTGTTTGGTCGCGAGGGCGACACGCTTTTGGTGAATGGCAAGGTGAACCCGATCCTGCAGGCCAAGGCAGGCCGCCGCCAGCGCTGGCGCATCATCAACGCAGCCAAGTCACGTTATTATCAGATCGAGCTCACAGGCCAGCAATTCACCCGTTTTGGCGGCGATGACGGGCTGATCGCAGAGCCTGAGCAGCTCGCTGCGATCGTGCTGACGCCGGCGCAGCGCGCGGATGTCGCGTTCGATCTGGCCATGCCCAGAAGCAGCAGCCTGCCCGTGCGCTGGGTGCCTTACGAGAGAGGCTTCGGCTCCAAGGTGTACCGCGCCGAAGAGAACATGTTCACGATCCAAACCAGCGCGGATGCTCCTGAACGAAGTGCTCCCCTGCCTTCCCTGCGACGCAACATCGCAGCGATTGATGTGTCGAACGCGACGCCTCAGCACTTCGATCTCACGCAAAGCGCGCCAGGCGAGCCCTTCTCACTCGGGATCAACGGCGTTCCGGGCGACCAAGCCCCGCCCGTCGTGGTGACAATGGGCGACACGCAGCTTTGGACCGTGAAAAACACGATGGCGTGGGCGCATCCTTTTCATTTGCACGGCTTCTTCTTTCAGGTCGTGGATGTAAACGGCGAGCCGCCAGCGCTGAGGGAGTGGCGCGACACCACCGACATTCCCGTCGACGGCGTTGTACGCATTGCTGTGAAATTCGACGAACGGCCAGGCATGTGGATGTTTCACTGTCACATATTGGACCACGCGGACGCGGGCATGATGGGCATGGTGATGCTGCACACGGGCTCGGCTCAGTCGCCGTGACGCTGGTATGGCATGTGCAAAGAAGCCAGCATGAACACCAAGACTCTGCGCGTTCGTGACGTGATGACCAAAGACGTAGTAACCCTCGGCCGCAACGAAAAGTTGTCGGTGGCGGATGACGTGATGCGTCTGGGCCGGATTCGGCACTTACCCATTGTCGACGAGGAGGGCGCTCTGGCCGGAATCGTGAGTCAGCGGGACTTGTTTCACAGCGGGTTACTTCGCGCGCTCGGCTACGGCAGCCACGCCAAGCAGCGCGCGATGGATTTGCTGGTGCTCAAAGAGGCGATGAAGACCGAGGTGGTAACCATTCTGCCCGATGCGCTGCTGGCGGATGCTGCCAAGCTGATGATGGAGCACAAGATCGGTTGTTTGGTCGTATCGGAGGGCAAAGCCATTGTCGGCATCCTGACCGAGACGGACTTCGTCAAACTTGCGGTCGAAGCTTGAATCACGCAGCAGTCGTCAGCATGCCGTGAGCATGAATGGCGCGCGGGGTTGCCTGCTTGAGCACCAAGGGCGCGCCGCGGGACGACCGCGCAGCGCTCGCGCTTGGCCCGGGGTGGGCCACGCGCAGCATCTGCGTTTCGCGCGCATCGGCTGCGCAATTCTCCATATTTTCCCCAAAAGTTCTGCGAGGCCCCGCTTGGCACGCTCGGTGCAGTTGCAGAAAGCCGGAGCACAGCAATGAACGCCAAGCCATACATCATCCTCGTCGGAGTTGACTTTTCCGAGCTCGCAGACCGCGCCCTTGGGCAGGCATTGCTGCTCGCCGCTGAACGCCGCAATGCGGAGGTTCACGTGCTATCGACGGTGGCCGTGCCGATGGCGCTCGACGGCAGGTACGCCATTCCCGCCTACAGCGTGCTCGATGAAGCGAACTCGTTGGCGACGGCGGGCGAGCGACTGCGCGTGCACGTTCAGGTACAGCTCGAAAGCTTCGCGGCAAAGCATCCAGAGTTTCCTTCGCCGGTGCGTGTCAGCTCGCATGTCAACTTCGGCGCGCCGTCACTCGCCCTTGCGCAATTGGCTTCGGACCTGGCTGCAGATCTGGTCGTCGTCGGCACGCACAATCGGCGCGGCGTAGAGCGCCTGCTCTTGGGCTCAGTCGCCGAAGGCACTGTGCGTCACGCCCATTGCCCGGTGCTCGTCATTCCCGCTGAGCAACCGCACGATGAAATAAAGATCGCTCCACCGTGCAGTGAGTGTGCGACGGCTCGTCGCGAAAGCGGCGGTCAACAACTGTGGTGCGCCCAGCACCGAGAGCGCCACGGGCGGCGCCATACCTATCACCAAACAGATCGTTCCGGCGCAGAGTCCAATTTCCCCCTAGTTACCAGGTGAGTTCGATGTCGAAATCCATCCCAACCGTGCAGAAATACATGACCACGTCACCGCATACCATTGGCGATGATCAACCGATGGCAGTGGCACATCGCATGATGCGTGAACACCGCGTGCGCCACCTGCCCGTGCTGCGCGGCGCCAAGATCGTCGGTCTGGTGTCGGATCGCGATCTGAACACGGTGGAGACCCTGATCGACGTGGACCCGCACAAGGTGCTCGTCAGCGAAGCCATGAGCCAGGAGCCGTACGTTGTGTCACCGGACGCGGCGCTCGATGAAGTGGTCTCGACGATGGCCGAAAAGAAGTACGGCTCAGCCGTCATCACGCAACACGACAAAGTCGTGGGCATTTTCACTACGGTCGATGCGTGCCGAGCCTTCGCCGATCTGTTGCAGACGCGCCTTGGCAAGTGACCCGCGTATGCTAGCGAAAGGCGAGTTCATGAACGTCAGACGCATCCTGGTCGGCTTGGATGGCTCGCCGCGCGAGTCGTATGTGCTTGCGGCGGCAGATGACCTCGCGCAGCGCTACGGCGCACAGTTGCTCATGGTACGCGCCGTGGGCCTGCCTCCCGAAATTCCCCCGGAGGCCTGGCAAGACCCGAACGTTTCAGTACAAGAGTACCTGGAACACCGAGCGCGGGCGGGCCTCGAACGGTGTGCACAGCAGCTGAGTGAAACGCTGCGCTCGCGCTTCACCTTGGAGGTGGTGGTTTCGACGCCGTGGCAGGCATTGTGCATCGCCGCGCAGGCGCACAACGCCGATTTGATCGTGATTGGCTCCCACGGCTATGGCGGCCTCGACCGAGTACTCGGCACTACCGCCGCAAGAGTCGTCAATCATGCTCTGTGCTCCGTGTTCGTCGTGCGCCCGCCCGAGGCACGTTTAGCTTGATTGACCTGTAGCGCGCGCGGCTTAGCATCCGCGCCGCACGCTTTTGCGTTATTGGCGACAAGCCGCGCGCTCGCCACCAGCCGCCGGGATCACGTTGCGCGTCCTCAGCCACACCTTGCGCGTCCTCCGGATCCGATCGCGCGCGCATACGACGCGGCACGGTTCTTGAAGAAGTTCGCCCAGGAGACACCATGAGCAAATTGCACCGCCAACCCCATTCCGCACCGTGGGACGACCCGCGCATGAATCGATTGATCGAGCATGCGTTCGCGGGTGCCGAGATCTTGAAGGTGAGCGCGCTGAAGGGCGATACGAGCGCAGACCTACCGACGGGCAAGGATGCTGGCTACGGCGCACCGCTGCGCATCGATTTGCACCACGAGGGGCAAGACAAATCCGTGGTGCTGCATAGCGCGACCGCCAATCCCTTCGGGCACGAGTTCCGCGCGGATCGCGCGGCAGGAATGCTCATCGCCGCCGACACGTTCAACTTGCTGCCTCACCACGCACGCGTGTTCGACGTGGGCGCGTTCCGCGGCGAAGACTTCGTTTCGCTGCGCAATACCGGCGAATTCTATTTGCTCACGGAATATGCAGAAGGGCGCCTATACGCGCAGGACTTGCGTGAGATTGCTGAATGCGGCGCGCTGCGCCCGCAAGACTTTGCCCGGCTGGATGCCCTCGTGCGTTACCTGGTGAGCATTCACAGCATCAAGCTGCCCGAGAAGAGTTTGTATACGCGATCCATTCGCGACTTGCTCGGCAGCGGTGAGGGCATTTTCGGCATCATTGATGGTTACCCCGAACACGTAAGCAGCGCGCTGCTTCAGCAGCTGGAGCGGATTGAGTTGAAGAGTTTGGGTTGGCGCTGGCGGCTCAAGCACCATTACCAACGCCTGGTGCGGATCCACGGTGACTTTCATCCGTTCAACGTGCTGTTCGACGAGTCATCCGAGCTGCGTCTGCTCGATGCCAGCCGCGGCTCCGCGGGGGATGCTGCCAACGACGTTGCAGCCCTGGCAGTCAACTACTTGTTCTTCGCGCTCGATAAGCCGCAGGTCTGGCGCACCGCATTTCAACCGCTCTGGCGACGCTTCTGGCGGGAATACCTGGAGCACTCACGCGACACCGCGCTGCTCGAGGTAGTCGCGCCCTTCATCGCTTGGCGCTGCCTGGTGCTGGCAAGCCCGGTCTGGTACCCGAATGTAAGTGACGCCTCTCGCACGCGCCTGCTCGATTTCGTGGAACGAGCACTTGAGCAAACGCAGTTCAGTCCCGAGCTCGCGGAGAGCGTGTTTCGCTGTGAATGACGCTGCAGTGCGGCGCGTTGCCTGGGCTCGGCTCGCGTCGCGCTGACCGCGCCTCCGGCGCCCGACAATTTTGCAACACCCAGTCGCGGCGCGTGAGGCGACAACCGTTTGTTCGATCGCCGGAGCGGAGGAGTCCGCAGGCAGCGTGAACTGCACTACAATGCACGGGTGACCTCGAGTTTTGCGTCCACGCTCAGCGACGCACAGCAGTTTCAGCGACGCCTGCGGCGCCTCTCCAATGCCACGCACGCCTTCGCGCAGGCAAGCCGCTCGACGCAAGCATTATTCGAGACCGTGGTTCGGCAGGTGGCCGAAAGCCTGAACGCTTGCTGCACGCTGAGCTTGCTCACCGAGGATGCCTCTCACTTCACGACGGTGAGCGCCTTCGCTAGCCAGGCCG
This sequence comes from Pseudomonadota bacterium, assembly GCA_040005755.1. Taxonomy (GTDB): domain Bacteria; phylum Myxococcota_A; class Polyangia; order Polyangiales; family Polyangiaceae; genus PMG-095. The sequence continues at coordinate 10,292 of JBDTYJ010000198.1, forward strand.
AGCTCCATCGCACGTTGCAAGCACTGGTGAGCGGCCAACCGAAGCCGGTCGAGAGTCATCCCGGCATCCACTATGTGGTCTCCACGGGAACAGCGCTCTTCGCGCCTTTCATGGAGCGCCGCGCGGATGTGCAAGCCGGCGCGCCAGAAATCACGCAGCTCGCTCGCGACTTGCAGGTGCAAAGCGCGCTAGTGGTGCCGCTCCTCGAGGGCGAGCGCGTCATTGGCGCGCTTGGGGTAGCGCGCCAAGGACCCGGCGCAGCAGCATTCGAGGAAGACGACCTCACCGTTGCTCAAACGCTGGCGCAGCACGCCGCGCTGGCGCTGGCAAGCGCTCGAGTATTCGAGCAAGCGGCGCGCGATATGGCTGAAAAAGAGCTGCTCGAAGCGCGCCTGCGCGCTTCGGCAGCGGCCGAAAGCGCCGCGTTGGCTGC
>JBDTYJ010000199.1:0-10723 GCA_040005755.1 Pseudomonadota bacterium
GGGCCGCGCTCGCGCGCAGCCTCTTCTATGGATCAAGACTGGGATTTTGGCCGGGGTCATTTCGCCCCGCGTAGAATTGTGCCCCGCTCTTTTTTGGGTCGAGAATTGTCGTCGCTACTGGGGGATGGTGCTGAAGATCCATCAGCGCACCATGGTCCGGAACGGCACGATTAATTATCAGCGCCACTTCCGATGCTCGTGAGCTGAACCTGCCCAAAAACTGATCAAGTAGTACCAGATGCTCGAACGGCTCCTCGATTTTTCACTCTCGCATCGCATCGCCACGTTCGTGTTTGCCGCAGTGCTCTTGGCGTGCGGGCTATTCGCGTTCAAAAACCTGACGATCGAGGCCTTTCCAGACCCGACCGATACCCAGGTCCAGATCATCACGCTGTTCTCCGGACAGCCCACGGAAGAGGTCGAGCGGCGCGTTTCCTTGCCGCTCGAGCGTGCGTTGAACGGCACGCCGGGGCTCACGCGCTTGCGCAGCATTTCCTTGTTCGGACTGTCGTTCGTGACGATGACCTTCGATGACGCGACCGATCCGATGCGCGCGCGGCAGCAAGTCACTGAGCGCATGGCCGACGCCTCCCTCCCAGACGAAGCGCATCCCACGCTAGGCCCCTACGCGACTCCCATCGGCGAAATTTACCGCTACACGTTGGAGAGCACGAAGTCCGATCCCATGACTCTGCGCACCTTGCAGGATTGGGTAGTATCCCCAAGGCTGCTGCAAGTGCCGGGCGTCGCAGACGTCGTGTCTTACGGCGGGCTGGTGCGTGAAGTTCACGTCGAGCCAGACGTGAGCAAGATGGTAGATCTTGGGGTCAATCTGAATGACGTCTTCGATGCCTTGAAGAAGGCAAGCGCCAACGCCACCGGCGGCTACGTCGAGCGCGGCTCGGAAATGTTCGTGATTCGCAGCCTCGGCATCTTCAGCAGCATCGAGGATCTGCAGCACGTGCGGGTCGGGTACAACAAGACGAGGCCCGTTGAGCTGCGTGACGTCGCCAAAATCAACGAGGGTTACGCTCCGCGCCAAGGCGTGGTGACCCGGGACGCGAATCAAGACGCGGTCGAAGGCATCGTTTTGATGCGCCGTGGCGAGAACCCATCCGTGGTGCTGGACGCGTTGCGCGCGCGCATCGTCAAGCTCAGCAAGACCTTGCCCTCAGACATCACGATCAAACCCTTTTACGATCGCACGGATCTCGTCAACACGACGCTCAAGACCGTATTCGAGAACCTGGCTGAAGGCGCCAGCCTGGTCATGATCGTGCTGTTCGCCTTCATGCTCTCCCTACGCGCCTCGTTGATTGCGGCGGCGGTCATTCCGCTGTCCTTGGCGGCGTCCTTCGCCTACCTGTACTCGCGCGGTATGTCGGCGAACTTGCTGTCGATGGGCGCCGTCGATTTCGGCATCATCGTGGATGGCGGAGTGATCCTGATCGAGCACTTGTTCCACAAGCTCTCGCCCAGCGGCCACGGGCCCGCGCCGAGTGATGCAGCTCGACCCCTGGCCGACCGGATCGCAGAGGCCGCCAAAGAAGTGGCGCGACCGACGCTATTTTCGCTGTTGATCATCATCGCGGCCTACATCCCAATTTTCTCGCTCCAGCGGGTGGAGGGGCGCATCTTTTCGCCCCTTGCGTACACGGTGGTGAGCGCGCTCGTGGGCGCACTGCTGGTCAGCTTCACGCTGGTGCCGGTGTTGTGTCTCATCGCGCTCAAGAAGCCGAAGGTCATGCGGGATTCCCCCCTGCTCACGTTGGCTCAGCGCCTTTGGGATCCGACCATCAAGTTCGCGATGCGCAACGTGGTCATCGTTCTGATTTTGGCGACAGGCGTCCTGGGCGGGGCCGCTGCCCTGATGCCACGCTTGGGCAGTGAGTTCCTGCCCGCGCTGAACGAGGGCGCGCTGTACGTCACCTTCCTGTTGCCGAGCAACATCTCGCTCACGGACGGCCGCGCGCTAACCCCCAAGCTCGAGGCCTTGTTGCGCCGCACGCCAGAAGTCGTGTCGGTCATTTCCCAACTCGGCCGCCCGGAAGATGGCACGGACACCAAGCTGCCCAATAACCTGGAAGTCTTCATCAAGCTCAAGCCCATGGCCGAGTGGCGCCCGAACAAGCACACGATGGAAGACTTGATCGAGGAAATGAGCTTCGCCCTGCAGCAAATCCCAGGCGTAGACTACAATTTCTCGCAACCGATTCGCGATAACGTGGAAGAGAACGTGTCCGGTCAGAAGGGCCAGGTTGCGCTCAAGATCTACGGGGAAGATCTGGACAAGTTGTCTCTCGCCGCCGAAAAAGCCAAGGACACTATCGCCAAGATTTCGGGCGCGGTGGACGTGGGCATCACCAAATCGGGCAGCACGCCCCAGATTGCCGTGCACCTGGACCGCCAAGCATTGGCGCGCTTCAATCTGGATCTGGGAGACGTACAGGATTACATCGAGACCGCGATGGGCGGGCACACCGCCAGCGAGTTCTGGGACGGTGAAAAGCGTTTCGACGTGACCGTGCGCCTGCCGACCGCGACGCGCGAGGACATCGGCGCGATCCGCAAGATCATGCTGCCGCTGAAGGATGGCACCCTGCTGCCGCTCTCGGCGATCGCCGAAGTGTCGATGTCTACCGGACGCGCGGCGATTACGCGCGAAAATGGCCAGCGTTACATCGGTGTGCGCATGAACGTGCGTGGCCGTGATTTGGGCTCTTTCGTGGCCGAAGCGCAGCAGAAAGTCGCCGCACAGGTGCCGATTCCGCCGGGTTACGAGCTCACCTGGGGTGGTGAGTTCGAAAACCAGCAGCGGGCAATGGCGCGACTTCGGATCGTGATCCCGGTAGCGCTGATCATCACCTTCTTGCTCTTGTTTTCCGCGTTCAACTCCGTGTTCGACGCGACCTTGATCATGGTCAACGTGCCGTTTGCGCTGGTCGGCGGCATCTTTGCGCTTGGCGCGGCGAACATGCCGCTCAGTGTTTCTGCCGCGGTGGGGTTCATCGCGCTCTTAGGTCAGGCCGTGCTAAATGGCGTGTTGGTCGTGGCCGCCATTCGCGGTCGCATGGCTACGGGGGAGGCGCTTGAGTCCGCGGTCGTGCAAGGCACGCGCGACCGGCTCCGCGCGGTGCTGATGACCGCGCTGCTCGCTTCCTTGGGTCTGCTGCCCGCGGCCATGTCGCACGCGATCGGCAGCGAAACGCAGCGACCGATCGCCGTGGTGGTGGTAGGAGGCACGATCAGCGCCGCCATGTTGGCGTTGGTCGTGCTGCCGGTGACGTTCTATTTGGCCACCCTGCTACAGCAGCGCTTGGCCCGCCGCTCGCTGGTCGAAGCAACCACGCCCAGCGCCTAACCCCGGAATTTCCGGGGAATTTTCGAGTGCCCGGCACCAAATCGGGCGTCGGATTAGATTGAGGCCCGCCTTCCGAGTGAGGCGGCCCTCAGTCAGCGCATGGATCTCAATCGTCTCGCCCTCTGGTTCGCCGCGCCTACGGCAATAAGCTTCTTCGTGCGCAGCGTCCGCGCCAAGCGCCCACGCCTGGATTGGATGCTAGTCAGCGGCTTCGTGCTGTTGGTTGCCGGGGTCGGCTGGTTCGAGTTCCAAAGCAGCGTCGGCTTCGTCGCAATGGCCCTAGTGCTCGTGCTCATCATGCTCCCGTCTTGGGCAGGCAACGCTGCGAGCCGAGCCAGCAAACGCGCGGAGTATGCGAGGGCGCGCTGGTTCGCGCGCCTCGCCGCGCTGCTGCATCCGCGACGGGATTGGCGGCAAATGGCGGTTCTGTATCAGGCATTCGGGCTCGCGCACGAAGGCAGAGCGGCAGAGGCAGACGCCTTGCTACAGGTATTGGCCAGCGGTGGGGGCAGCGCGGGGGCCATCGCGCGCGCTCACCGCCTGCGCATGCTCGGCCGCTGGCGCGAAATCAAAGCGTTGGTGGAGCGCAGCGGTGGTTCGGCGCTCGGCGATGATCCCACATTGCTCGCAATCTACGTGCGGGCGTTGGCAGAGCTCGGCTACATCGATGAACTAGCGGAATTCATGCTGGCCAATGAGGCGCTGCTGACGGCCAACGCCGCGCTGGATGTGGGGTTGTTGTCGCTGTTCGCGTTCACCGGACAGCTTGATTTGACGCGCCAAATGCTGGCCATCACCGGCCAGGGCGACGAAACGCGCGACTATTGGCTCGCGACCGCGCTGCAATACGCAGGTCAACCGAGCGAAGCGCGTTGGGCGTTCGGCAAGCTGCGCGAGGCTAAGGACGCGCAAATTCGCGCCCGCGCCCAGGAGCGCTTCACGAGCCTAACTCACACTGAGCCCGAGCCCCCGCTAACTACGCCCACGCGCGCGATCATCGAGCATTTTGCCCAGGGCTTGGCGGACAAGCAAAATCTCGCGCTCAATGGTCCGACGCAGCGGGCCAAGCGCCGCATCACTCAGGCGCTGGTACTTGCGAACGTGGCAATCTACGTATTCGGCAGCGCACCCCCGCTGTGGACGGATACCAGACCGGAGTTCGGATCGCGCTGGGCCTTCTTTGCGCCCCGCATCTTTGCCGGGGAGTGGTGGCGAACGTTCAGCTACATGTTCGTGCACGCGGGCGCGCTGCACTTGCTGATGAATATGGCTTGCTTGTGGGTGCTCGGGCCGTTCGTGGAACGCGCCTTCGGCCGACTGCGATTTTGCCTGATTTACTTTATATCCGGCGCCGCCGGCAGCGTTGTCTACCTGGCGCTGAGCGCGCTCGGCTGGATCGAGCCTGAGGAGCTCGTCGGTGCATCCGGTTGCATCATGGGCCTACTCGGGGCAACCGCCGGGGTCATGTTACGCGCTTGGATCCGGCAACGGGCGGCGGCGGCACGCGAAATTTTCTTGCGCCTGCTTTCGGTCGTCGGGCTGCAGGTCGTGTTCGACTACACGACGCCGCAGGTGGCCGGGCTCGCGCACGCGCTGGGGTTGGCGGGCGGCTTCGCATCAGCGCTCGTGTTTCACGAAATCGTCAGCCCGAAGCGGTCTGTCGCGCGCACTGGCTCTATCTAGGCCCGGGGAGCATGCCGGGCCGGGCGCCAGGCTAAAGCTTCACGAACAGATCATCCACCGCTGCGGGCTTGTCCAAGATCTTCAACTCCAGGAGCTGATTCGCGAGCTCTTGCCAGCGCACGCGCTGCATGCTCCCGAGCCCGTCACGAGCGGTATCGGCTGTCTCGATGAGCGACTTCTGCGCGGCTGCGGCAGCGCTGAGCGTCGCGCCATCCAGTGCAGAATTGAGCTTGTTCAGCAGGGCATTGGTGGGCTCTGGGTGATCCAAGTAATCGCGCCAGCCGTCGCGCGTGGCCAGCACGAACGCGCGCACCAGCGCCGCATTTTCGTGCAGCAGTGCCCGGCGTGTAATGACGACCGTCGTGTACGGGTTGAAACCGGAATCAGCGATCAAAAAAACCTGAGGGTCAGAGCCCTTCTGGCGCGCCGCAATCGGCTCCGAGCTCACGTAGCATTGCTGACCGAAGGTCGCGTCCAGAAGAAAATGTGCGACGCCCCCGTCGTACGGCACGATCTTGACGCCGGCCCAGCTGAACTTTTTCTTGAGGTAGCTGACGTAGGCAAGGCCGGTTTCCAAGCCGAGCGTCCCCGAGCGGAACGCATCCTCCAACTTCTGCAGTTTCCGCGAGGCGTGCACCATGATCCCCTGGGGCGAGGTCTGAAATACCGCGAACAACGCCACGACGTCAGCGCCGCGCGCGCGCGCCGTGATCAATTCATCCGCGCCCACGGTGCCGAAGTCAGCTCGGCCCGTTGCCACCATTTGCAACACCGGAACGCCGGCGCCGCCCCCTTGAATTTCTATTTTGAGCCCATGACGCGCATACGCGCCATCTTCACGCCCGGCGTAGAAGCCACCGAACTCCGGTTCAGGCACCCAATCCAGCGCGAGCTTGACCGGAACTGCCGCGGGCGCGGGCGAGCCTGCATCGGCAATGCGCGACGCCGGTTCGTGCTTCTTGCCACACGCGAGCAGCAAGCAAGAAGCGAGTACAGCCCAAGAAAGGACGCAGAGTGAAGGTGACCGCACGCCACCTTGTACCATTGCTGGCCTCGGCCTCAGCCGCGCGCGCGCAGGCGGCGTAAAAGCAGGCTGGCGGCAGCGTTTACCAGCGCAAACAGCGATAGCCCGAGCAGGGACGAGAGCAGCACCGCTGCAAACAGCAAGTCCGTGCGCAATTGGCGATAAGCCGCCAACACGGTGATGCCGAGGCCCGCGTTCCCCTCGGAAAAGCCGGCCACGAACTCACCGACGATGGCCCCGATCACCGCAAGCCCGGAGGCCACTTTGTATCCCGTGAGCATGCTCGGGATTGCCGCCGGCAGGCGCAGCTTGAGCAGCGTGTCGCCGAGCTTGGCCCCATACAAGCGGAACAGATCCGCCAGGCGCGGGTCGACACTACGCAATCCGGCCAGCGTATTGGCGATGATCGGGAACACCGAAACGATGAACGCCGAGACCGAAACAGCCCGCAATCCCGGGCCGAACCAAAGCACGAGCAACGGCGCTACCGCGACGATCGGCACGGTCTGCAAGAACAGCGCATACGGGTACAAGCCGCGTTCGAGCCAACGCGACAACGAAAACAACACGCCAATCGCGGTGCCCAGCGTCACACTGAGCAGGAAGCCCGAGCACGCGCCCTGTGCCGTGGTCACGAGGGAGCCGCCGAGGGCCACGCGCTCCTGCCACGCCGCGGCAAGTACTGCAGAGGGAGTCGGCACGAGAAACGCGGGCACATTCAGCGCGCGAACCGTCCCCTCCCACAACGCAATCACCGCGCAGAAGGTGAGCAGTGGGGGCAGCGCCAACGCGGCCGCCTCGCGCCGAGCAGCGCGGCTCATCTGCCCTCCGCCGCCGCGTGTGAGTCTTCGAGCGCACCGTGCGCTGCGAGCGCGCGGTACAAAATGGCTGTTTCTGCGGCGAAGCCGGGCTCAGTGCGCAGCGCCAGAGTGCGCTCCTCGGGCAGCGCCAAGCGTCGATCAAGCACGATTCGCCCGGGTCGCCGCGACATTACCAGCGCGCGTTCGGCTAGAAATGCGGCCTCGGCGAGCGCGTGAGTCACGAAAATGACCGTCATGCGGCGCGCCAACCAAAGCGTTCGCAGGCGTTCGTCCAGGCGTTGACGGGTGAGCTCGTCGAGCGCAGCGAACGGCTCGTCGAGCAACAAGAGCTCCGGCTCCGTGACCAGCGCGCGCGCGATCGAAACGCGCATGCGCATGCCACCCGAGAGTTGATCGGGGAACCGCTCGGGCACGTCACTCAGCTCAACCTCGGCGAGCGGGCCACGCGCTCGTTCGCGCGCCTGATGCCGACTCATGCCCTGAAGCTCGAGCGGTAACGCGACGTTATCGAGCACCGTACGCCACGGCAAAAGTTGCGCGTCTTGGAAAACAAAGGCGAGCTTGACCGGCGGAGCAGCGGTCGCAACTGCAGCGGTGCCGGCCAGGCGCACGATCGACCCTGAGCTCGGCGCTTCCAGCCCGGAGATCAAGCGCAGCAAGGTCGACTTCCCGCATCCCGACGGCCCGACGAGCGCGACGAACGAACCTCGGGCGAGGTCGAGATCGATGTCTTGCAGGACCGGTCCGCCGGAATTGAAGGCGTGACTCACGCCGCGAATGACGACTCGGCTGCTAATGGTGGGCTCCCGGGAGGCGCGAGCTTGGCCCAGTGCCGCCAGCGATCGCAACGCGGCCGCGAAATGGCGCTAGAATGCCGCCGGCCTACGGGCCCAAGCACGCGAACGATTTTTGCTCAAGGATGCCCCTGCCCATCCGTTCTTCTCAATCGGACGCGCACGCCAGGAAAGGTCGAAAACAATGGCTAACTCAGTGGGCCCCATCGGCGCAACGATTGCCCTGAAGTATGCGCTCGCGGTTGCTGGCAAGCAGCAGCAAGAGCAGGCCGACAGCGGGCAACAGTCGCTGGCATTGATCCAATCCGCCGCAGCGCCGCAGCTCGCGACTTCTGGCGCCGTCGGCACGAAGCTCAACGTCGTCGCCTGAGGGCGCTGATCCGCCGCCGCTCAGGCGACGGCGCGCGGCGCTTCCCGCTCGGAGAATAGCGGCGTTGGGGCGTGGAGCGCGCGCGGCGGCGCTGTTTTTTGGGCTATCGGCCGAGCCACGCGCTTGGGCTGACGCGCGCCCAAACCCACGGCGCAGGCGAGACCGGGAAGCGTCAAGCGCAAGCGCTGCGCGTCCAGCAAACCGAGCTGATGCAGCTCGCCGAGCGCCTCGTTCAGGGCGCCACGTGCGGCTCCCAGGCGCTGCTCCAAACGCGGGCGGGTGAGCGCCACGGCGGACGAGCTGAGGGAAAATACTAAACGGAGCAGGCGTTGAGCGAGTGGGCTGATGTGCATGTCTGTTCAGTACCGAACCACTGAACAGAAGGCTAGATTTTGACAGATTCTTCTTCCACTTCAGTAAGTTATACCTGCATATATTATTGATATTATTATCTTTTTAGCGAAGCACCGACGACTTGAGCCGAGCTATACGGCTGCGCAGGTACCTGCCCAGGCTCGCGGCGGGCCAATCTGTTTTCATGCGCTAATCACCGCCACGACAACGCGAGCCTCGCTGCGGCAGAACGGCGCCGGGCTACAGGCTGCGAGGCTGGGTTTTGGGCGCCCCCTCCAACCACTGCACCTCTTAGGTGACACTTTGAGGCTCGCTGGCAAAGCACACTTGCCGAGGCTGGTTCCTTCTGGGACCAATCCATCATGGAAGACGAGCGCTTGATCCCGGTGTCACCGCGGCACGCCGTGCTTCTGTCGCGCGAGTACCTGCCCTTCGTCGATACGCCACCGCAGCGCGACTACGTGGTGCGCACCGTCGCCAAACGGCAAGTGGGCGCCATGATGTTGATGTCCGGGGATTTAGTGATCGCGAGCGCCGAAACACGGAACGCCTTTCCGCTCGCCACGAAGTACCCCTTTCACTTTCGCAAGTCGTATTTTCCTGGGCAGATGCATGGCGAGACCAAGGATGAGTTCGCGAACCACGCGCGCGCGAGCACGCTAATCGACATCCCGCCGCCCATTGGGCACACGCCCAACACGTTCCGCAGCTGCCTGCTGCCCGGACACCCGTATAGCCGTTTGTCACCATTCTTTGGCGTCGATCCGCAAACGGCGAACATCGGTGAAGCGGAGAAGCTTTCCTTGCCGAGTGCGGCGGGCCTGTGGCGGCTGTGTGAGGAAGCGTTCGAGAAGCTCACCCTGCTGCAAGCCGGGGGCCTCGCTCATGGCGACGCGGAACTGCACAACTTCATCGTGTGCTCTACGCCGCTCGAGTTGGTCTTGATCGACTTCGAAGGCTCGGTTGATCGGGAGGCGCAAACCCAAGAGGCTTGGGACAAGCGCTGCGCCTTGGATCTGGAGCCATTGCTGCGCGAAGCCCTGTATTTGCAGTGCGCGATCGGGCGCCAGCAGGGCACGCTCGCGGATCTGTCGTTCGAGCGCATGCCGCAATTGCTCAAGCAGCCAGAGCAATTTCAGCGTGCCATCGAGCTGCGTCAGAGCGCTTTCGGTTGAGTTGCAGCGCGTTAGCATGCGAGCGCGCAATGCCAAGTGTCTTGCCACTGCGCGAGCCATTGTCGTGAAGCGGCGGCTTGTCCATACTGCGCGGCAATGACGTATCGCGCCGCCGACAACCGTTACGAAAACATGCGCTACGTGCGCACCGGCCAGAGTGGCCTCAAGCTTCCGGCCATTTCGCTCGGGCTCTGGCACAACTTTGGCGGGGTGGATGCGTTCGAAACTTCACGCGCGCTGCTGCTGCGCGCGTTCGACTTGGGCATCACGCATTTCGATCTCGCCAATAACTATGGGCCGCCCGCCGGGTCGGCGGAAGAAACGTGCGGGCGGGTGCTGCGCGGGGACTTACGCGCGCACCGCGACGAGCTCGTGATCTCGAGCAAAGCGGGCTACGGCATGTGGCCAGGGCCGTACGGGGAATGGGGCTCGCGCAAGTACCTGCTCGCAAGCTTGGATCAGAGCTTGAGCCGGCTAGGGCTCGAATACGTGGACATTTTCTACAGCCACCGCTTCGACCCGGAAACGCCGCTGGAAGAGACCATGGGCGCCCTGGACCGAGCCGTGCGAGCCGGCAAAGCATTGTACGTCGGCATCTCGAACTACCCGGCAACGGAAACGCGGCGCGCCGCGCAGATTTTACGGAGCTTAGGGACGCCGTGTCTGATTCACCAGCCCAAGTACAGCATGTTCGAGCGCTGGATCGAGCCGGAATTACTGGGCGCATTGCGTGAGGAGAAGATGGGCTGCATCGCTTTCTCACCGCTCGCGCAAGGGCTGCTCAGCGACAAGTACTTGACTGGAATTCCGGCGGATTCGCGCGCGGGCAAGGCGCACGGCTTCTTGCGTCCCGCGCACCTGACGGACGAGAAGCTCTCGAAGGCCCGGCGCCTGGCGGTGCTCGCCGAAGGGCGCGGGCAGAAGCTTCCACAAATGGCGATCGCCTGGGTGCTGCGCCATCCGGAAATGACGTCAGCGTTGATCGGCGCCAGCAAAATCTCCCACATCGAAGACGCGGTCGCAGCCCTCGCCAACGCGCAATTTTCAGTAAGTGAGCTGAGTCAGATCGACGCCATTGTCGCCGAGTGACGCGCGATCGTCATTGTTTGCTGAGCACGATCGTACCCGACACGCCCATTTG
>JBDTYJ010000200.1:0-10709 GCA_040005755.1 Pseudomonadota bacterium
CTCAAAATCCGTTGTCCTAAAAAGACGTGTCGGTTCGACCCCGACCTTCGGCACCGCAGAAAATAAGCTCGATCCTGAGACGAGCGAAAGCGAATTTGAACGGCGGGGCCTGGCGCTCGTGGGCAATGCGTGGGCAATCACGGCCCAGGAGCTCCGGAAGCGCTTCGGCGAGACGCTTCAAGCTCCCAAGTCCGCGCTCGCTCGCTGAGCGCGCGGCACGCCGGTAGCGGTTCAGCATGGCGCTGGAGGTGTGGCCCGTCCGATCCTGAACCCACGCCTCTGACCTGCCGTCGGAGAGCGCCAGAGTGACGACGGCGCCGCGCAGGTCGTGCGCCCCGAGCGAGCTCCGGTTCTCACCCTCGGTTCGCAATCGCGCGCGCGCTCTCCGTCTCGTGTCACACTAGAGCAAACTCGCCACACGCGCACGCCCACGCACATGCAGACCGGCAATAGTGCGTTGTTAGCGGATGCACTCGACGCGCGCGGGGCTTGCGCGGCACGCCTGCGCGCATCGAATCGGCGGAAGCGCGAGTCCTACGCGAAGCGCAGCATTTCCGCGTAAACGGGCCGGCACGGCCGCGAATAAATGGCCGTGGATCTCGGGGCCCGAATCATGTCGAGCGGCGGCAATATATCCAAGGGGTGACGTTTGCCCACATTCACTTCGACGCTGACACGAAGTAACTCGCGCCGACTAACGCGCTGCATCTGGCGAAACTCGACAGAGCATCGCGGGTTAGTGTTGCAAATTGAGAGCGTGTGACAGGCCTTATTGCGCTGTGCGTTGCCGATTGCCACCTTGAGTCCGTGAGTCGCGCGTGATTACCTGTAACGATGGATCCCTTTCAGCGGTGCGTTGAAGACCTCGGCTCCATCGATCGATTGTTGGAGCTACCTCATGGCAAGGACATCGCCCTCGAGATGTTCCGCGAACTCGCCCCTTACATGGCGGAGCTTACCCCCTTGAAGGACCGCGACCCCAGCGGCGCGGTCGCCCTGCTTTTTGAGTACGCCCACGGCGTTCGCATGCGCCTCGGCGCAACGCCGTTCGAGTCCGGCCTTCAGCCGGCGATGAAGCCGCCTGCGCGCGTAGCCTGAGCGCCCTCAGAGCGTGCGCCGCGCGCCTTGAGCCCGATCAGCCGATACGCTGCACGAGCCAACTGAGGGACGGCTGGCGCGATCGGGCGGCCGCCTTCCCATCGCCCGCGCGGATTGAGGGCAAAATTGGCCCTTCCGGCCCGCCTTTCCGATCGAGCGGCGGAGCCCCGGGTTACATGATATGAGCCGCGCCATGCGAATCTGCATTCTTGGTGCAACTGGCCTAGTCGGCCGTGAAAGCTTGGATCTCGTGCAACGCGCCTGGCCGGGCGCGGAGCTTCAATTGTACGCGAGCCGCGACCAAATGCTGGAGCACGGCGGCAAGTCATACAAGGTGCAGGGCGCGAGCCAGCTCGAGAACGCGGATGCGGCGCGGGGTGATCTGGCCCTGGTCGCGCTGGACGACGACCACAGCCAACGCTACGTCCCGCGTTTGCTGGAGCTTGGTTACCGCGTCGTCGACAAGAGCAACACGTACCGCTTGGACCCAAAGGTGCCGCTCGTGGTCGGCGGTGTCAATTGCCGTGAGGTGACGGAAACAGCTCGCTTGGTCGCCAATCCGAATTGCACCACGATCCCGTTTGCGCTGGCAACCGCCCCGCTCAAGCGCCGCTTTGGCCTAGCGTCCGCGACCGTCAGCACCTACCAAGCGGTCAGCGGCGCGGGCATCGGCGCGCTCGATGAGTTCTTGGCTGAGTCGAAGGCCGGCTATGCCGAGCTGAATCGCTTGGGCACGGGCTTCAATGTTAGTCACTACGCGGGCAATGCCGTGCCGCATAACGGCAAAACGGACGAGAGCGGGTTTTCTGCAGAAGAGCGCAAGCTCGTGCAAGAGAGTCGCAAGATTTTGGATTTTTCGGACTTCCCGGTGTCCGCGCAGTGCTGCCGCGTAGCCGTTGCTGTGGGGCATTATCTGAACGTGTGGCTCACGCTCAAGGAGGCCGCAGATGTCTCGGCGATCGAAGCTACCCTCGGAGACGCCAAGCTGAGCCCCTTCGTGCGCTTCTATCCGGGTTCCTCCGGCGACGGGCTGAGCGCGCTGTCCTGCGTGCACGAGCGGGATCGCGCGCTCGTCGGCCGTTTGCGGCGTGATGCGCGCGACCAAAGCGGCAAGAGCTTCTGTTTGACGATGGCCGCGGACAACCTTCGGGTCGGCGCCGCGACCAACGCCGTTCGCATCGCCAGCCGCTGGTTCCCGGGCAAAGACGCGGAACTAAACGCTCCGGGGCTCTGAGCTCTCTCTCCGGCTGCAACCCAAGTAGGCTTGTGGCGTGAGCTCTCAGCGCAACAAGCCGGCTTCCCTCGGGAGCCTATTGGCGACCTCTCGGGACGCCGCTGCACGCCATGCGGGCACGGCGATTGACCGCGAGCAGTGGCGCAGGATCGTGGGCGAACGTATCGCCGCACGTACTGAGCCAGGCCCGAAGCGCGGTCGCGAACTCACCGTTTACGCGGCGTCCGCGAGCTGGGCTCAAGAGTTATCGCTGCTCGTGAACGAGATCGTCGCTCGTATCAAGAGCGCCGGTTTCGGCGTCGACACGGTGCGCTTCGCGGTCCGCGAGATCAAAGTACGGACGAGCGATCCGGCAGCTCCGAAGCCCGCAGCCCGCAAGGCTGCGCTGCCCAGCGCGCTCCACCAACAACTGAGCGGCATCGCCGATACCGAACTGCGCGACGCCATCGCCGAGGCTGCCTCGCTCTGGCTCGCACGTGACGAGACCGCAGCACCTGCGCAGCGCCCGCCCTCGGCCCGACCGCCGCCTACTTCAACGCGGCCAAGCGCTCGAAACCCTCGAGACGCTGAATCGCGAAGCGCTCATTCGGACCGTAAGCCGTTGCCTGGGCGTGGAGCATCGCGAGGTAAGCCCTGAGCGCGGGCAGGTTCAGGCCATCCACCCGGCGCAGCACCGCATACATCTGGTCCACGAATTCAATCGGCAAGGGTCGCTTGAGCACGGCGTACAGCTCGACCGTATAATCCAGCCATTTGCCGTGCGCTGTGGCCTCGGCAAGCTTGCCCGCGTACATCGTGGCTCGTCCGAGGACGCGCGGCGCAGGCTCCCGCCCCCGCTTCGCCTGAGTGAGCACATTGTTCAGTGCGGTCGTCAGCACGCGTTCGGCTTCCTCGCCGCGGCCCATAGCCAGTACTTTGTCCGCCACTCCGCCCAGCAACTCCAAGGCTTCTGCACGGTGTGTGGCTTCGGACTCAGTGGGCACACGCAGATCGGGCTTGGTGCCATCCTTGCCTTCGCCCGCAGCAGGCGGCGTTGCTGAGGCGGCGAGCATTTCTGGGGTGACTTGCATGCCGTGCAACGTCTCGGCGTTAGAGCGCTCGACGCTTTTCGTGACCGGGGAGGAAACCGCGCGCACGATGAAGACCTGCTTCCCGATAGCGAGCTCGTCCCCGCCCTTCAGCGCTTCGCTGGCCTGAACACGCCGTCCATTCACGAACACGCCATTCGCGCTGCCGAAGTCCTCGACTACCGCGCGATCGCCGCGCACGACGATCTGCGCGTGACGCCGCGACACCAGGCCGTCGTCAAGCACAAGGTGACAACTCGAGCTGCGACCGATGAGCACCTCACCCGGCCGCAACTCGAACGACCGCCCGTGGAACTCGAGCCAGAAACGCTGCGGGTCGCGCTGCGTCTCTGGTCCATGGTCCGCGCGCCGTGACTGCCGAGAGCTCTGATCGGAATCCAATACTGCTAAATATAGCCTCCGGCCCGGCGCCCGTCGAGGGCGCCCTCGCTGCTATTTTGCAGCGGCAAGGCGCTCGAGACCCTCGATTCGACTCATCAGGAAGCGGTCGGCCGGCCCGAAGCTGCCGGATAACTCGCGTAGCGATTCCAGATAGTCGCGCAGCACGGAGAGGTTCACGGCCCGCACCTTGCGCAGCACGGTGTAGAGCTCATCCACCACCGGAGCCGGACACGGCCGGCCGAGGGCAGTGTGCAGCTTGAAGATGTAATCCACCCAGCGGCCGTTGGCGGTCGCACTACCGAGCTTCAGCGCGTAATCGCTGGCGCGCTCCATGGTTTCGGCGGGCAGGTTCACGCCGCGTTGCGCGTCCACCAAGAGTTGATCGAGCTGTTCGAATAAGAGCTTCTCGGCCTCCTCACCCTTGCCCATGGCCAGCGCTTTGTCCGCTAGAATGCCGAGCAGGCCGAAGGTGGCGGCGCGCTGGGTCGGCGCTTGGATCAAGGTGTCCGCTGCAAGGTCGCGGCGAGACATCACGACCATGTCTTGGCTGCCGATCGAGATTCGATCCCCATGCGTGAGCGTTCGCTTGGCCTCGATACGGTCACCATTCACGCGCACGCCGTTGCGACTGCCTAAATCGGCCACCAGCACGGCCTCCGCGCTCACGTTGAGCGCGGCGTGGTTACGCGAAACCAACGGGTCATCTAACGATAGCTGACACGTTGCTGCGCGACCGATGACGAACTCACCTTCGGGCAAGTCAATTTCCCGGTCGTTGTAACGCAGCGAGTGCTTCATGCACCGACGGTCCCAAGCTCGCCAAGCGCCTCGAGACGCGCGAAGCCCTCGCGATCCTCCGCACGCGGGCCGCCGCGCGAGCTCACGCTTTCGACGACGCGACGCGCGGCCGGCGCCAGAGATTTGCGTGCAAGCGGGGGCAACAAGATCAGGTTTTGACCGACTGCACGGGGCGGAACATTGCCCACGGAGGCGTAGACCGACAAGAGCCACTTGCCCCAGGCCGCGTCACCGCGAGTGACGGCCAGTGTTGCCGCGACATCCGCCACGGCATCTAAGGTGTGGCGCTCAAGCGGCAGGTTTTCGCTGATGCGCTGCTCGATGCCCATGCGTGCGTGAGACAAGATGCGCTCAATGTCGTCCGTTCGGCCGAGTGACTCCGCGCGCCGCAGTTGCTCGACCACCAAATCCAGCCCCCAATCCCGCTGCGTGCTGGGGGCTCCAGCCAGCGTGTCTTCCTCGGTGCGGTCACTCGAGCCGCAGGCAGGACATTCGAGCAGCTCCAAAGGGTACGGATGCCCGCACTCCGAGCAGTGACACATGAACCCAGTCGTTCGCTTGCCTGCGCCGGTGGCAACCGGAGGCGGCGCAGACAGGAACACCATTTCTTGAGTGCCGATGCGCACCCGGTCTCCATCGGCCAGGACATGGACACCTTTGAGTGCAGCGCCAGCGACTTGCACGCCGTTGCGCGAGCCTAAGTCCTCGATGGTGGCACGCTCTCCGTTAATCCGGATCCGCGCGTGCTCGCGCGAAACGAGCGGGTCTTCAATTGTAACCTGACACGTGGCGCTGCGCCCAATGACTGTCGCGCCCTGAGGTAGATCAATCTCTTGAAGCAGGAAGCGGAGCCGGAATCGGGGCAAAGACATCCGATGAGGTGAGGGTGAAAACAGCCACAAGCGTAGTCCCTGCGCCGCCAGGTCGTCAAAGCAGGATTGTTCGGCCCCCGCACAGTCACATAACGACACACAAAAAACGCACAGCGCGCTCCCGGTCGAAAACCGAGACGCGCGCTGTGTGCCGCTCATCAACTACGAGGGTTGAACCCCTCGTGAAGGGCTCAGGCTTTGAACTTCTTGATCAGCTCGGCCAGAGCCGCGACGCCTTCACGCGGCACTGCGTTGTAAATCGACGCGCGCATGCCGCCGACCGAACGGTGACCCTTGAGGCCTTCCATCTTGAGCTTCTTGGCTTCCGCCAAGAACTCTGCCTCCAGCTCTTCCGATTTAAGCGTGAAGACGACGTTCATGGTCGAACGCGAGTCCTTGTCGACCGGGCTCGCGAACACGTCCGGGCGGCTCTCAATCGCGCTGTACAGCAGGGCTGCCTTCTCGCGGTTGAGCTTCTCCATGGCGGACAGGCCGCCATTGGCCTTTACCTCCGCCAGCACGTTGCGCAGCATGTACACGGAGAACGTGGGCGGCGTGTTGTACAGCGAGTTATTCTCGGAGTGGGTGCGGTACTGGAAGATGACCGGGATATCCTTGCGGGCGGCCTCGACCAAATCCTTACGCACGATCACGACCACGAGCCCGCTCGGGCCGAGGTTTTTCTGAGCACCGGCGTAGATCAAGCCGAACTTCGAGACGTCAATCGGGCGCCAGGCGATGTCGCTCGACATGTCCGCGATCAACGGCACGGACCCAGTGTCCGGGAACTCTTGGAATTGCGTGCCGAAGATGGTGTTGTTGCTGGTGATGTGAACGTACGCCGCGTTCGGATCCAGCTCCAGCTCGCTTTGCTTGGGAACGCGCGAGAACTTCTTGTCCTTCTCGGTCGTGCCAGCGACGCGTACCGTGCCCAGTACCTTGGCTTCTTTGTATGCCTTTTGTGACCAGGCACCGGTCATCACGTAGTCCGCGCTCTTGCCTTGCGGCAGGAGGTTCATCGGCACCACGGCGAACTGCTGGCTGGCGCCACCCTGCAACAGCAGAATGTCGTAGTTGTCTGGAACGGCCATCAGCTCTTTGACGAGCGCGATCGCTTCGTTGTGAACGGCTTCGTAGACTTTGCCGCGATGGGAGTGCTCCATCACGCTCATCCCACTACCGTTGATGTCGAGCAGCTCCTTTTGAGCGCGTTCGAGAGCGCCCAACGGAAGGGCTGCGGGGCCTGCATTGAAATTGATTACTCGTGCCATGGTCCTCCACGCGGGCCTGAGCCTCGCGGTAAGCGAGCTAGCGCCAGTGCCGCGTCGCGTCAAGCGTTGCGGGATTGTTTTGCGATTGAGTCCAGCGCGGCGATCGGAATCGCACCCACGCGTGCCACTGCGTAGCCCGTTTCGCTGACACGAACCACGGTAGATGGCGCGCCTCCGGGGCTCTGCCCAGGCACCACGAGCAGCGTACGCTGCGCGATGGCGTGGGCAAAGGTCACGTTCACCGCGTCCGACGACACCGCAGGTGGCTCGCCCGGAAGGTTAGCACTGGTGGCGCTGAGCGGGCGCCCGAAGCGGCGCGCGAGGTCAGCGGCGGGCGAGGTGCCCGGCAGACGCACCGCGAGACTGCCGTCGAGCGCCACGCGCGCGGCCACGCTGGCTCGAGCGGGCAACGCAATGCTGAGCCCACCAGGCCACAGAGCGTCAGCAAACGCACGAGCCAGCGCGGGCACCTCCCCCGCGACCAGTTGCGCCCAGGCGTCACGCGACGGGAGCACGATGGGCACGCCCTTGTCTGCGCCGCGTGGCTTCAGCGCGAACAGCGCTTCAACCGCGCTCGGGTTACCGATGTCGGCGAGCAAACCGAAGAACGACTCCGTTGCGATCGCGACGACACCGCCAGCGTGCAGCTGAGCGAGCGCCGCCTCCAAATGCAGCTCGGTCACTCGGCGCCCTCCAAAGCGCGTGCCCCAATGTCACGGCGGAATTGCCGGCCTTCGAATTGGATCAGTTCGACCGCCTGGTACGCGCGCGCGTGCGCTTCGAGCAAAGTGTTGCCACGCGCGGTCACGCTCAACACGCGGCCCCCCGCGGTCACGACCTGGCCATCGCGCAACGCCGTTCCCGCGTGGAACACGTGCACCCCCGGTACCCGTGCAGCTTCCGCAAGCCCGCTGATCACTTGACCGGTTCGTGGCGCGTCCGGGTAGCCTTCGCTGGCGAGCACTACGCACAGCGCGTGTGCGCTGGAAAACCCGAGCACCTCGGGATCTAGAGTGCCGCCTGCGGCGTCGAGCAAGGCGTCGGCCAAATCCCCCTGCAGCCCCGCCATGAGCACCTGAGTTTCGGGGTCCCCGAAGCGCACGTTGAACTCGAGCAGCGAAGGCTCGCCCTCGGGCGTGATCATCAGACCAGCGAATAGCGCGCCGCAAAACGGGTGACCGTCAGCGGCCATGCCCGCCATGGTGCGCTCGAAGATTTCCTCGCGAATGCGCTCTTTGAGCGCGGGCGTGATCAACGGCGCGGGGGCGTACGTGCCCATGCCGCCCGTGTTCGGACCGCGATCTCCGTCGAAGATGCGCTTGTGGTCCTGCGCTGCGGGCAAGAGCAGAAAGGTCTCGCCGTCACAGATCGCGTGCATGCTGGCTTCCGCGCCGCGCACGCGCTCTTCAATCACCACGGTCTTGCCCGCAGCGCCGAAGGCCTCACCGCTCAGCATGTGCTGCGCCGCGGCCAACGCTTCGGCGTGCGTTTCCGCTACCACGACACCCTTGCCGGCGCACAAGCCATCCGCCTTGACGACGGGAGCCTCGGCGAAATCCGCAACGGCACGCTCGGCCTCTGCGGCGCTAGTCACAACGTGGAAGCGACCGGTGGGGATGCCGTGACGCGCGGCAAAGCGCTTCATGAATGCCTTGGAGCCCTCCAGCTGCGCAGCTCGCCGGCTCGGGCCGAATACCCGATAGCCACGTTCCAACAGGCGATCGGTGAGGCCGTCACACAGCGGAGCCTCAGGGCCGATGACGACCAACGCGGGACTTTCCTGCCCGGCGAGAGCGACCGGTTCGCCCGACGCACAGCGCAAGATCTTGCCAGGAGTTCCGCTATGCGTCGTGCCCGCGTTGCCAGGCGCGACGACGACCTCAGTCACGCTTGGACACGCGAGCAGGCGGACCGCCAAAGCGTGTTCGCGAGCGCCAGAGCCGATAATGAGAATCTTCCTTGGTTTCGCCACGGCGCGCATATCCGCGCGAGCTTGCGGGCTGTCAATCAGCCTGCTCAAGACCGCTAAAATTCGCGCTGAACCTCGCCGCTTCTCTCACCTTGTCCTACGCCGTGCACGCGCGCGCGCGCTACCGCTCGGCCCATTGCCGGCAGAAATCCACGACTTCACGCGCAGACGGAGGCGTTGCGATGCGCCTTCACGAGAGCGCCCTGCGAAAAATTCCCAAACAAGGAGTCTCCACAAGAGTTGGACTCGGAGCTAGCATGCTGCACATGATCGGGTTGTCTAAGTCTTTGGTGGTGGGCGCGGCGCTGGGGTTGGTAATGGGCTGCGGTTCGTCTTCCCCGAAGGCAGGCGGCATGGCCGGCGCAGCTAGTGGCGGGGACACGAGCTCGGGCGGCGCTGTTCCCGGCGGCGGCCCCAATGCGATCGGTGGCGCCGAACCCGGCGGCGGCACGCCCGGCAGCTCCGGCGGCGGCACGCCCGGCAGCTCCGGTGGCGGTACGCCCGGCAACTCCAATGGCGGTACGCCCGGCGCCATGAGTAGCGCGGCGGAGCTAGCTATGAAGCTGCGAGGGAAGAGTAACTTCCTGATCGGCGCGGGTAATGATCTCAACAACGATCACGCCATGGACGGCGCGTACCAGCTCGGCACCACCGTCGACCTGCATTACGCTTACTTGGTCGGCTTGATGAGCAAAGGCGGTTGGGCTGATTGGAACGCAGGCGGCACGTTCGTGAACGTGCTTACGGACACGGCCAATGCCAAGGGCGTCACGCCGATGTTTACCTTGTATTCAATGGCGGCCGCGGGCGACGGCAATCTGGCGGGCCTTTCGGACGACTCTTACATGAAGCCGTATTTCGACGGACTGAAGCTTCTGTACCAGCGCTTGGACGCGTTCGGAAAGCCAGCTGTAGTGCACTTCGAGCCCGATTTTTGGGCATACGCAGAGCAGCAATCGAAAGATTCCCCAGCCAGCATGAAGGTGAACGTCACGGCGAATGCGCCGGATTGCGCGGGGCTAAGCAATGACTTGATTGGGTTAGGCCATTGCATGGTCAAGCTGGCGCGCATGTATGCGCCGAAGGCCATCATCGGCTTTCATGCCTCGGAGTGGTCCGCTGATGACTCTGCGGCAACCATCAAGTTTCTCAAAGCCGTCGGCGCGGACCAAGCGGACATCGTGATCGCGGACATGTTGGATCGCGACGCCGGTTGCTTCGAAGCGGCACAGGATCCGAACTGCCAACGCCAAGGCAATTTTTATTGGGATGAGACCAACCAAACGAGCCCGAATTTTCACGAATACTTGGCGTGGGCCAAGGCGATCACCTCGGGCCTCGGGCGCCCGATGCTGTGGTGGCAGGTCCCCTACGGCGTGCCCAGCGCGACCAAAGGCGGCACGGCGGGGCACTACCGCGACAACCGCGTGCACTACATTTTCACGCACATTCAGGAGTTCATCGACGCGGGCGGCCTCGGCGTGACCTTCGGCGCGGGAGCCGAAAATCAAACATCCCCCACCACCGATGGCGGCCAGTTCAAGGCCGCGGTTGGCGCGTACTTCACGAAGCCAGTCGCGCTGCGGTGACGTTCATGCGGGGCCCTCGACCGCCGCTTCTTTAGCCACGGTCTCGATCGGCAAATGGTCGAGCTTGATGCCGAGCTTCTCGCTGAGCTCGAAGATGCGGTTGTCGCGATAGAACTCGCCGAACACGATGCGCGTGAGGCCAGAGTTGGCGATCAACTTGTAGCAGCCGAAGCAGGGTGAGGCGGTCACGTAAATGTCGGCGCCGTCCAGCCGCACGCCGTTGCGGGCGGCCTGCACGATGGCGTTGGCTTCTGCATGCACGGTGCGCACGCAGTGCCCGTCTTCCATCAGGTGACCGTCGTCGTCGCAATGGCTCAAACCACGAATCGAACCGTTGTAGCCGGTGGTTAGGATCATCTTCTCGCGCACGATCACCGCGCCGACGTGCTTTCGGTCGCAAGTCGAGCGC
>JBDTYJ010000201.1:0-10688 GCA_040005755.1 Pseudomonadota bacterium
CGGACGTGTCTCGTGATCTGACTGGGCTACGACGCCTGGCTCGTCAGTTCTCCACGCCGGGAGGCATTCCGAGTCACGTGAGCCCGCCCACGCCCGGATCCATTCACGAAGGCGGGGAGCTCGGCTACGTGCTGACCCACGCCTTCGGCGCCGCGTTCGACAATCCGGACTTGATCGTCGCGGCAGTCGTAGGGGACGGTGAAGCCGAGACCGGGCCGCTGGAGGGTTCGTGGAAGGGCATCAGCTTCCTGAACCCGCGACGCGACGGCGCGGTACTGCCGATCTTGCACCTCAACGGATACAAGATCTCCGGCCCCACCGTGCTCGGTCGCTCGAGCGACGAAGACATCGCGAGTTTGCTGCGTGGCCATGGCTACGATCCGCGATTCGTCGCAGGAGATGACCCGCTGCTCGTGCACCCGCTGTTTGCGAGCGTGCTCGACCGCTGTGTGGCGGACATTCGCGCGATTCAGGCGACCGCGCGCGCGCCGGGGGCCGTTGTCTGCGCTCGGCCGCGCTGGCCGGTGATCGTGCTCCGCACGCCCAAGGGCTGGACGGGCCCGCGTGAGGTTGACGGCGTCAAGGTCGAGGGCACCTTCCGTGCGCACCAAGTGCCGGTCTCAGAAATTCGAAGCAATCCGAAGCACCTGGCGATACTCGAGCAATGGCTGCGCAGCTATCACCCAGAAGAGTTGTTTGATGAGCAAGGCAGGTTCAGCGCATCGCTGGCGTTGCTTGCTCCCACGGGGGACCGGCGTATGGGCGCAAACCCGCACGCCAATGGCGGCAAGCTGATGCGGCCATTGGCGGTGCCCGACATCGCACGGTACGCCCTGCAGGTGCCGAAGCCGGGCGCTGAGCTCCATGAGTCCACGCGCCAACTGGGTCAGGTGCTGCGTGATGTGTATCGAAGCAACCCGCACAATTTCCGGCTTTACTGCCCGGATGAGACCAACTCCAACCGTCTGGGCGCCGTGTTCGAGGCCGAGCAGCGTTGCCTGGTCGCGCCGCCCGTGCCTGGTGACGACCACGTGTCGTGTGACGGGCGCGTGATGGAGGTCCTCAGCGAGCACAACTGTCAAGGCTGGCTGGAAGGCTACGTGCTCACCGGGCGTCACGGTCTGTTCGCGACGTACGAGGCATTCGCGCTGATTGTCGCGTCAATGGCCACGCAACATGCCAAGTGGTTGGAGGCATGCGGAGAGCTGCCCTGGCGCGCCGCGGTTCCTTCGCTCAATACGCTGCTCACCTCTACATGCTGGCGCAACGACCACAACGGCTTTAGCCACCAGGGCCCTGGCTTCATGGACACCATCCTGTCCAAGAAGGGAACGGTCGCCCGCATCTACCTGCCACCCGACGCCAACTGCCTGCTGTCGGTTGCGGATCACTGCCTGCGCAGCAAGAATTACGTCAACCTGATCATCATCGACAAGCAGCCGCAGTTGCAGTGGCTCGATCTGGAAGCTGCGCGCGAGCACTGCGCGCGCGGAGCCTCGATTTGGCAATGGGCAAGCACTGACCTCGGGCAGGGGCCGGACGTCGTCTTGGGCTGCGCTGGGGATTCGGCGACGCTCGAAACGATCGCGGCCGCGGCGTGGCTGCGCGAAAATGCCCCCGGCTTGCGCGTTCGCGTGGTGAATGTGGTCGACTTGATGGCACTGTTTCCGCCCGGCGTGCACCCTCACGGCATGACGGACGAACGTTTCGTTGGCCTGTTCTGCGTGGACGCGCCGGTAGTCTTCGCCTTTCATGGCTATCCAGGCACGATTCACCAGGTCGTGCACGGCCGCCCCAATCCGGCACGCTTCCACGTGCGCGGCTACTGCGAGGAGGGCACGACGACCACGCCCTTCGACATGGTCGTGCTGAACAAGACCAGCCGCTTCCACCTGGCGATCGAGGCGCTACGCCGCGCGCCGCACCCACCGGCCAACGCGAACCTGCTGATCGACGAATGTGAAGCCATGCTCAAGAAGCACTCGGCGTACGTTCGCGAGCACCTAGAGGATATGCCAGAAATTCGTGATTTTCGTTGGTCGCATGCCTGAGGAGCAGCCGGCTCACGTTGCCCTGTGCCTCAATGTCGGCTCTTCGTCGCTGAAATTTGCAGTGTTTCACGTCACGCGGCGGACCGAGCAGCTCCTTGCTGATGGCAGCATCGACCAGCTCGGCCGCGCTGACGCGCGTGTGCGTTTAAGAGTCGGCGCGCAGTTGAGCGAGCATGTCTGCTCCGGCTCAACCCTGCCCGAGTCGCTGGGGACCGTGTTCGCGTTGCTCGAGGAGCACGGTTTGCCACGCGCGTCCGTGGTGGGACATCGCGTCGTGCACGGTGGGCGTGGGCATTCAGCTCCCGCGCGCATCGACGGCACGCTACTCGAGAGTTTGAAGCAGCTCGTGCCGCTCGCGCCCTTGCACTTGCCTTCGGCGATTGCCGGTATCGAGGCCACGGCAGAGCGCTTGCCCGGGGTACCTCAAGTGGCGTGCTTCGATACCGCTTTTCATGCAGGCATGCCCGAGCATGCGGCGCGTTTCGCGCTTCCCGCGCGGCTTTTCGGGGAAGGGGTGCGCCGCTACGGATTTCACGGCCTGTCCTATGAGTACGTCCTGTCCACGTTGGGCGAACCGCCGCCGGCGCGGGTGATCATCGCTCACTTGGGCAATGGCGCCAGCCTGGCCGCGATTCACCAGGGGCGTTCGATCGACACCACGATGGGCCTCACACCAGGCGGTGGCATCCTGATGGGTACGCGCAGCGGTGACTTGGATCCGGGCGTGCTCTTGTATTTGCTGCGTGAAAAAGGCTATTCGGTCGAAGGCTTGGAGCGGCTCCTGGAGTGTGAGTCGGGGCTCTTGGGCATCGCCGGTAGCGCGGACATGCGCGCACTGAGCGAGCGCTTTGAGCATGATGAGTCTGCCCGCTTGGCCGTGACCATGTTCGGTTACGCCGTGCGCAAAGCGATCGGCGCCTACAGCGCCGCGCTGGGTGGGGTGGACGTCTTGGTGTTCACGGGCGGCATCGGCGAGCACGCGCCGCTCGTGCGGGCTGAGGCCTGCCGCGGCCTAGCGGCGTTTGGCATCGTGCTCGATGACGCGAGCAACGCCCGGAACGAGCGCGTGATTCATGCCCCCAGCAGCGCGTGCCAGGTGCTGGTGCTCGAAACCGATGAAGATCGCATGATCGCCCGCCACGCGGGAGCTGTGGCCCGCGCATTGAGTTGAGGCCCCTTCATCCGAGCGCTTCTCGCAGCGCAAACCGCTTTACCACCTCCACAATGCCGAGGTAGGTCACGGTCGCCAGCGCGAGAAACGCGAAATAGGCCAATGGCAGCGGCGCAAAGCCGAGCGTGTGCGCAAGCGGGCTCCAGGGCAACAGTAAGCCAATGGCAACGACACCCAGTGAAGTGGCCACGAGCCCGGCGCTGGGACGGCTGCGGAATGGGTTCTTCGCAGTACGGATCACAAATATTACGAGGGTTTGCGTGGCGAGTGATTCGACGAACCAACCGGTGTGAAAGCCACGCTCACTCGCGTGAAAAACGTGGATCAACACGAAAAACGTCAGAAGATCATAAGCCGAGCTAATTGGACCCACCCAAAACATGAAGCGCCGAATCAAACCGATGTCCCAACGGCGCGGCTTCTTGATGAACTCGGCATCCACACTGTCCCCAGGAATACTAATTTGGGCCAAGTCATACAAAAAATTATTGAGCAGGATCTGAGTGGGCAACATCGGCAAAAAAGGCAACAGCATGGCCGCGCCCGCCATGCTGAACATGTTGCCAAAATTCGAGCTCGTGCCCATGAGCAGGTACTTCATCACGTTGCCAAAGGCCTTGCGCCCTTCCAGCACTCCCGTAAGGAGCACATTCAGCCCTGGATCGAGCAGAATGATGTCGGCCGCATCGCGTGCCACGTCCGTCGCTCCTGATACCGAGATCCCCACATCTGCCGCGTGCAGGCAGGGAGCGTCGTTGATGCCATCGCCTAGGAATCCGACGACATGCCCGCGTGCTTTCAAGGCGCGCAGGATGCGGTTCTTTTGTGAAGGCGAAACGCGCGCAAATACGCGGGTCTTCTCCACCTCGTGAAAAAGCGCCGAGTCGCTGAGCTTTTCTAAATCTGTGCCGAGTAGAATGTCAGCCGCTGGCACCCCAACTTGCTCGCAAATTTGCCGCGTCACGAGCTCATTGTCGCCTGTCAGCACCTGCACCCGAATGCCCTCTTCTGCCAGCTCTGCGAGGGATTGCGCTGCATCCGGGCGCGCGGGATCGGAAAACGCCACGAACCCCGCCAATATCAGATCGCTCTCATCGGCCTTGGTGCACGCCCGGGCTTTGGGCACGGCGGCGTAGGCTACGCCCAGCACACGATAGCCCTTGGCGCTCAGTCCCTCGAACACCGCGCATGCGGCGGCGCGAGAAGCGTCGTCCAACGGCTGAACGGCGCCGTCACCTTCCCAGCGCGAGCAAACCGCGAGCACGTGCTCCGGTGCGCCCTTGGTGACCAAGATTGCTTCACCAGCCCGCCCGGCCACGACACTAACGCGACGGCGCTCGAAGTCGAACGGGATTTCGTCAAGCTTGGTGAACTCCGAAATGTCCGGGTGGGAGTGCCGCAACACGGCTGAATCCAGCGCGTTCAGCTTGGCTTTCTTGAGCACGGCCTCATCCATCGGGTTGTCGACGCCGCTTTCGAAGTAGCTGTTCAGGTAGGACAACAGTAGGGGGCGCTCCGCGACCTGCCCGCGCGGATCCAGCCAGGAATCCAGGGTCATATCGCCCGTGGTGAGCGTGCCCGTCTTGTCACAACAGAGCACGTCAATGCTGCCGAAGTTTTGAATCGCAGCAAGGTTCTTGACGATCACCTTTGCCTTTGCCATGCGCACCGCGCCGCGCGTCAGCGTGACTGTGGTGATCATGGGCAAGAACTCGGGTGTTAGGCCCACCGCCAGCGCCACGGCAAAGAGCAGGGACTGTAACGGATCACGATGTAAGAGCGCGCTCACCATGAACACGAACAGCACGAGGAACAGCACGGTCTTGAGGATGAACGTGCCGAAGCGCGCGATGCCACGCTCGAACTCCGACTGCGGGGGCTTTTGCGCGAGGCTCTTCGCAATTTCACTGAATGTCGTGTTCAATCCCGTTTTGGCGACGTGCATCAGGCCGGTGCCGCTGACGACGGACGAGCCCATGAGCACGGCGTCCGTCGGATGCTTCTCGACGGGCAGAGACTCGCCCGTCAAGGCGGCTTCACTCAGGTGCAGGTCCTTTCCTTCGTGGACCGCGCCGTCGGCAGGCACCATGCTGCCCGCCTCGAGCCGAACGATGTCGCCCGGTACCACCAACCGGCGCGACAGCTCGACGAAGTGGCCATCTCGGAGCACGGTCGCGGTTTGAGCCACTTGTTGCTTGAGCGCGTCGGCCGCCCGCTCGGAACGCCGCGTTTGCACGAACTCCACGAGCACGCTCACCGCCACGATGCACAACACCAAGCCCGCGTTGATGAAGTCACCGCCGAACGCCGAGGCGACGCACGCCAGCAGCAGAATCACCACCAGGGGATTGGCAAAGCGACGCAGCACATCGCGCAGCACGCTTCGCTTTTGTGGCGGCACCGGATCGTTTGCGCCGAACTGCGCGAGGAGTGATGCGGCTTGTGCGCTGGTTAGGCCGCCTCCTTGCGGGTTCGCCGACTCATTCATCGCGCGGACCGTGGTCGGCTGTCGCGTTTGCGAAGTGAGACGTCTTTATTGAACGCCAGCACCTGGCGCTGGGTCTGATTCGGGTCATGAGCAGAGAGGGTGCCTCGCAACAAACGTGCCTCTCGAGCCCCGACGAAGAACTCGACGGTTTTGGCGGCCTACGCGTGGCTTACGTGCAAACCTTGCGCGCGCGCGCCGCGCTCGCGAAAACGGTGCCGAAGGCAGCTGAATGAGTGCCCTAGCCGAGCCTCAAGCGAGTGCCGCGCGGCTAGAGGGTTACGGGGCCGCTGCCCGTGCTCGGGGGTGTTTTCCGGATTTCTGCGGGATAATCAGGATGCACACGGCGATGAACGCCAGCAGCACTGCTGACGCGGTCAAGCGGCTGAAAGCGAGGCCCCCCTGCGCGTGCGGTTTGTCCAGTAGGTCGCCCACGGTTGCGCCGAGTGGGCGGGTGAGGATGAACGCGGCCCAGAACAGCAGTGTCCGTGACACCCGGGTCAGGAAATACGCCGCCACGATCAGCAGCAAACCCGTCGCGAACACCAGCGCGCCGCCCCCGTAACCGAGCCCGGTATCATCGGCCAGCCAGTCGCCGAGCGCCGTGCCCAAGGTCTGAGAGAAGACAATGGTGGTCCAATAGAACACCTCAACCTTAGCGGAAGCGACCGTGTCGACCGAGACGGAACCGCAAGCTCGGTACCACGCGCCCAGGGAGCCGAGCACGAGCGCGAACAGCAGCGCAGCGCCGCCCCAGTAGCCAATGCCGAGAGACCGATCCACGAAATCAGCGAGGGTGGTCCCGACGGTGGTCGTCGCAATGATCGCCGCCCAATACAGAAACGGATGAAAGCTTTTGGCGATGATTTGGGCGCTCACAGCCGCGAGCAAGATCACGCTGAAGATCAGCGTGCCCAACAGGTAGCCGAGGTTCAACGTCATCGTTACCGCGTCGCCCGCAGTTTCACCGAGAGTGGTTGCCGCAACTTTGATGACCCAGAAACCGAGCGTTACCGCCGGCACTTTACTGAAAGCGCTAGCCGTTCGAGTCCTCATTGCCCCGCTCAACGATGCAGCCAAAGCCGGAGCGTCGCCAACAGCTGCTCGGTGTTGACCGGCTTGGCGAGGTAGTCGGACGCGCCTGCGTCCAGGCACTTCTCGCGGTCGCCTTTCATCGCCTTTGCCGTCAGCGCGACGATCGGCATGCGTCGCAGGTGTGGCTGTTTCCGGATCAGCTGCATGGTCTGATAGCCATCCATCTCCGGCATCATGATGTCCATCAGGACGATGGAGACTTCGGGGGACTTTTCCAAGCAGGCCAGGGCTTCGTGACCCGTTTGAGCGGTGATAACCGTCATCCCGTGGCGCTCCAAGACGCTTCCCAGCGCGAAGATGTTGCGCACGTCGTCGTCCACGACCAGGACTTGCTTGCTGCGCAGATCCTCGTCGGATTGATGGAGCTGAGCCAGCATGCGCTGCTTGTGGGGAGGAAGATCGGTGATCACGCGGTGCAGAAAAAGCGCCGTCTCGTCGAGCAAGCGCTCGGGCGATTCGACCCCCTTGAGCACTACGGTGCGCGCCAGATCTTGAAGCTGTGCGGACAGCTCGGGGGTCAGCTCCTTTCCGGTAAATACGACCACTGGCAGGTCGGTCAAGCTCGCGTCGTCGCGGATGCGATTCAGCACATCCAGGCCTGAAATGTCGGGCAGCCGCAGGTCCAGAACCACGCAGTCGATGAGCTCCGTCTTCAATAGCGCGAGCGCGTCCTCACCCGTGGTTGCGCCGATGATTTCAATGTCATCGTGACCGAGCAATTCCCCGATACTGAGCTGTTCGGCGGCATTGTCCTCGACGACCAAGAGCCGACGCCGCCGAGGTACGGCGTACTCCTTGATGCGGGAGAGCGCCTTTTCGAGTCCGTCCGTGGTGGCCGGCTTGGTGATGAACGCGAAGGCGCCACGCGACAACCCGTCTTGGCGGTTCTCGTCCAGCGTCACGATCTGAACTGGGATGTGCCGGAGTGCAGCGTCGCGCTTCAAGTAACTCAGCACCGTCCAGCCGAGCATGTCGGGCAGGAATACATCCAGGGAGATGGCCGTCGGGCGATAGTCGCGGGCCAGCTCGAGGCCATCAGCGCCGCGCGCGGAAACGAGCACCTTGAACCCGCTATCGTGCGCCAGATCCATCAGCACGCGCGCATAATGCGGGTCGTCCTCGATGATCAATAGAGTCGAGTCCCCCGGATGCAGCTCCGCCCGGTCGTCGGTGATTTGCTCGGGCGTTGCATCGGCTACACGCAAGGTCGTGGAGCTCTGACGCGCAGCTGGTTGGGGCCGAGCTGCCTCGCGGCCCGCGGGCAGCGCTGGCCCCATGTACTCCAGCGGCAAGTAGAGAGTGAAGGCGCTGCCCACCCCGGGCTTGCTGCGGAGCTGCAGCTCGCCTCCAAGAAGGTGCGAAAGCTCGCGACTAATCGCGAGCCCGAGCCCCGTGCCGCCGTATTTGCGGCTGGTGCCTGCATCGGCCTGCTGGAACGCCTCAAAAATGATCTTCTGCTTTTCGTCCGCGATGCCGATGCCCGAATCTGCCACCTCGAACGCAACCACCGTGGCTGATTGGTTTAAAATCGGATGCTCGTGCGACCAGCCGGTCGCTGCCGCCGATACATTCAAGCGCACGCCGCCATGATCGGTGAACTTGAATGCATTCGAAAGCAAGTTCTTGAGCACTTGCTGCAGGCGTTTTTGATCCGTGGAGAAGGTGCGCGCAAGCTTCGGATCCACTCGTACGTCGAACGTGAGCTTGCGTGCTTCAGCGTCGTGGCGAAAGGGCCTCGCCACCGACTCGAGCAGCGTGGCGAACGAGAGCTCGGCCGGCTCTACCGTCACCGTGCCGGATTCAATCTTGGAAAGATCCAAGATGTCCGTGATGAGATTCAACAGATCTGAGCCGGCGCTGTGAATGGTGCGCGCGAATTCCACCTGCTTGGCGGTCAGGTTCTGCTCCGGATTCTCCCCCAGCTGCTGGCCGAGAATCAGAATGCTATTGAGCGGCGTGCGCAGCTCGTGCGACATGTTCGCCAAGAACTCCGACTTGTACTTCGACGTCAGAGCCAGCTCTTTTGCTTTGTCTTCGAGCGCGCGGCGCGCCTGTTCAATCTGCTGGTTCTTGCGCTCGACCTCCGCGTTCTGCTCGGCCAGCTGCTGCGCCTTTTGGCCGAGCTGATCGTTGGTCTGTTGTAGCTCTTTTTGCTGCGTCTGAAGCTCGCCGGCAAGCTTCTGGGACTGATCGAGCAAGGCTTCCGTTTGCATCGTGGCTTCAATGCTGTTCAGAACGATGCCGATGCTGCTGGTGAGCTGATCCAAGAACGCCAGATGCGATTCGGTATATGCGTTGAGCGACGCGAGCTCGATCACGGCCTTCACTAGGCCTTCAGAAAGCACCGGCAAGACAATCACGTTACGCGGTAGGGCATTGAACAAGCCGGAGCCGACCCGCGTGGTGGCGGGCGGTAGGTCCGTGATCAGCATGCGTCGCTTCTCCACGGCGCACTGGCCGACCAGCCCTTCACCGAGCTTGATGGTCGCCGGATGCCCTTCCATGCCGTCGTCCGCGTAAGCGGCCAACAGGCGAAGGTAACCCGTGCCCTTCTGATCATCGTAAGACTGGTAGATGACGCCCTGATGCGCCCCGACCAGCGGCGCGAGCTCGGACAAGAGCATCTGCCCGACGCGCACCAGGTCACGTTGCCCCTGGAGCATGCTGGTGAACCGCGCTAGGTTGGTCTTGAGCCAATCCTGCTCGGTGTTTCGGTCCGTGGTCAGGCGAAGGTTGTCAATCATCGTGTTGATGTTGTCCTTCAGCTCCACGACCTCCCCACGGGCTTCAACTTGAATGGATCGGGTGAGGTCGCCCTTGGTGACGGCCGTCGCAACCTCTGCGATCGCGCGCACCTGAGTCGTCAGGTTGGCTGCGAGTAGATTGACGTTGCCCGTCAAATGCTTCCACGTTCCTGCCGCGCCCGGGACGTCTGCCTGACCGCCCAATCGGCCTTCCACACCGACCTCGCGCGCGACGGTGCTGACCTGCTCGGCGAAAGTGGCCAGCGTATTGGTCATGTTGTTGATGGTGTCGGCCAGGGCGGCCACTTCACCCTTGGATTTGACGGTGAAGGTCTGCTTCAGATCCCCGCTGGCTACCGCCGTGACGACCTTGGCGATACCGCGAACCTGTTCGGTCAAATTGGCCGCCATCACGTTGACCGTGTCGGTCAGATCTTTCCACGTGCCGCCCACTCCGGGCACCTGCGCCTGGCCACCGAGTTTGCCGTCAGTGCCCACTTCACGCGCAACGCGCGTGACCTCTGCCGCGAAAGCGTTGAGCTGATCCACCATCGTGTTGACGGTGTTCTTCAGCTCCAAGATCTCGCCCTTCGCGTCCACGCTAATTTTTCGCGAGAGATCCCCGCGTGCCACCGCGGTCGTAACCTCAGCAATATTGCGGACTTGGCTGGTCAGGTTGCCGGCCATGAAGTTCACGTTGTCCGTCAGATCCTTCCACGTGCCCGCAGCTCCCGGCACGTTGGCTTGCCCGCCCAAACGGCCTTCGGTGCCCACCTCGCGCGCGACGCGGGTCACCTCACCAGCGAATGATCGAAGCTGCTCCACCATCGTGTTCAAGGTTTCCTTGAGCACGAGCAGCTCACCCCGGACATCGACGGTGATTTTCTTGGACAGATCGCCGCTGGCGATCGATGTCGCGACCTCCGCAATGTTGCGCACCTGTGCGGTCAGGTTCTTGGCCATGGAGTTGACGTTGTCGGTCAGGTCCTTCCATGTCCCTGCGACCCCCGGCACGCCCGCTTGCCCGCCGAGCTTGCCCTCCGTGCCGACCTCGCGCGCTACCCGAGTCACTTCGGAGGCGAACGAATTGAGCTGATCGACCATCGTGTTGATGGTGTTCTTGAGCTCGAGGATCTCGCCCT
>JBDTYJ010000202.1:0-10617 GCA_040005755.1 Pseudomonadota bacterium
CGCAGGGCGGCTACAGCCTCTCGCGGCGCCCGGTGGACATTCGCCTGGGGGACGTCGTTCGCGCGCTCGAGGGGCCGATCAGCCTCGGCGAGCGCGAGCCGGGGCCCAAGCGCACGCAGCCGTCCAGTGACGCCCGGCGCGTGACCGAGATCGTATTTCGTGATTTGTCGACGCGCGTCGAAGCTTGCTTCGACGAAGTAACCATCGCCGATATCTGTACGCGAGCGGAAGACCAAGGTTTGAAACGCCCCGGGGCGCAGCGCTACGTCTATGTCATCTGAACCAACACTCCCTCCACTCCCGAAGCACGCGCACATTTACGGCAGCGTGTTGGACTTGATCGCTGACACGCCGCTAGTGGAAGTGCGCCGGCTCGGTCGCGAAACTGCGCGCGCCAATGTCTTCGGCAAGCTCGAAGCCATGAACCCTGGCGGCTCGGTCAAGGACCGCATCTGCCAAGCCATGATCGAAGCCGCAGAGCGTGCCGGCGAGCTCGGTCCGGGCGGCGTAGTCGTCGAGCCGACGAGCGGCAATACTGGCATTGGCCTCGCGTTGGTGTGCGCGCGTCGCGGTTACCGGTGTGTGCTGACCATGCCTGCGAGCATGAGCCTCGAACGGCGCCAGTTGCTGCAGTCCTTTGGGGCAGAAGTCGTGCTCACCCCCGAAGACCTGCAGATGGAGGGAGCGATCGCCAAGGCGCGTGAAATTGCCGCCGCGACCCCGCTCTCGTTCATGCCGCAGCAGTTCGAAAATCAAGCCAATCCGGACGCCCATTTCCTTGCCACTTCACAAGAAATCGTGCACGCGCTGGGCGGTGAGCCGGTGCATGCGTTCGTGGCCGCTGTGGGCACGGGCGGCACCATCAGTGGCGTCGGTCGCGCGCTTCGCGCGTTGTACCCAAGTTGTCTCGTGATCGCGGTTGAGCCCGAATCCTGCGCGACCATCTCACGCGGCGAGCGCGGCCCGTCCAAGATTCAGGGCATTGCTGCTGGCTTCGTCCCGCGCAACTACGATCCCGAAGTCGTCTCGCAAGTACGCACCGTGACTGACAACCTCGCCTACGAAACTAAGCTCGGCTTGGCGAAGCGTGAAGGGCTCTTGGCAGGCATTAGTTCTGGCGCAAATGTCGCGGTGGCCCTCCAGGTCGCGCGCGAGCTGGGCGAAGGCAAGAACGTGGTCACGATGCTGTGTGACACCGGTGAGCGCTATTTCAGTCTCGATGAGTATTTCAAGTCCTGAGCGCGGCGCGCTCCAGCACAAGTCGGCGCTCGTGGTCGGCGTCGGTGGCCTCGGCTGCCCGGCGGCGCTGGCCTTGGTGGAAGCCGGCGTGGGCCGCATCGTGCTGTGTGACGATGATCTGGTGGAGACCACGAACCTGCATCGCCAAATTTTGTTCAGCGAGGCGGACGTTGGCACTCACAAGCTGAACGCGGCCCAAAAGGCGCTGTATCGCGCTGGTGCTCGCCCGGGCAGTATCGAGCTCGTGCGCTCGCGCCTGTTGCCCGACAACGCGCGTGAGCTAGTAGCGGGGGTCGACGTCGTGCTGGAGGGCGCGGACAACTTTGCGACCAAGTTCCTGTGTGCGGACGCATGCTACCTGGAGCGTCGCGCCGTGGTGCACGGCGCCGCGGTGCGCTTGCGAGCCACGGTACTCAGCGTCGCCCCAGAGGGCGCGCCTTGCTACCGCTGCTTGTTCGAAGACCTGCCGGCTGGGGATGCGCCGAATTGTGCGGAGGCCGGCGTGCTCGGTCCCGTCGTCGGTTTCGCGGGCGCGTTGATGGCGGATCGTGCGCTGTCCATTCTGCTCGGTGACCGCGCGTTATTCGGCTCCTTCATTAGTTACGACGCCGGGGCCGACCGCGCGCGTGAGTTTTCATTGACGGCGCGGAGCGAGTGCGCGTTATGCGGCCCCGAGCGCAACATCCAAGACATCACTTACGACCGCTACACAGCCGCAAGCTGTGCGGCCTGATTCCCGATAAAAGAAGGAGCATTACATGGCAATTGTGCGTATCCCGACCCCCCTCCGCGTGCTGACCGGCGGTGAAGATCAAGTGCAAGCCGCGGGGGACACCGTCAAAGACGTGATCGAGACCCTGGAGAAGAACCACCCGGGCATTCGCGAGCGCCTGCTCGACGACAAGGGCGTGCGTCGCTTCGTCAACATTTACGTGGGCGACGAAGACATCCGCTTCTTGGATGGCCTGGGCACTCAGCTCAAGCCGACTGACGAAATCAGCATCGTTCCGGCAATCGCGGGCGGTTGATGGAAGAAGAGCACCCGCTCACGCGTCAGATCCGATTGCCTGAGGTCGGGGAACTGGGCCAAGCCCGCCTGACTGCCACCACGCTCGAGGTGCGCGGCACGGACGGCAGCCTGACGGAGTTCTTGTACTTGCACCGAGCGGGGATCCAGCGGCTTTCGATTCGTCCGGGAGAGCCCGCGTCAGCGTTCACGCACGGCGGGCTATTCCGGCACCCAAGCAGCCGGCGACAGGCCGCTGGCGCATGGCGCGCAATCGCGCAAATTCGCAATATTTTGGGCCTGGATACGGTTCGAAGATGAGCATTCGCCTAACCCGTTCACGCCGTCTTTCATCCGTTTTGGATGCAGTCGGCAACACCCCACTGATTCGCTTGGAGAAGGTAGCCCGCTCTGCCCCCGGCGTGGAGGTGTATGTCAAACTCGAGTTCATGAACCCAGGTGGTTCGGTCAAGGACCGCCCGGCGATGCGCATGATGCTCGACGCGATCAAAGACGGTCGCCTGACCAGCGACCGCATCCTGATCGATTCCACGAGCGGCAACACCGGCGTTGCTTATTCGCTCATGGGTGCTGCGCTCGGTTATCGAGTGCAGCTGGTGATGCCGAGCAACGTCACCAAAGCGCGCAAGGACATTACCCAGGCCTTCGGCACCGAGCTCATCTATAGCGATCCGCTAGAAGGATCGGACGGCGCGATTCGCCTGGTCCGCAAGATCGTCGCTGAGAATCCGGATAAGTACTTTTACCCAGACCAATACTCAAATCCGTCCAATCCCCTCGCCCACTACGATGGCACCGGTGTGGAGATTTTGGACGCGCTCGGTGACCGAATCACGCATTTCTGCGCCGGTCTCGGCACGACCGGCACCATGATGGGCACGACGCGCCGTCTGCACACGCACTCGCGCCCGATCCACTGCGTTGCCATCGAGCCAGATCAGCCGCTTCACGGCCTCGAAGGGCTGAAGCACATCGCCTCGAGCATCGTGCCGCCCATTTACGACTCGGGCGTTCCCGACGAGATCATGCCCGTATCCACCGAAGACGGCTGGGACATGTCGGATCGCGTGGCGCTCGAAGAAGGCTTACACGTCGGGCACTCGACCGGCGCCAACATTTTCGGCGCGGTCAAGCTCGCCGAGCGCTTGCACAAAGCGGGGCGCACCGGCTGCGTCGTCACCATCGCCTGCGATCGCGGCGATCGCTATTTTGCGCCTATGAAATGGGAAAAGCGCTACCTGTGGTAGGCGCGGAAATGAGCACCCGATGACGGACACCGCATGGATTGCAGGCGGCGTGAGGATCCCGGCCAGCGCGCTGCGTGAAATCGAGCGCGCGGGGATCGCCGCGTATGCCCGGGATGAAGAGGCTTGCGGCTACATTGCCGGGCCGGCGTCGGACCCGCTGCTGGCGGACACGGCGGTTGAGCTAGAAAATCTGGCGAACAAGTATCACCAGGTGGACCCTGAGGGGCACCCGCGTACCGGCCGTGAGTATTTCAAGATCAACTCCCTGAAGTTCGAACGCGCGATCGCCGAGGGCGCGGAGCTCGGGCGTCCGGTGAAGGTCTTTTTTCACTCCCACTTGGACTGCGGCTCGTACTTCAGCGCTGAAGATGCGGCGAGCATGACCATGGGCAACACCGGCAGCCCGAGCTACCAACTCGCCTACCTAGTGACCGCGGTCGACAAGGGCGAGGTCAGCGCGCATCGCTTGTTTATCTGGGATAACCCAACGAATGCCTTCGTCGAGGCGCCGTTTACCAAGCTGGATTAAGCTAGCGCCACGGGCATGAAGTGGCATCACCGGCTCGGAATCCTACTGGGCCTGTCATGCTGGGCGGTGCCCGCAAGCGCGGACCTTCGCGCTGACGTGCAAGCGCTGAGCACGGCGCGTGCGTCCGATGGCCGCGTAGTGCGCTTGAAGCCACGCCTGCTGGAGCACGGCGAGCGCCTGCCCGTGGCGCTCGCGCCAGAGTTGCTCGACGAGAAGGCCGACAGTTGCGTGACGGTGTCTCTCTTAGGCGTGCCCGAGACGCATTTCCTGATCTATTTTTCGCGCTTCGATCCCGGCGCGCCCAGCACCGCGTTCGCCGAAGCCAGCGCGGCGGGCGCCGCGGAGGTTACGCGTTGCGGTTCAGGCAAGCCCTTCCTGGCGAGCATGGTCGTGGAAATGCGCTCTCCGCGCGCCGTGCTCGAGACCCTGGTCAGCACCGCGCACGCTAGCACCGCGAAATTGACGGAAATTCTGCCGGCGCGCGATCCGGGCGAGCAGCTTTCGTTGGGCGACCCAGGCGGGCCGGCCGCGCTCCCGCCGCTCAGCCAACGCCTCGCGCGCCTGTCCGCACGCGCACGGCGCGAAGGGGCGCAAAGCTTCGAGCGCGCGACGCTATTGGCTGGCGCAGATGGCTCAGGAGGGATGCCCATCACGCTCGACCCCGGCTGCCACGAGCTTACCTTGCTCGCCGAGTCTGCGCCCACGACGACGCCGCCCGCGATCGATCTGGATCTCGAGTTGGTCGAGCCGAACAGCGGCGCGCCGGTCGCCTTGGATCGCGCGGACAACGCAGATGCCGCGCTGAGTTATTGTACGGGGGAACCGTTGCTGCTGGAGCTGCGCTTCGTGGGCGCCACGGCGCGTTTGCCGCTCACGTTGACGCGCGCACA
This sequence comes from Pseudomonadota bacterium, assembly GCA_040005755.1. Taxonomy (GTDB): domain Bacteria; phylum Myxococcota_A; class Polyangia; order Polyangiales; family Polyangiaceae; genus PMG-095. Next base: position 4,933 of record JBDTYJ010000202.1, read on the forward strand.
CTGGGCATTGCCCAGCGGATTGCGGCGTGCCTGGGGCGGCGCCGCGCGCGGTCGGTTCGCGCAGCTGGCTCGCGGTTTGCACCTGCCTCTGCCGAGCCCGCCGCTGTACGACGCCTTGGGCGTGCAAGGCACGACGTCAGTGCCGTTCCAAACCGAGCCGGACGCTTGTTACACCGCGCTCCTGATCCCGGTCCGCGGCGAAGCGGCGCGTTTGTCGTTGACCGCGCTGGCGCATGCGCCGGGTGAGGCGGCGCGCGGTGCTGCGGATGCGGGCGGCACGGGGTTGTCCTTCTGCGCGCACGGCGCGCGGCGCGCAACGTTGGAGGTGGGCGGTGAAGGCTCAAACTTGGCCTGGCTCCTGGCTATTTGGGAGACCGGCCGCAGCCGGCTCGGTGAGGCAGCGCAGTGAAGCACTACCGAGCGCTACGACTAGTACTTGGGCTCAGCGCACTCAATGCGCTCAGTTGCACCCGTGCCGTCACTTCGCGGAGCGCACTGCAAACTGCCGCGCCGTTCGGGAAAGCGGCGGGCAAGCCGAATGTCCGCACCTGGTTTCGCCCGGAGCGTGAGAGCAAGGTCATCACGGTGGAAGCAGGCGTGGCGGGAGACCGCGTTGCGGCGCTCGTTGATTTGCCGCTGGAGTCGTGCGCCGTGTTCATCGCCCGCGGCACAGACACGATTCAAGATCTCGATCTCTCGGCCTTCGCTGAAGACGGCGCTGTGCTCGGGATGGATGAGGGCGCCGACAAAACACCCGCGTTACTCATCTGCCCGCCACACCCCGAGCGGGTGTACGTCGCTGCGCGCATTGCTGCGGGTCACGGCCTAGTCGCCGTTGGCGTCGAGCGAATGCCGCCTCAGGACGCCGAGCGCGCAGCGGCCGCGTATCATGCGCGTCACAGCCAAGCCGAGCTCGACTCCCGGCTCGCAACATGGCCGGGCCTCGCCGAACGCATCGCCGAACACCGAAAGCGCATGGGTGGCCAATGGCAAGACGTGCGACGGGTCGCGCTGCCGCTCGACGCGCGCATCCCGACCCGCATCAGCGCCACGGTGGAAGAGAACCGTTGTCTGAGCGCTTTGGTGCTAGCCAGCGACGAGCTGTCGCACCTTGAGCTCACGGCGCAGGATGAAAACGGCCAAACTCTTGGCCGAGCAGCGGCCTTAGGTCGTGATCGCTCGTTGGTGGTGTGCTCTCCATTGAACAGCACCGTAAGCTTCGAGCTTCGTCCTCAGGGTGGTCGTGGCGTGGCGGTGTTGGTGTTGTCGCAAACCGCTCCGGGCACCTCCAACGACATCGACGATGCGTGGCGGCTCGAACGCTATGAGGCCGGAACCCTGGCCGACGCGCATCAGAAAACCGCGACGCGTTTGGAGGGCCTCGGCTACCGGAACGTCAGCGTACTGAAAACAGGCTCCTTGCAGCCTGGGCGACTCGATAGCGCCACCTTCGCACTGCCAAGAGGCTGTGCTCGTTTGGACATTCTCTCGGCCGCGCCGGTGCGCGACGTTTCGGTGCGTTTGTGGAGTGCAGACGATTCGTTGATCGCGGAGAGTGAGCCGCACGCGAGCCCGGTGTTATTCGCCTGCACCGGCGGCGGCCAAGCTCGCCTCGACACCGAAAGCCTGTCGCGGCCCGGAGAGTATAGCATCGAGATGCGCGCGGAACCTGAAGCTCCGCCGCTTCTCGTCAGCTCCCCGCTCGCGGCCGGGCGTTTGCTGAGCCACATGCTGGAGCACGGGCTGATCCGGAGCGGCGCACAGGCCGGCAAAGTCACCCGGCACGAGTTGAGCCCCGAGCACTTGGATCATGAGGATTTTGTAGTACCCGCGGCGCGCTGCATCGAGGTCACGTTGGCGCTGGCAGCGGGCAGCACGGGCGCTGAAGTGCGCTTGCTCGATAGCGCCAGCGGTGAGGAGCTCGCGCTGGCCCGCGGTACCGTGGTCACGAGCGCACGAGCATGCGCGCTCGCTGCAAATGGCGGCGGCACCCTGCACGCGCGCGCGGAATTCCGCGTGGCGCAAGGCCATGGCGAAGCGCTCTCGACGAGCCGCACGTCGACGCCAGAGCGCTGAGCATTCGGACTCACGGGCGGAGCGGCACGATGTCACGCACGGACGCCGAGCGTTGCGCCCCGCCAGCGCCAAGCAGCTTGATCTCCGTGCCGTCGACGACACGAACCTGCCAGCGCGCCCACGGCTCCGACGCTGTCGCCGGCCGTAGCAGCACGAAATCCCCATGGCGCAGCTCGGTCGTGAATGCGGAGGGCGGCTCCGCGGTGAGCGCTGAGAACGACACAGTTGCGCTGCGCTGGCCACCGTTCAGCTGGAGCACTGCGCTGTCGTCGCCGAGCTCGCGCACGTAACCCGTGAACCAATCACTGCCGAGTTGCACCAGGAGCCGTTCGTGCACGCTCGGATGCCAGCCCGGCTCGGGCCTCGGGCTACCGGCGAGCACGGCGCTGCGTGAAAAGCTCACCTCGCCCTCCTTGCGGGCAAAGTAACGTTTCAAGTTCAGCTCCGTGAGCGCGGAGGGCACGAGCACGCGTTCGCGGGGCAACGCGAAAGCCTCGCCCGTGGCCGCGCTGAGCGTGACAGACTCGCCCATCAGCTTCTGTACCCGGCAAGGTGACCACGCCTCGGCGCGCCCGCAAATGACCAGCGCGTTCGGTACTAGCTCCCGCGGCTCGGGCGGGAGTCGATAAACGTCACTCGCGACCACGTTCAAGGAGTCGTTTCCGCCCGTGGCTTGCACGCGCAGTTGGTCGCTCTGCACCGCGAGCACGCGACCCTCGAAAAACTCAGCCGCCGCCTGCTCCACGACCACGCGGTCACCGCGCGCGTACGCCTGGTGAACCGTCGTGCTGGCCGCAACGTCGTGCTTCGCGCAGGCGCTGAGGGCCGCAGCTACGAAGAGCCGGCCTGCGGCGTGCATCGCTCGGGCGAAGACGCCTGCGCGGCAAATACTTTGGAACGACACCAGACTTTTGTCCTACTCTCGCGCGTTGACGCGGGCGAGCCACCATTTCGAACCACCACCGATGCCTAACGCACAACAGCCACATTTTGCGCAAGGCGGCGGCTACCCACCGCCGGGCGGCTACCCACCGCCGGGCGGCTACCCACCGCCGGGCGGCTACCCACCGCCCGGGCCAGCGGGTAACGGGCCGCCGCCTGGTCAGGGCCCTGGCGGCTACGGGCCTCCCGGCGGCAGTGGTCCGGCAGGCGCACCCTACCAAGCGCCGCCGCCCGGTTACCCCGCAGGCTACGGTCCGCGAACAGCGCCCGCCGCGGTGCCCGCCGTAAAAAAGGCGGCTCAAACCTGGCTCATCCTAGGCGGGGTCAGCTTCATGACTTGTGGCTGCCTGTTCGGCGTGATCGGCATCGTGTTTTGCTACATGGCAATGCAGGCGGCGGACGCCGGTAATTTCGCGGACGCGGACAACAAACTCAAATGGGGCAAGATCACCACCGTGGTCGGGTTCGGGGTGGGCGTGGTGCTCTTCGTCGTGGGGCTGTTTCAGCTTCGCGAGCTATGGAGCACGTTGCTCGCGACACTCGCCTCCTCCAGCTAGTGATCCGCGCTAAGTCGATCGCCCTCGACCCACTCAGTCATTCGTGGGCTCTTACCTCACGCGGGATCACGAAACGGCGCCAAAAAGCGCTTCAAAATGCGATCGAACTCTGCGGGTTGGGTCAGGTTCACGACGTGCCCTGCGCCTTCGAGCACATGCAGCTCGCTGTTCGGTAGCAGCTCGGCCAGATCGCGGGACGGGGGCAAGCTCTCCGCGTCGTCGGAGCCGGCGATCACGCAGGTCGGAATGGTTAATTTGCCCAGTTCGAGCGCCATACTGCGCGGTGAAGGCGAAGGCGCCAACACTTGGCGTAAGATCTGCGCGAGCGCAAATGGCGAATGCTCCAGGAGCCCTTGGCGAATGAGCGCGGCGCCTTTGGGGTCGAAGCGCGACCGCTCACCCCACACGAACTCGGCGCCCGCTTCGTCCAAGCCGCGCGCCTCAATGGCATTAGCAAAGCCCGTTGCCCACGTGCGACGCTTCTCGACCTCACCCGAGCTCGGATACGATGCCAACAGCAACGCGCGCACCAGCTCGGGATGCTCGATTGCGTACTCGAGCATGAGTTTGGCCCCCAGGCTAAGGCCGCCCAGAATCACCGGAGTGTGCTCCGCGCGAACCAGCTCGTCCAAATCCTCCCGCAGTGCGGCTGGCGTATACGCTTCCGGGTCGGTTGGCGCGGGGCTCCGTGAGTGCCCGCGTAAGTCGAACAGCGTCACCCGAAACTCACCGCGGAGCGCGCGCGCCTGCATCCGCCAATTACGAGCGCTGCCGCCGAAGCCGTGACAAAGCAGAATTCGCGGGCCGTTACCCGATGTTTCCGTGTGAAGCTCCACTCCTTCCCCAAGCCTGCGTTTTTCGCCGTCGTCAAGCTTGATCCGGCGACCCAAGCGCTCCTATGGAAACAGCGTGAGCCGCCCTGATCTGAACCCCGCGCAGCACAGCGCAGTGATGACGCTCGCGGGGCCACTCTTGGTGCTCGCTGGGGCCGGGACCGGCAAAACACGCGTCATTACCTTTCGCATCGCCGAACTGATCAAGCGCGGTCAAGTACAGGATCGGATCCTGGCGGTGACGTTCACGAACAAGGCTGCGCGCGAGATGCGCGAACGTGCCTTGCATTTGTTGGGCAAGCGCCCGCGCCACGTCAAGCCGCCGGAGATCTCGACGTTTCATGCGTTGTGCGTGCGCGTCCTACGCCGCCACGCCGACCGCCTCGGCTACCCCAAAGAATTTGCGATCTACGATCGCAGCGATCAAGAAACCTTGGCGCGCGGCGCGCTGCGCGACATTCGCGTCAGCTCGGACAAGCTCCGCCCCGGTGACCTGTTGCACCTGATCAGCGGTTGGAAGAGCCAAGGCATTCGCCCCGACGCGGCGGAGGGCCTTGCCAATGGCGATCGCGAGCAACTCGCAGCCTCTGCCTATGCAAAGTACCAAGTTCAGCTCCGCGCCTGCGGCTCGATGGACTTCGACGATCTGCTACTTTCCACGGAGGAGCTGTTCGACAAGCACCCGGACGTACGCCTTGCCGAGGCAACGCGCTTCGATCACCTGCTCATCGACGAGTATCAGGACACGAATGGGCCACAATACCGCATCGTGAAGGCGTTGGCGGGCGGGCACCGTAACCTCTGCGTCGTGGGCGATGACGACCAGTCCATCTACGGTTGGCGCGGGGCGGATGTCTCCCACATCCTGAACTTCAAGAAGGATTGGCCCGACGCCATGGTGGTGCGGCTGGAGGACAACTACCGCTCGAAGTCCCCGATCTTGGAGGCGGCGAACACGCTGATTGCGCACAACAGCTCGCGCCACGACAAGATCTTGCGCCCGTTCCGGGAAGGGGGCCTGCCGCCGCGTGTGCTGCGGATGGAAAACGAAACCCTGGAGGCGGAATCGGTGATTGCTGAATTGCGTCAGCGCATGGAGGGCGTCGACGAATCACTGCGTTGGCGTCCGAGCGACGTCGCCATTCTTTTCCGCACCAACGAGCAACCGCGTGCCTTCGAGCTCGAGCTGCGGCGCGCGCGCATCCCCTACGTGTTGGTGGGTGGCATGTCCTTCTATGACCGTAAAGAGGTGCGGGACGTGCTCGCCTACCTGCGCG
>JBDTYJ010000203.1:0-10596 GCA_040005755.1 Pseudomonadota bacterium
CGCCGGGACCGCCCATCGCGCCCGGATCACCCATCGCGCCGGGGTCACCCATCGCGCCCGGATCGCCCATCGCGCCCGGATCACCCATCGCGCCCGGATCGCCCATCGCGCCCGGATCGCCCATCGCGCCCGGATCGCCCATCGCGCCCGGATCACCCGGATCTCCCATCGCTCCCGGCTTACCCGGATCTCCCATCGCGCCTGGATCCCCAGCGGGCCCTGAAGCGCCATCGGCACCGCCACACGCCGCGAGGGAAAGCAACGCCGCGCCACATACCATTCGGTAATTCATCGAGGTCTCCTATGCGCTCGGCAAGCGGGCGCGACGAGGGAAAGAACCAAACTGCAACATGCGGTCCGTCACACCCCGCGTGACGAAGCCGCATTCAGACCAGGCTCGTCATCACGACCGGTTTGCCGCGCGGATAAGCGCGTAACCGCAACAGGCATGCTCGACTGACAGGTCCAACCAAGCTCGGTTTGAGTGTCGGAATCCGCCTTGCGAACGTAAACAGGCTGCTTTTTCAGCACGGATGCGGGCAAAGCGCCCGCGCCCGACCGCTCGCTGCGTTCAACGCGCTACTTGCGCGTCAAGGTACGATTTATCGATATTGGCGCTCGCAAGAGAGCAACACAGCGAGCAGCTGTCCCCGAATTACGGATAGCCCTGTAATGTGGAGTGCGTCACGCTGATGCTCTTGGCGTTGACGCCGACAGCGGTGCCAACGTTCGTCACGCTGCCGGTGGAGACGTTGGTCCATGAGCCGCCGGTGTTGCCCGTCATGGTAGTGTCAGTGATGGTCAGCACGCCCATCAGGTTATTGCTGGTGAAGAACAGCCCGCCACCGAAGCCGTTCATTCCGGCGCTGTTGTTGGTGATTTGATCGCCGCACAGCGTGACGTCCACTGAATTGCCGTCGCTGTAAATGGGCCCGCCGTTGCCGCCCGAGCCGGTTTCGTTCTGCCCATTGTTCATCGCTGAGCACTTGCTGGGCTCGTTGTTGTTCGCGTCGTGGCCAGTGGCCTTGTTGCCGGTAAATAGGCTGTTGTAGATGGCGAGCGTGGAGAACAAGCCACCAACCCCGCCGCCGTTGCTGGCCGAGTTGTTCGTGAAGCTGCTGCTCACAATCAACGCGCCGTGTTTACTGCCCAAAATGTAGATAGCACCGCCGCCAGTGTCCGGGCCGAGCGGAGCGGCCTGGTTGTCGCTGAAGGTCGAATCGATCACGGTCAGGTTGCCGTCGCGCATGTACAGCGCGCCGCCCTCGCCGTCATTGAAACCTTGGGAGCAAGGCGCAGGCGCGTCCGGAATGGCTTCCGTGGGCGTGGCTTTGCCGTTCTTTAGAGCAAGGTGCTGCAAGGTCAGCGTGCTCTCGTTGGCTTGAAAGTTCGCGCTGTCGAAACGCAAAATCTGCACGGCCTTCCCGCCGTCGAGCGTGACGCGGTTGCCGCCATCGATCACGGTGTTCTTGTCGGTCGGCATGTTCAAGGTGGCCGTTACAGCGATCGTGACGGGCGCCGGGCCGCAGTTGAAGGTGATCACCCCCGCCTTCGCCACGGCAGCTTTCAGAGCGTCAAAGCTGCAGCTGGCCGGGCTGCCGTCGCCGACAACACTGGTCGGGCTCGCGGTGCTGACTGGCTTGCCGGTCGCCGGAATGCCCGCGCTACATGACCCGTCGGGATTGCCAGCGGTCAGCGCACCTGCGGTCCCCGCGCTGCCCGCAACTGCACCCGACCCCGCGTCGCCAGAACCGAGCGCTCCGCTCGACCCCGCGTTGCCGGAACCGAGCGCGCCACTCGCACCCGCGCTACTCGAGCCTGCCGCGCCGCTCGCCCCAGCGCTCCCGCCGATGCCCGACTCGCCGCCACCTCCGCACGCGCTGACCAACCACAACACGCCCAGCGCAGCCGCTGCTGCATCGAAGCCCGCCGCCCTTCGCAACTTCGAATCATGCATGATCCGAAACCTTACCACACTCTCGAAGCCAGTCCCGAATTCTGCGACGTGCACGACGGGCAACGCCGGTACGTTGATATAGAACGACCCATCAAGTTCAAATCGTGGATTCTCACTCTCGGATCATTTGTTGCTCTGCTCCTTGTGCCTCCGCGCGCTCACTGCGACCAAGTGCCCGCGCCCACGTCGAGCTTCCAGCTGGCAAAATAGCTGGGCATTGAGATCTTCGTGCCGGTGAATATGAGCGGTTGAAATACGAACGTGGTGAGGTTGTTGTGCTTACCGGGCGCGGCCGTGCTCGTGGTGCCGTCCCAGTGATCGCCCCAATAAACGTACGTGGTTCCTTTGCAACCCGTGATGGGCATTACCCAGGTGGTTTGGCTGAGCCACGTTCGTTGATCGGAAATTTCGTTGCTGGGGTCGGTCACGGGCGCGAGATAGCCTTGGTACGTCCAGGGGCCCGTGATGGCGGAGGCTGTGGAGTAAAAATTGTTGTTGGCGCGCCAGCCCGTCTTGGAGGAGCCGAGCCAGTAGTAGGTGCTGCCGGCTTTGAACACCGTGGGCGCTTCCACGCCGCCCGAGTTTCCGTTCACTGCGGGGTACGTCTTGTCCGAAAGCCAGCTATGGCAGTCCTTGGCTAGCGTGTACACGTGACCGCTCTCGGTAATCACATAGGCATTGTCGCCATCAGTGATCGCGGTCATGTCGCTGTGGGCGACCGTGGCGCCAGAAGCGTTCTTGAGCGGTCCCTGGTAAGCGTACTTGCCGTTGACGGTCGCCGAAGTCGCGAACACGATCTCTTTGTCGGTCTGATAGTCTGCAGAGGCGGCATGCGCGTAGAGCACGAACTCACCGCTGCTCGGGCACTTGATGATGTGCGGACGCTCCCCCGCGCGTTTTGGGCCGAGCTCGCCGTTCGCTTGCTGTGGCAAAATGATGCCTTCGTTCTTCCACGTGGCCATGTCCTTCGATGAGTACATGGCAAATCCATTGAAATAATTGTCCGTCGTGGTGGGCGAGAAGTACTCCCCATGGAGATAGAACGTGCCGCCCACTTGGATGATGCCGCCGCCGTGTGCATCCACACGCTGCCCGTCCGTATCGAGAAAGTTGATGCCGGTCGCGAGTGCGCCGGACATCGTGCCGACTGGGCCCGAGCAGCTGCTCGCCCCGGCGCTGCTTGCCCCGGCGCTGCTCGCCCCAGCGCCGCCTCCACCAGCGCTGCTCGCCCCAGCGCCGCCTCCACCAGCGCTGTCCGCACCAGCGCTGCTTGCGTTCGCGCCACCGGACGGGCTTGCGCCGCCTTCGGCGCCGGCGCCACCGAGGGCGCTTGCGCCGGCGCGGTTCGCCGTTCCTCCCTGGGCGGGCTCGCCCGCTGCGGCAGTGCCGCCGGAGCCGCTCAACGTGCCGCCACCGGCGAGGGCGCCGCCTTGATCGTCTCCCGGTCCCGAACTACTGCTCCCGCACGCGACGAATGAGAGCAGCCAACAGCCGACCAGGGCGCTGCGCGGGACGAAGTTCATCTCCCATTTAACTAAGCGCAAAACGCCGCGCCGCGTTGCCAAATGTCGAAGCCGCGCGCTTTTCGGGCAAAGGCGGGAGTGACAACGCGGCCCGTCCTGGGTCGACGAACGCCCCCTAGGGACGCCCTGTTCAGCGTGGCGTGCGACGGAGCGGCCCAATAGCGGGCATTGGCGTCTGTGGGCAACACACCGCTTGCAGTGATCGCTTTCGGGAGCTGAGGGAAGCCGAAAGCCGTCGCCCGCGTAGTAGAGTGGGGCTCGAGCCACCCTTCACTCAGCCCGGTATTTTCGCTCCTGCCGGAGCTCGGTGTTCGGTTTGGAACAAACGCGATGGGGCTTGTCACACTCTGGGGTCGTTGAACGACCTGCTCCACCAGTACCCGTGCAGAATGAACAGCCACCCGTGCCGGAAGAACCGAGACTAACCCGCCGCAATGCGCAGGGGCTCTGGGCAACGCACGCTTGGCTCGGGCTCAGCGCCTGCTTTGCGGCGTGCACGCCGAATGCAGGCAGCCCGCGCGTGTCGCCGCCCGTAACCATGAGCGCGCTCATGCCGGGCCCTGCACCCCGCGGACGAAGCGCCAGCGAGGCCAGCACGCTGAACGCGAGCTGCACGGGCTGCCATGCCCAAATCGCCGCCGAGTGGCGCGAGTCCTTCCACGCCCGCTCGCAGCGGGACGAAGCGTATCAGCGCGCGTTCAAGCTGGAGCCGCTGCCCTTCTGCCAAGGCTGCCACGCGCCCGAAACCAGCGCGTTCCAACCCGTTCCCGCCCAAGCCGCGGATCTGGGCGTCGGCTGTGTGACTTGCCACCTGACTGACAGTCACGTGCTGGCGGTTGCGAACGCGGCCTCGCCCAATACAGCACCGCACGCGCTCTCGCGCAGCGCCGCGTTTGCGGGAACGAGCGCGTGCAGCTCGTGCCATGAATTCGCCTTTCCGAATCGGCACGGCAAGCCCGAGCTGATGCAGGCCACACTCACCGAGCACGAGCATTCGGACAGGCGCGATACGCCCTGCGCTAGCTGCCACATGCCCAACGTGGGCGAGGGAGCGAGCCGGCACCGCAGTCACGCTTTTCCAGGCGGTCATAGCCCTGAATTCGTCAAAGGCGCCCTCAGCGTGCGCGCCGAACGGAGCACGGATGCGAGCGTCCATTTCGTGCTGCTGGCAGCTGGTGTTGGGCATGCATTTCCGACCGGTGATCTATTTCGCCGCCTGGAGGTTTCGCTCGAGGCGGTGGGGCCCGACTTTCAAGTCGTCAGCAGCGCACGACGTTACCTCGCGCGGCACTGGGTCGAGGAGCGGACGGGCTCCGTGGCCCAGCGTCACGTCGCGAGCGACGACCGTCCCTCGAATTCAGCGCTCGAGCTGGATGTGACGCTCGAAGGCGCGGTAACCCCCCTGCCCGTGGCCTGGCGCATTGCTTACCAAAGGGTCGAGCATCCCCGCTCCGAGGCCGAGCAAGACAGCGTTTTGGACGGCGAGATCGAAATTGCCAGCGGCATGCTGCCGCCACTCTGGAGAGGGACCGAAGATCATGCACATCCGTAGCTTGCGCAGTCACACGCCTTGGTTCCTTCTCGCGGCGCTCACTGCCTGCAATCAAGCCGAGCGGCCGCCGGCGGCGCATGCAACGGTCGCCCGACAAACCACTCGAGCGCCCGAGCCGCGAGCGAACCAGACATCACCCCCAGGAGTGACGAACTCGCCCGTGGCCGCAGAGGCCCCAGGGCCCAGCCCATTCGTGGATGGCATTCGCCTCGGCTATGTCGCGCAGCTCGCGCCCCACGACAGCGGCGCGTTCTTGAGCACGGAGGAGCTCCTACTCGACATTCAGGGTGAGCGCGTGAGTATCCAGCCTGCGCTGCTCGAGGGCCTGCACTCTCGGTATTCCGTATTCCCCCGTGTCGTCGGTAGCATGCCGCTCGCGGCCTGGGCGCTCGAGCTCTCCCACGCGGATCGAACCAGCCGCTTGGTCCTCTCGCGCTGGGGCGGCAACGAATGGCAGAACGCGGACTCACTGCTCAAGGGCATGAACTTGGTCGCGATCTCCAGCTGGAGTGGCGGACGCACGCTGGCGCTCGTCGACGACGACTCTGACGAGTCTGCAGCTAAGCTCGCCTTCACGCAGGTCGGAGGCGCGCGCGGCGCGGCGTTGCCCCAGTTCCGTTACACAAAGCAGAACGGTAACGGCTGTGTGCACGGGATCTCACCGACAACGATGCGCGCATTGCCCAGCGGTGAGGTGTTCCTCACCGGCTCGCTGTGCGACACGACCGAGGCAGACGGCGTGCACTATCATGGCGTCGCAATATTGCGCTGGGATGCCGGAAAAACGCAGAGCACCGCGACTGTGTTGCCCCATCTGTCGGAGGCCGAGATCGAGAGCGCAACGCTCGACGAAATCGTGGCCACAACGGGCAACGACGTGATCGTTGCCGGTTCGCGCGTCGCCAACCGTTCCGACGGCGAAGAGACGAAGAGCGAGGCGTATTTGGCGCATTTCGACGGTCATGCCTGGCGCGCTCTGCCAGCTCCCCCGATAGACCGCATCGAAGTGTTACAGCGTTCGCCGGACGGCAAACTCTGGGCACTGTCACACGGCCAGCTCTGGGCAACACAGGGCGGCGCGCTCGACGCCGCCGTCTGGGCGCAGGTACCGGCACCGGCCTTCACGGCCGCTAGCAAAGACCAAGACGTGACCTCGCTTTGGGTGCGCGGCAACGACGACGTCTGGGCCACGGTTGGCTCGGAGGACTCCTCCTTTCTGGTACGCACGAACCTCAGCGAGCGACCGCTGTCCGCTCCAACGGCAGAACAAGTCGCGGAGCTCTCTCGCGGGCTAGACGCGGACGTAGGCGAGTCGTGCGAGCACCAGACGCTCGTGCTCCTCACGCTCAGCCGCAACGCTCCGGCGGACGCCGACTTCCCCAGTGTGCGCCGGGCCCTCGCAGGCCACGCTGAATTTTCCGGCAAAACGCAGTTCATCGAGCTGCCATTCCTGACTCGCCGATACCTGGGGGTGCGCGGCGACGACGCCGCGTTGGTCGAGCTGCAAGATCTCCTCGTGCGCTCAAACCTCGCAGGGATTCGGCCCGAGCTGCGCTGCTTCAACGCGGCGCCCACGCGCACCCTCACCATGGACTTCCGCGGCACGAAGCCACCGTTGGGCCCGCCCCTACCCCGCACAACCAAGTTGAGCCATAGCTTGGCTACACGGAACGGAAGGTCACTCAGACCTCTAGATTGACTGGCTAGCCCTGACGCGGCCAACGGGTTCATACTCGGCGGGTACCCTTGGCCGACGCCGATCATCACGCCGGTCCCGATCCCGATCCTGGCCTCCCGAAAGCCCGCTTCGGTGCCGCGTTCATCGCCCGCTTCCTGCGGCGGTTTGCGTGCCCCGGAGTCACGGTGGGCCTGGCGGCTGTGTTCGGCATTCTCCGATTCTTCTCCTCGTTCGTCCTGCTCGGTGTGCTCGGGTGCCGCAGCACGCCCGCGCCGGCAGCGCGCGCGCGGCCCAGCGCCGAGGTAGCGCCGCCGCGCAGTCCGGCGTTCATTCGGCAGCAGGGCAATCACCTCCTTGGCTCGGCTTCTGCGTATTTGCGCGAACATGCGCATAACCCGGTCGATTGGTATCCGTGGGGACCGGAAGCCTTGGCGTTGGCCCAAAAGCTGGACCGACCGATCTTTTTGTCGATCGGTTACGTTTCTTGCCACTGGTGCCACGTGATGGAGCACGAGGTCTTCGAGCAGGACGACGTGGCGGCGTTTTTGAACGCGCATTTCATCTCCATCAAAGTCGATCGTGAAGAGCGGCCTGATTTGGACGCCGTGTACATGGCCGCAGTGCAAACCATGACCGGCAGCGGTGGCTGGCCGATGACCGTCTTGCTCACGCCCTCGCTGCAACCGTTCTTCGGGGGCACGTACTTCCCGCACAAGGAATTTTTAGAGCTGGTGCAGGCCGGCGCGCAGCAGTTTACCTCGCAACGCAGCGCCGTCGAAAATGAGGGCGCGGCAGTGTATCGACGCATCGCCGCGAGCGAGCCTGCCGGCGCGCAGCCGGCGCTCAGCGACCAAGAGCTGCACGCGCTCGCACGGAGCGCGCTCGGCAATCTGGATCGGCAATCAGGCGGCTTTCGTGGGCGTAGCAAGTTCCCCACTCCGATAAAGTGGCGCTTTTTGCTGGATGCGTACCGCAAGTGGGGTGACGCGGAGTTGGCTCTCGCGCTCCGCCAAACGCTCTCCGCCATGGCTGAAGGCGGCCTGCGCGATCAAGTGGCGGGCGGCTTCTTCCGCTACAGCACCGAGCCGACTTGGACCGTGCCGCACTTCGAGAAAATGCTGTACGACAATGCCCAGCTCGCCTCGCTGTACCTGGAAGCGGCGGCCGCACTCGGTGAGCCACGGTATCGGATCATCGGCCTAGATACGCTCGACTTCATGCTTCGGGATTTTGGTACGCCCGAGCACGCTTTCGGTTCTAGCTTCGACGCGGATGCGGGTGGCAAGGAAGGCGCGAGCTACCTGTGGTACCCCGCACAAATTCGGAGCGTGCTCGGTGAGGCCGACGGCGCACGCATCGCAACGCTGCTCGGCGTCACCGAGGCAGGCAACTTCGAAGGCGCCAGCATTCCTACGTTTCGCGCCAGCGAAAGCCTACGCGCCAGCACGCAACCGCTCTGGGCTACCAGCCGCGGCAAGCTGCTCGAGGCGCGCCGTCAGCGCGTGCAACCGGCATTCGACCCCAAGCTAGTCAGCGCGTGGAACGGCCTCGCGCTCAGCGCGCTGGCCTGGGGCTACCGCGCTTCCGGTGACGATAAGTACCGCGCAGCGGCCGAATCAGCGGCAAAATCGCTGTGGGCGCTGAACCACGCCGCCAACGGCGGGCTGCTCCGTGCCTCGGACCAGACCCGCCCCGGCAGCCCCGCCGTGCTGGACGATTACGGCATGCTCGCCAACGGTTTGATCGATCTGTTCCAAGCCACTGGCGTGGCGCTGTACCTCGAGCAGGCGACCACGCTCGTGACTGAAGCGCTGACGCGTTTCGCGAGCCCTGGCGGCGCGTGGTACCTCACGGCAAGCGCGGACCAAGAGCCACTCGGCAGGCGCATCGAGACGTATGACGGCGTCGAGCCCTCGGGCAACGCTGCGCTGATCGCAGCATTGCAAAAGCTATCCGCGTTGACCGGCCGCGATGATTGGGAGCAAGCCGCCACGCGCGCGCTGGCGAGCTATGCGGGCGCCATGCGTCAGAACAACGTCGACATGGCGGGCTGGCTGGACGCTGCGTTACTCGCAAACGGGCCGTTCTACGAAGTCGTGATCGCTGGCGACAACGCTGCGCTCGGGGCAGCATGGCGTTCGCTATTGCCAGCGTGGGCGGTGGGCGTAGGAGTCAGTCGCGCTGGGCCCACGCCCAACCAAATTCGAGTGATGCCCACCGCCGCCCGCAAAACCGCACCCGGCGGCTCGCTCGCGTACGTGTGCGTGCACGGCGCATGCAACGCGCCCACCGCCGACGCGGCCCAGCTGCGCCGGCAATTGCTGGGGGGCTGGCTGCACTGATGCCGACGCCTTTGCGGACACGACGAGGTGACGCAGGCGCGAGTGGCGCCACGCCCGGTGACAGCGGCGCTGCGGGCTCCGCGACTTGTCCGCCGGGCTTGGCCAGCGCCGAGGAAATTGCGGCGACACCGCGCGCCGACACCAACCTTGAGCTACTCGCGCTGCAGCTCTCCCGGCGTCGTGCACGCCACCATGCACACCGGCGCGTTCAATCACACGCGCGGCAATGCACGCAGCGCCCAGACGACGCTCCCCGACACCTGCAACGAGTTTCATCGTTACCAGCTCACTTGGAACGCGGCACGCATCACCGATGGTGTCGACGACCACAACTTCTACCAATATCCAACGCGGCCCGTCCTGGGTCGACGAACGCCCCCTGGGGACGCCCTACTGCGCGTAAAAAACCGTTAGGTAGACCAATGTGAGGAGGCGCCGCGCGTTTCGTGCGGATCGGATTCGAGGTGGGATTCTTCGCGTACCGCGGTGCGGGAGCGCCGCGAAACACGGGTGCAATTCTCAAATTCTCAGATCGGTGGAGGCGGGCCCTTCGTGAGCTGAAGCCATTCGGCAAAAGTCTGCTCGCCCAGCATGGTTCCCACACCTGGGAGCAATGTGCCGTTGCGCATGGCCCTGCCCAGCGCGCCCGGCAGGGGCACACCGAGCACCGTGCCCGGCGCTCTTACGACGCGCGCGTACGAGCGAACCATTGCCACGAGCTCTTCTTCCTGCGGTCCGGCGAGATCGACGACACGCGCCGCCGCTGGGGCCAGCGCAAGCTCGACGAGCCGCACGCCGACTTCGCGGGCCGCCACGGGCTGAGTTTTCATGCGCGGGATAACCACCACAGGCCCAACCTTGAGCTCCTCATATATTTGCGCTGAAAATTCGTGAAATTGCGACGCACGGAGCACCGTCCACGGGAGCGCACCTTGCGCAATCAGCGCCTCTTGCAGCACTTTTTCGGCGTAGTAGCCAAGCGGCACGCGATCGATGCCCACGATGGACAGCGCCACATAGTGTGAAACGCCAGCTGCTAGGCCCTCCCGGAGGAGGTGCGTCGTGACCGCTCGAAAGAAGCTCTCGGACTTCTCGGCAGACCGAGTGCGAATCGTAGCGACGTCGATTACCGCTCCCGCGCCTGTTAGCGCCGCGGCGAGGCCCGCGCCGGTAACCAGGTCCACTCCGGCAGAGCGCGCAAGCACAACAGGCGTGTGCCCCAATTCATTCAGGACCCGAACGACATGTTGACCGACTACGCCGGTGCCACCGGCGACTGCAACCCTCATCGTAGCCAGAGCCTAACAGGTCGGCGCTGCCACCCGCAACCGGGGCCGTACCGCACACCACCCTGAGGCAGACACAAATCTTGTGCAAGCTAGCTCGTGATTGTCGTTGGCGTGCGACGGGTGCACGGCAAGCTCGGCTGGAGGCAGCGCGAAGATTAACCAGCCATGACCTGCGTCGACCGACTCGAACTTCAATACGTGCGGAAGAAGGCACGGTCGGCCTCGGAATCCGTACTGTAAATGATGATGTGAGCG
>JBDTYJ010000204.1:0-10572 GCA_040005755.1 Pseudomonadota bacterium
TATCATTGGCGCTTTCTTAGCACTTAACCTCGCTGCGATCGGATGCAGTAGCGATGCTACCGATAGCGGGAACCATGCGACCGACAACACGCCGGCTGAACCCAGCCTGCAGAGTCGCATCGATTCAGTCGCAAACGACGCCTGTGACGTGTACGAAAAATGCAATGAGTACGGCGCTGGGCAGCGCTATGCGACCCGCGAAGCATGCGTTGGAGATTTCCAGACCAAAGCGACGGACTTCTGGCCTAAGAACCGCTGCGGCAACGGGCAGATCAACGAAACCCGCTACGACGCCTGCGCGCAATCTGCGCAAGACCTTGCGTGCGATAACGGCCTGAGTGAATCCTTCGCGGCTCTTACCGATTGCAGCGCCGATAAGGTCTGCACAGACCCCGCGCAATAGAGGTGGGCACGCGCCGCACACGGACCATCTAGCCCACCGCGCCTGCCTGGTACGAAGCACACGCACCGGGCAGGCCCGGCGAGCGGCTACTTGAGCAACGACTCGAGCTCGGCCTTCAGCTCCTGCTCTTCACCGGAGTGAAAGCCGGAGTGCACGAAGCGCACGAGGCCCGCTTTGTCGATCACATAGCTCGTGGGCATGGTCGGCGGCTGATAACTCTTGGAAGTTAGCTGGCCTTCGTCCCAGCCAATCGCAAACTTCGCGCCCGTTTCTTTCACGAACTTCGCGATGCCCGAGGGCTCTTCGTCTACGCTGATGCCAATCACCACCACTTGGCCGGCGTATTGCTCGGAGATGCGCTCGTAAACCGGGAAGGACTCGTGACAGGGCGCGCACCAGGTGGCCCAGAAGTCCACGACCGTCACTTTGCCGGGCTTCCGGTCGAGGCTCACCTTCTGTTTCCCGTCGGGCGAGGCCAATTCGAACGCCGGCGCGGGCGCTCCCAGAAGCGGGTGTTGTTCTTCGGCGGCCCCGCTCGCCCCGGCGCTATTCATAGCGCCGCAGGCGGGCAGCGGCAGCAACAGTGCTGCCACAAGTAAAGCGAGCCGTGAGCTCACTTCGCCTTCGTTTTGGCGGCCTTGGGATCGTCCGGGCAACCGTCTTCGTCTTCGAAGTGGTTCTTCGTCTCGGGCTCGTCGATGCACTCGTCCTGCGCGTCGGGGATGCCGTCGTTGTCGTTGTCCAAATCCGGGCAGCCGTCCGTGTCTTGGAAGCCGTCCGTGTCTTCGGGCTCGTCCGGGCATTTGTCGCGTGAATCGGGCACGCCGTCGTTGTCTTTATCGGCTTCGTCTGGGCAACCGTCGTCGTCCTTGTAGCCGTTCTTCGTTTCGGGCTCGTTCGGGCATTGATCGGACACGTCCGGAATGCCGTCTTTGTCGTTATCCGGATCAGGGCAGCCGTCGCGATCTTCGAAGCCGTCTTGGTCTTCGGGTTGATCGGGGCATTTATCGAGCTTGTCCGGGATCGTATCGAGGTCGTTATCCGGGTCCGGGCAGCCGTCCGAATCCTCGGTGCCGTCGAAGTCTTCCTTCTCGGTCGGGCATTGGTCCGCCGAATCGTCGATGCCGTCCCCATCACGGTCGCGCTTTTCGAGCGCGTAGGTCAGACCCAGAATGCCGCGAAACTTCGGCACGCCTACGCCTTGAACCACTCCGCTGCCACCACCGAGCGAAATCGCGATCGGTGAGCTCAACGGAAAGAACTGAAATCCGCCGTCGATCTCGAGCGTGTTCTCACCCTGCGTGGCGGAGAAACGCGTCGTGCCGAAGCCATCCACCAACACTCGGATCACCGGACTGATGCGGAACCCGGCGGCCACGCTGTAGCGCCCCTCCGAGCCGACGGTGGAGGTGCCGACCTCAGCCTTGTCCCGGAAAACGCCGCCCAAATTCGCGCCCACTGAAAGTGGGCCCTTCTCACCGTCCAAGATCAAACGCACGCCCGCGCTCGGGAGCGTATCGCCAATGTAGTCGCCTTTGGCCATCGCGTGACCGATTGGCGCGCTCACGAAGGCAGCCGCGCCCAGCACGAATGGGTCGGTCACCTGACCGTGAATGCGCACCTTCGCTTCCAGCTGCGCGTCACCCACGCCGACGCTGTTCACTCCACTCGTGGTGTTGGAGTGCGTAATGGGATCGAGCCCCTGCCCCTTCACCCAAGACACCGGAACGTTCAACGCCAACTGCAGGCGCGGAATTGGGGTGAGCGTGCCCAGCAAGTTGCCGGTGATCTCGTTCTCGATCACGCGCAAGGTGCGAATGTTGCGCGCGACGTCCGCATCACTGCAAGTTTTGCCGTTGGCGCGGTCGGTTGCGTCGTCCACCACGCAGGTGCGCACGTCGAAGGGGCGATAGCTGTAGTTGGCAACCAAGCCCGCGCTCCACACCATGTTCCCATCGGTGCGTGCGCCGCGCGTGCTGAAGTAATTGTGCGGGCCGGCAGCGGGATCGAAGCGCTGCAGCGCAAAGTCCCCACTCACCGTCTGCGCGTGCCCAGCGGGAGCGTAGGCAAAGGCGGCCAAGGCGAGGGAGGCATGCGCCACGCACCATGTTCCCCGCGCGGCGCGCGGAACACGAACATCAGACCCCATCGGAAGCGCGAGCAACGAGCGAAGTTTGCGAAGCAACTGTGCTTTCCTCCTGATTTACCGCCGTGCATGCGAAAGGCGAACACGGCAGAATCGAAGGTTAGACTCCCACAGACCTGCCGCGTTCCGCAATCCCGCTTCCGCCGCGTACATTTGGGCAGATCAGCCGGCGCGGCGCGTGCTTCTGCACGCCTGTCTCGTTTCGTTCGTGCCGCCAGTGGCACCCCAGCCGCGCTTGCCCGTCGCCGGCGATGAGCAGCGGTCGACAGCGCGCTTTGGCTTCCGATATGCTTCGACCGTGGCAGTTTGTTCTGCGTGCAGGAGCACCGTCGTCGACGAGGCTCGCTTTTGCCCGCATTGCGGGCAGCCGATCACGCGCTCCAAGCCCGTCATCGGACCGGGCGCTGAGCTCGAGCTGGAGGATTGGGGCCGCGCGGTGCTCGGTCACCTCATCGGCGAGGGCGGCATGGGCGTCGTTTATCGCGCGTGGCTGTACTACAATCCCGCCGGCCGGTTCGGCGGTGCGCCGCCACACCCCATCGCGATCAAGCTGCTGCATCCGCTGCTGCAAGGCAAAGCGCGCGCGCGCAAGCTGTTCCTGCGTGAGGCGACCGCGCTCGCGCGTTTGTCGCACCCGAACATCGTGCATTTCTTCGGGCTCTCGGAGTTCGACGGACAGCTCGCGCTGGTCATGGAGCTCGTGCACGGCGAGCCGCTGAATGAATTGATCGCGCGCGTGCGGCTGGAATCGCGACGCGGCCCACTCCCCGCGCTCCCGCTCGCACAGGCATGGCACTACTTCGCGCAGTTGCTCGGCGCGCTGGCATCCATTCACGCACTCGGCATTTTGCACCGCGACGTGAAGGCGGCGAACTTGCTCGTGCGCGGTGATGGCGTGGTGAAACTGACTGATTTTGGCATCGCGCAGATCTCCGCTGAAGAAGCCAAGAACACGGGCGGTATGGCGCCCGGCAGCGGCGCATACATGTCACCAGAGGCCGTGCTCAATAGGCCCCTCGATCCGCGCTCGGATCTGTATTCGGCAGCCATCGTGCTGTACGAAATGCTCACCGGCATCACGCCGTTCGATGCACCCGAGCGCAATGAGCTGATGGTGCGCACCGCGCAAATTGAAGATGCCCCTGCCCCGCTCAGCTCATTGATCCAGCAGGCGCCGCCCGTGTTGGACATGCTCATGGCCCGAGCCTTGGCCAAAGACCCCGCGCTTCGCTATGGCTCCGCGATCGAGCTGGGGGAGGCATTCCGTAGCGCCCTCGGGCTGCCCGCGAGCCCAGGCTGGTCGCTGCAGGAGCAGCTCGCGGAGGTGGCCAAGACCATGTCCGGGCTCGCCATCCCGGCCCCGGAGCTGGCCGAGGAGGCGGCACGAATGGGCACCGGCATCATCGCAGCGTTCCGCAAATAGCCCGCAAAGGCCGGCTTTCTGACGCTCTTGGCCGCGCGGTTGACAGTCTTCCGCCGCGCGTGCGAAACCCCCCGTCTGCCGCCGGGAAGATAGCGAAGATCCGCATGAAACAAGCCTCCGTTGCCTCTTTAATTGCGCTCGGTTTTTTGGTCACCCCGGCGCTCGCGGAAGCGCAGCCGAAACCTGCGGGCACTCCCGCAGGGCCGGCCCCTACCGCCACGCCCGCGCCAGCCCCCCAAGCTGAGGAAGCGGCGCCTGCCGCCGATCCCACCACGACCCCGAACGCGGCTGACAACGCCGCCGGGCCCGCGCCCGGAGCCCCCAGCGGCTCGTTCGCGCCCCTGCCCGCGTGGCCAGAACCGAGCAATGACGCCGCCGAGCTGCGCCGCCAAAACAACGAGCGCCCGAGTGAAGCGAACAAGTCCGGCGAGCGTGAAGTGTTCGCTGAAGATTGGTGGACTCACGCGCGGCCGCTCTTGGAGCTGCACGGCAACTTCCGCGTGCGCGCGGAGATGTTCTATCAATTTAGTTTGGGGCGCAGGGACATACCGGGAAGCAGCCCGTTCTATCGCCCGGCGGATCATTATTTCACGGACGTGGCAGGTACTCCGCACGGCCCCTCATCGCAGTGCACTCAAGACGAGGCAGGAAACGGCAGCGACACGGCCGCGACGAACGCGAGCTTCGGCTGCAAGAGCGGCACGCAAGCCGGCGCCAACCTGCGCTTCCGATTAGATCCCGAACTGCATATCTCGGACAATTTGCGGGTCATCACCCAGATCGACCTGCTGGATAACGTGGTGCTCGGGTCGACGCCGAGCGAATACCAAAGCACCGTTTCGACCTCAACCGCCGCAAACGGTAAAGCCACGAGCGGTGTCGCCGTCGCGGCGCGCGGTGGCTACACGCCGCTCAGCTTCAATTCCAACAACACCGCCGCCCCCACCTCAGGCGTGAACAGCCTGCGCGATAGCATCGTGGTGAAGCGCGCTTGGGCTGAATATGCGACACCGGTCGGCGAGCTGCGCTTCGGCCGCATGCCCAACCACTGGGGTTTGGGCATGCTGTACAACGCGGGCGACGGTTACGACGACAACTACCAATCGAGCATCGACCGCATTCAGTTCACCACCGGCATCAAGCCGCTGGATCTGTACGTCACTGGTGCGTGGGACTTCGTCAATGAAGGCGCCACGAGCGACAATTTCCGCATCCCAACGGGCCAGCCTTACGACCTCGCGCAGGCGGACGACGTCACGCAGTACACGCTGCAAATCGCGCACCGCAAGAGCCGCGAGCTGACGCGCCTCGCCTTGGCCAAGGGCGACGTAGTGATCAACGGCGGCCTGCAGGTTCAATACCGCCATCAACTACTGGCTGACGACCTATCAGGCACGTGCTCGGACGGCGCAGCGGCAATTGGCTGTTCACCGGCTACCGCTACCGACGAGCTCAAGTTCTCCCGTCGCGGCGCGACCGCCTGGACACCCGATCTCTGGCTGCAGCTCCTGTACAAGAAGTTCCGCTTCGAGATGGAAGCGGTCACGATTCAGGGCCAGCTCGACAACATCAACGACGGTCAAAAAGCGGCCCAGAACATCGGCTACAAGATCCGCCAGTACGGCTTGGCCACGGAGCTCGCGCAGAACTTGGTCGAGGACAAACTACACCTGGGCTTCAACTTCGGTTGGGCTTCCGGTGATTCGGACACGCAGGGCCTGACGCCACCGTTGACCGGCGCGCAGGATCAACACGGTGATCGTACCGACTCCACCTTCCGCTTCAACCCCGCGTACACCATCGATCTGATCCTGTACCGCAACATCCTGAGCCGCGTTCAGGGCACGTACTACTTCCGCCCCAGCGTCAGCTATGACTTCCTGAAGGATAGCTCGGGCCAAAAGCTCGGTGGCAGCTTCGCTGCCATTTGGTCGCGCGCTTCCCAGTTCGAGCAAGCGCCGGGTCACGCCCGCGACCTCGGTGTCGAGCTCAACGCCAACGTATACTTCCAGTCCAAAGATGGCGCGCTCAACGATGACCCGAGCAAGCGCGGTGGCTTCTTCACCAAGCTCGAGTACGGCGTGCTGTTCCCGATGGCAGGCCTGGGCTACACTACCGCCCAGAAGGCGACCTTCGACGGCTCGACCAGCTTGAACACCGCGCAAACCCTGCGCTGGTACATGGGCGTATTTTTCTGAGCTGAACGCGCCGCGAAATACCCGAGAAACAAGCCGAATTGGCCCGCATTGGCGGCGTAGCGCAGCGTTGTGTACGCTGCGCGAGTGCACCTCGCCGCCATCTCGCTCGCCTGCGCCCCGTTGAGCTTGCTGCTCGTGCTCGGTTGCTCCTCGAGCACAGCGAGCGATGACGGAAAGCCCGCCGTCCCCGTGGTGTGCACCGCACCCGGATACTCAACAGACGCCGCAGCAGTCACCATCAACGAGGTCGACGCACTGCTTGCCGATCCAGCCGGCAAGGCGGTGGCTAACCTTCCCGTGCAGGTGTGCGGCACGGATCTATGCTTCAACGGCACGAGTGGCAAAGACGGCAAGACCGTCGTTCAGCCGCACAGCAAGCTAACGCAAGCCGCGTTCAAGTACGGCGACGGCTTCGACTTCGCCGAGCTCGCGGCGCCGCTCAGCGCCGAGAGCTCACAAGACCTCGGCACGATTATCGCGCTACCACTGCCTCCCGTCACAGAAGGCGCCGCGTTCCCCAAGAGCGGGAAAGTGAGCAACGGCGACGTCACGCTCTCGCTGGCCAAGGGAACCCAGACCGTTCACGACACGCTGACCTACGACAGTGACACGGATCTGGTCTTTCGCAGTGTTCCGATCCCCATCGCGGACAGCAGCGCGGCGCTGGATCCCAGCTTTGGCTTCGAGCTCGGTTATGCCCTCGCCCCGCTCGGCACCACGTTTTGTCCGGCGGCTCAGCTCAACCTGGCAAACAGCCTCGACTGGCCAAGCGGCACTGAGGTGGAGGTGTTCATTCAAGGGCTGAATGCCGACCAAGCCTGGGCGCCTTATGGCACATGGGTCAAAGTTGCGGAGGGCAGCGTCAGCGCCGACGGGAGCAGCATCCACACCACGAGCGGCGGCATTCCGATCTTGTCAGCCATCGCCGTGCGCAGAAAATAGCCATGTTCCGCGCGGCTCCTTGGCTAACTCTGCGACGCACCGGCCTAGGCATGTGCTCAGCACTGCTCGTCGCTTGTGGCAGCAATACCCCCACGATCCCGGCCGAGCTCTTGGGACAAAGCAGCTGTGATTCTGCGGACTACGCGGAGGGTCCCTACGGCACGGAGGAAGGCGACACCGTCGCCAACCTTTGCTTCAAAGGCTTTCGCGAGCCCAGCAAGAGCAGTCACGACCAAAGCGCACTGCAAGACATCGCCTTCTCGGATTACTACGACCCGACGGGCAGCAAAGGGCTCGAGCTCATCCTGATCGACACTTCCGCCGTGTGGTGCTCGGCCTGCCGCACCGAACATGAGGGCTTGGCTGCAAAAAACCAGCAATATGCCGCGCGCGGCCTGCGCATCGTGGGCACCTTATTTCAGGACGCCAAGCGCGATCCGGCCTCTCTAAAAGACTTAGCCGCCTGGGTCGAAACCTTCAAATCCAACTTCCCGATGCTGCTCGATCCGGATTATCAGCTTGGGGCGTACGCGCCAGCGGACACCGCGCCGCTCAATTTGGTGGTCAACGCGCGCACGATGAAGATCGAAAAAAAGCTGCTCGGCGACCAAGAGAGCATCCTTTGGCCGTACATCGATGATTCGTTGCCGAAGTAGCCACGCGCGTTCATTTGGGGTGGCCGTTGGGCTGTGCTCCCTCAGCACGCATGCTCGAGCGCTCGAGCCGGTTGATGTGCTCGGCACGCCGGTCGCGTTCGACGTGACCGAGACCTCTACGTTGCTGTACAACTTTGACAACCGCGATACGCGCGAAAACCAAGTGGCGACGCGCGCCAACGATGACTGGGGTCTGTCTTACAACCGCATCAACGTGCAAGCCAACGGCGGGGCGTGGCAAGTCGGGCTAAGGCTCGACAACGCTTGGTTCTTTCGCTCACCCAACGCCACGCAAATCGCGCTGGATTTAGTGACTGCGCGCCCAGGAGGGGTGAGCTCCAGCAGCGCACCCGCGTACTTTCACCAGAAGCTGAATGAGGCTGGCGGCGAGCTCTCGAATCGCTACATCAATTGGTTGTACCCCGCGAAGTACTACGCCACGTACAGCACGCCGAACCTGGAGCTCGGGCTGGGTGACGGCTACGTGCAGTTCGGGCGCGGGCTAGTGCTCAGCTTGCGTAAGCTGGACGAACTCGCGAGCGACACCACTCTGCGCGGCGCGCGCGCCACTGCGCGGCTCCATGCCGGCTCACTCGGGCTGCGCGCCACGGTCGTCGCTGGCACGCTGAACCCGCTGCGTATCGATCCTGCTAGCGGGCGTTACTTGGGCGTGGCTTCGAGCGTCACGCCCGGCTTGGTCTCCGCCCTCGAAGCGGGCATGCCGCGCGCGGTGAGCACTGATTTCGCGCCGGATACCGGCAACTGCGCGACTTTTGCTACATGCAGCTACGCGCCCGATCAGATCTTCGGCGGCCAACTGGAGCTGAGCCACAAAGCCGCAAAATTTGCGCTACAGGGTTCACTCCTGGAGCGCAGTACGCCGCTCAACAACGACATCGTGCGCAGCGCCGCACGAATCGCCACCGGTAGCGCTTCGCTCGAGCTCTCAGATTTGGGCGGACACGGCGCTGCCTATTTCGAAGCCGCCGTGCAAGAGATGACGCCTGCCGACCCGAGCGCGCCCCGCCCGAATTTGGGTGAGGCGCTGTACCTCAGCGTGAGCGTGCAGGAAGGCGCACTCAACCTGAACTTCGAAGGCAAGCACTATCGCCGCTTCTTCCCGCTGCTCGCCAATGTCAGCCCGCTGCGCGCGCGCGAGTTCGGCACGCTCGCCGCGAGCGCGCCCCCCACCACTGAAGCGCTTTTCTTGGACACCGAGTTCGAAAACTTCAACACCTGCGTCAGCGGTGGCCGCTCGCGCGCAGACCTCGCCCTGTCGAAGGTGGCCAGCGCTTACGCTTGGGTCGGCTATTATGAGTCCTTCGCCGAGTCCGCCGCCAACGACGCATGCGTCGTCAGCCACGACACGCGAAACCGCATTTGGGATAGCGCGACCGGCTTCGAACTGCACAGCCCGGACCACCGTTCGAAGGCGGACCTGTCGGTCGGTAGCCGCTTCGACGACACGGACCGGGCGCTCGTCACTGACGCGGGCGAAACGCACCTATTTTATCGAGAAATCTACACCCGTCATCAAGCCGCGCTGGCGCTCGGCGGGCCGCTTGCCATGGAATTGCAAGGCTGGCACCGCCGCCGCCATCAAGTCGTGGGCGGCCCCGGCGCACCCTGGAGTGAGGGGGACGAGCTCATCGGCTTCGACTATGCGCCGCATTGGTCGGCCGCGTTCGGCTTCTCCTACGACACGAACCCCGCCGTTCCGCCCACTTACGTGAATGGGCAGCTCGGCTACCGGCTCAGCTCGGATTCGAGCCTGTCACTCTTCGTCGGGCAGCGGCGCGGCGCGCTCCGTTGCGTCGGCGGCGTGTGCCGCGTGTTCCCGCCTTTCGAGGGCGCCGCCTTGGATCTCACCCTGCGTTTTTGACGATCAGCGCGTTGCGGGCTGCGCCAGCGCAGCGATCACGTCTTGATCCACCGTGGCCGCGCCGCCCGTGGTGTAGCCCTCTTGCTTCTTCAAGATGCGGCCATCCCGCCCGATCAGCACGCTGTACGGCGCGCTCGTCTTCGGGTTGTACAACGCGACGACCCGGGTTTCCTGATCGAGCAGAATTGGAAAGCTAATGCCGAGCTTGGAAACCGTGGTCTTCACCTGAGCGATGGAATCAGGCCCGTCAATGTCGATGCCCAGCACGACGAAGCCCTGCTTCTGGTGCTCGCGGTACAGCGCATCCAAGTGCGGCATGCCTGCTAAACACGGCTCACAAAACGTGGCCCAGAAGTCGAGCAGCACCACCTCTTTGCCCAGGTGCTGGCTCAAGCGCTCGCTGCGCCCGTCGACCGTGGAAAGCTCGAAATCAGGCGGAGCCACTTGGCTTGTCGCGGCAGCACCCGGCGCCCCCGCAGGCCCGCACGCGGTCGCCCCGATCGAAAGCGATGCGACGAGCGCCGGGAGACGCCGCATTTTACAGCCCATCGAGCTTTTGCTGCACCGTGCTGGTCCAGTAGCTCGGGCTATAGCCCATGGTGATCGAGACAATGGTCATGGTGCGCACGTCGATCAGCATGTTGAGCGGCGTCGCATCCGAGTCGAAATACGCGCCCAGCTTGAAGCTCGGATCCAGCACCAGCGGGAAGGTCACCGCGTGGCTCGAGGCCGACCCCCAATTCTGCAAATCACTGGGCTGAGCCGGGTAATACCCGTTGTCCTCGAACAACGCGCCCAGCATTTCCACGCCCTTGGCCCGATACGCCGCGTACGTGCCCTTGGTCTTCATGTCCACGTATTCAGAGCGGCACACGCTGCACCAAACCGCCGAAGCGTTGACCGCGAGCAGCTTCACGCCCGT
>JBDTYJ010000205.1:0-10571 GCA_040005755.1 Pseudomonadota bacterium
CCTGTACTCCCGTCCGCGCTGATCAAGAGCTGAATCCACGCGCGCGCCAGCCAGGCTTCGAATTTTTCCGGGGACCAGCCGCGGTCTGCCACGAGCAGCACATAGAATTCCGGCGCGTTCATCGCCCAGATCACATCGGCCGCCTCCGCGACGTCCAATCCGTGCCGTAGTTGACCCGTCGCGGCGAGGTCCGCGGCAAAGCGGCGCATGTTGGCGGCTCGCCGGTTTGCGATGCTGGTCCAGAGCTCGCCGAGCTCTGCATCCGCACTAGCGGCTTCCTTGAGCACGACAGTGAGCGGAGCCAGCCGTTCGTGGATCCTGCGCAAAGCGTGCGCGTAGAGGGTCAGCTTTTGACGCGCGTCCGGCTCGGCAATGATGGCTTTTACGTAGTCACGCTCCGCCGCAGGTATCGCCTGGTCCGTCCCCGAGATGGCCGCCTCGATTAGGGCTCGAAACAAGACCTGCTTCGTACCAACGGAAGCGTAGATCGTGTCGAGCGCGATCTTCACCGCGTCGGCGATGTCGGCCATGGTGGTGCCAGCGTACCCGTGAGCAATGAACAGCTTGCGCGCGGCGTGGAGGATCGCGGAGCGCCTGCGCGCGGCGGCTTCTTGACGGCCGCTCGCATCATAGGCGCGCTTGACAGGGCGACGTTTCACGGTATGAATATTAGTCCGAAATCGATTCGGACGAAAGTGAAACACGATGCTCGAGCCGCTCAGCCGTTTTACAGGCCTTTTTTGTACCGGTTTGGCCGCCGGTATCGCCGTGTGTGTGCTGTTGATGGGCCGGGGCTGGTCCGGCACGCCCCAGTTTTATACGGAGCTGATGCAGCTGCTCAGTCGAACGCTCACCGTGCCCGCGCCCGCGCTCGGTGCGTTTGGAATGATCGCAATCGCACTCAATTCGGCGTTGTTGTTCCAGCGGGGAGCTGGAGCCGCGTTTTGGCTGGCTGTTGCGTCGGCGCTGTGCGCCTTGGCGGCCGGCGTGCTGACCAAATTCGGGCACTTCCCGATCAACAATCAAGTCGTGAACTGGAACCCCGCGAATCCTCCGGGGGATTGGACCAACGTTCAGGCACGCTGGTCCGCGCTGCACCTCGCCAGAACCATTGCGGCGCTAGGCAGCTTCGGGCTCTTTTTGCTCAGCTCGTCGCTACCGGGATAGGGTCAAAGAGCCTCATTCTGTGCAAGATGCCTGCTCGCGGGGTGTCAGTGGCACCTTCTACCCGGCACCCTAGAACCGGGTGACGCAGCAACGATCGTAAACCTTCTTTGCGTAACGAATTTAAGGCTGCACATGCCCAATCAACGTCGTTCCTTTCTCAAGATTTTGGCCGCTACGCCGCTCGTTGCCTGCGCTGCAAACTCCGCAGCCCCTGAGCAGTTCGGTGATGTGCCGGCCGGCAACGTTTCGGACACTAGCGTGGGGACGCTCGCACCGGTATCCGGTGCCCCAGCAGTGCTCGGCCGCGATGAAAACGGTCTGTACGCAATGACCAACACCTGCACCCATCAAGGCTGTCCTGTGACGCCCGCCGCAGGTGCCACTCTTTATTGCTCGTGTCACGGCAGTCGTTTCGACAGCAATGGAGCGGTGCTGAGCGGCCCCGCCAACGGCTCATTGGTGCACTACGCCGTCACGATAGACGCCGACGGCAACATCACCGTGAACGGCGCCACAGAGGTAGCGTCGGCGGTGCGCACGCCAATCGCGTAACGTACCAACCTAATTGCGCAAGACTCTCGGAGTTCAGCTCGACGCCCTGCGGTCTCTGGCGCTGTCCGTTGCCGCCGCGCGCTCGGGGATAAGTCATCCAAACGCCGTCCGGAGGGTACAGAACCTTTCAGTATGCGAACAGATCCGAGCCAGCCACGGGGTCGCTCGGCTGGCTAGCCGCCGCGCCGGCGTGGCGCAACGCAGCCGGCCGAACCCGATCGGCGCCTTACGGGCAACCCGCGCGCACGGCAATATCGAAGCTGATGCGAAGCGTCAACGGCGCCAGCATGGGGTCGTTCAGGGCGGGAAGCGAGGCCTCGAGGCTGCCGATGAAGCGGGGTTCAACCTGTGCCACATGCAGGGAGATGGTGCCGGAGCCAAGCGTGCCCACAGCAGCGCGGTAGTACTCGCCATTCGCTAGAACCGCCTCGAGCCAGAGAATTTTCACAGGGTCTCCTGTGTAGTCGCCGGGTTCGTAGACGAAGGCCTGGAAGTCCACGCGCATCTCCCCCAAACGCGCGGAGAAGCCCTGAAATCCCGCCAGGCACCCGGGCGTCGCTTGGGCATCGATGTCGCCATCACTCCAAATGACATGAACGGTGCTCGGTTCCGGCTCGTTCGTTTCCGGCGCGCCCGCGCCTGCCGTGCCGCTCGATGAGGAAGCACCGCTCGCGCCGCCCTGCGCCGCGTCCCGCGGCTCCCCGCTTGCCCTGCCGCCACAACTTGCGACTCCAAAGGCGATGGCCGCGAGCAGCGGCCAGCGCAGCTTTTCGAAACGGAATGACGACATCCGTTCTGGCGAGCGCTCGGCGGACATTAGTACGGGGCCCGCCCGATGTAGTTGCCGGGCGGGCTGTAATTGCAGATCCAGATGTCTTCTTGGCGGCCGCCGTTCTTGCAAGTGGCCACGCCGCAGCCCACTTCTTTGCTCGTTCGCCAAACGATCTGCGTGTAGTGCCCGCAGCCGTCGCTGTTGAGCCCGACGTAACAGGTGGTATCGCATTTGTCCGTCGTCATGAGCGCGCCGAAAGTGTAACACGCCTTTTCTGCGCCCCAGCCGTTGACCGCGTCCAGCGCGCTGCTGCCACCGGCCGAGCTGATGAAAGCCGCCAGATTTTCCCCGTAATTGACCGTCTGCAGATCTTGTGACGAGCGGTGATGCGGGCTTGCACAAGAGGTGGTCGCCAGCTGATCGGCCCATTGTTGAGCGTACGCTGCGAGCTTGTCCGACCACACGAGCGGTGACAGCGGCGTGCTGGTGTCGACGGCGGCTCGCACCGCGTTGTGCGCTGCGGTGATGCCAACGAGCCGTCCCGTTTCGCCGGTCATGCCTGCGCTGCCCGCCGCGCCGCCCGCACCCGCCATTCCAGATACTCCGCCGCCCCCGCCGCCGCTCTTACCGGCGCCCCCGCTGACGCCACTACCTCCCACGCCGCCTCCGCCGCTGACTCCACCAGCGCCGCCCTTGCCGCCGCTACCACCGCCGCTGACTCCAGCGCCACCGCCGCTACCACCGCCGCCGACTCCAGCGCCACCGCTCGATCCGGCCGTGCCGCCTTGACCTGCCGACGGCCCATTGCCCATCTGCGACGGCATCATGGAACCCGCCGCGCCGCCCGCGCCTCCGGCAACGAAGGCCCCCGCTCCGCCTGCTAGGCCAGCGCTGCCAGCGGCGCCGCCCTCAGCGGGCGGATCGCTCACGCTGCAGCCCACGGCGCTTGCCACGAACAGGGCATAAACAGACCAGGTGTGTTTTGGTTGCATTGGCACCGATACCTCAGCGCGGCCTCTGCTTGCGCCTTCCCACGCACTCCGCTGAGTAGAGCAGCTCCGGTGGAGAGCTGTCTAGCGGCGCGCTCGCGACCCACTCCCGGAGAGTTAAAATGCCACGCAAAGTGCTGACCGGCGCGGCGGTGTTGCTGAACTTCTGCGCTGTCACGGGCAATGACCGGCTGAGTTCGCGACGCGTCGAGAACAGCGTCGTATCGTGAGGTGCGTGGCTGGATTGCGAGCGCCCACTCTCTTCCTCACGATTTGCGAGTCGCTTCGAACTCGAATCTTCGAACCGAGCGTGGTGTTGTGCGCAGGGCAACCACGCTTCGAGCACACGCAGTAATTTATTTGGGGCGATCACAAGTATCGCAACGCACCTCGCAGCTCGAGCAAGGCCCCTCAGCCCGTTCCGCAGAGCTCAGGACTGAAAACGCGCCCTCCGCACAGCGGGCACGGTCGCGCAGGCTGAAGCACAAACTGCCGGCGAAGTGCCGGCAAAGCCGCGAGCCAGTCGCGAGACAACCGAGCCGAGCTGGACCGGATTTGGGCGCTGGACGGTTCCGGCTCGGATCCGGCGCCGAAACCTCCAAGAAACGACGAAAAATCCGAAGCGCGCGACACTGCCAACGTGCAGCTCGACGCCCTGCAGTCTCTGGCGCTGTCCGTTGCCGCCGCGCGCTCTCCGGACTCGGTGCTGCGCGAAATGGTGCAAGGGCTCGGCATGTGGGCAGGCGTCGCTTTGGCTCGCGTCTGGCTGCTCCACCACCCGGAGCAGGGCACGGCGTACCTGGAGCTCAAGGCCAGCATCGGCGCCTCGCAGGTCGACGCTTCCAAACGCTGGAATCGCACCGATGGCGCCCATCACAAGATTCCCCTGAGCTACGGCAAGGTCGGGCAAGTCGCTGCCAGCAACCGCGCGCTGCTTTTGCAGCGTGGCGCGCCGGATTGGATCTTGCAGCAGGACTGGGCCGACGCGGAGGGCATCGAAAGCTTCGCGGGACAGCCGCTGTGCTTCAAGGGGCAGGTGTTGGGGGTGGTCGCGTTCTTCAGTCGTCGCCGATTGGAAAAGACCGACCTCGATTGGTTGCGCGTGTTCGCTGATCACGCAGCGGTTGCGATCGCCAATGCGCGAGCCTTCGAAGAAATCGCGCGCCTGAAGGAGAACGCCGAACGCGAGCGTGATTACCTGCGCGAAGCCGTGCGTTCTGCCTTGAAACAAGGTGAAATCATCGCCGAGAGCTCGGCGATGCGCGGCGTGCTCGCGCAGGTCAAGGCGGTTGCCCAGAGTGACTCATCGGTGCTCATCTTGGGCGAAAGCGGCGTGGGCAAAGAGCTGATCGCCGCCGCGGTGCACGACATGAGCCCACGTCACGATGGGCCGCTCGTCAAAGTGAACTGCGCCAGCGTGCCGCGCGAGTTGTTCGAGAGCGAGTTCTTCGGGCACGTGCGTGGCGCGTTCAGCGGCGCATCCCGTGACCGTCAAGGGCGCTTCTTGTTGGCCGATGGAGGCTCGCTGTTCCTGGATGAAGTGGGCGAAATTCCACTCGAGCATCAAAGCAAGCTGCTCCGCGTGCTCCAAGAGCGCACCTTCGAGCCGGTCGGTGACGACCGCACGCGACGGGTGGACGTCCGCGTGATCGCGGCCACCAATCGCCCCCTTGAGGTGGAGGTCGAGAGCGGACGCTTCCGGCGCGATCTGTTCTACCGGCTGAGCGTCGTGCCCATCGTGGTGCCGCCGCTCCGCGAGCGTCGTGAAGACATTCTACCCATGGCGCGTCAATTCCTGGACGCCACCTCCGCGCGCCTGCATTTGCCTCGTAGGAGCCTTTCTGCAGCCGACGAGGCGCGTCTCGAAAGCTATGACTTTCCTGGTAACGTTCGGGAGCTGCAGAACCTGATCGAGCGCGCTCTGGTGCTCGCCAGCCACGAGGGATCGGGGCTCCGTCTCCAGCTCGGCAAGAGCAGCCTGCTGCCCGTGCCAGCGATCTCCGAGAATACGAGCCAGCGGGCGGCCGAGGTGCTGTCTGAGCAACACTTTCAAGCACTCGAACGGCAAAACGTCGAGAACGCACTCAATCGTTGCGATTGGCGCATCGCGGGCGCGCGAGGAGCGGCTCAGCTCCTGGGCTTGAGCCCGAGTACTTTGAGCTATCGGATGAAACAACTCGGCGTCGTGCGCCCGGCCAAACGTTAGGATTCGCCCAGCCGAAACACGCCACGCCCTTCGATTCGCGGCCGCCCGAACGCGCTGCTACACCGTGGGCCGAACGACCACCCCTCGCATGCAGGCCTAAATGACGATCCACCGCGGTGACATTTTCTGGCTTGGCCCGGACGCCGATAGAGGTTCCGTCCCCGGGAGCGCACACCCGCACGTGGTCATCCAGGACGATGTCTTCAATCACTCGCGCGTGCCCACCGTGATCGTCTGCGCGTTGACTTCGAATTTGAAGCGTGCTCACGAGCCGGGCAACGTGCTCCTAGAAGCGGGTGAAGGGGATCTGCCCAAGCAAAGCGTCGCCGTCGTCTCCCAGCTCTCGGCAGTGCTCAAAACCGAGCTCGGCGCGTACGTCGGCGCACTCTCCCAGGCCCGCGTGGAACAAATCCTAGCCGGCCTTCGCTTCCAACAAGCATCCTTCTTCACCGGCAGATAGCCGCTTCATTCTTCTGGGATAGTGTCGAAAGCCCTCCCCTTGGGAGCGCTGCGGCGCGCTGGCGGCTTGCGGCTTGAGTTCGGGGCTGGCGATCGTACAGTCCGGCGCGATGTCCGGTTCGAGTATTTCGTTCGTTGGCCGCGTTTGGCTGGCCTGGGTTTGTTGCTTCCGCGTGCTGTTCGACGTGCGCTTTGCCGCACGCGTCGCGGAGCTGAAACGCGCTGACGCGGAGCGGGTGTCTCTGCCGCCAGCTGCGCCCATTGCAGTGGCGCAGCCGGTCGCAGCCGCCCAGCCGCTGCGGGCGGAAGAAGGCGCGTTGCAGCTCCTGGCTTTATTGCAGCGCGAGGGGCGCTTCGTGGATTTCGTCGAGCAAGACGTGGCGTCCTTCAGTGACGCAGACATCGGCGCAGCCGCGCGCGTGGTGCACGACGGCTGTCGCAAGGCGTTGCACGCGCACGCGCGCGTGGTCAGCGTCCGCAATGAAGCAGAAGGCGCACGGCTGACGTTGGACAGCGCGAGCGCGGACGTAAAGCTCGTTGGCAATGTGGCTGGCGCGGCGCCGTTTCGCGGCGTGTTACGCCACCGCGGCTGGCGTGTAGAAGAGCTGTCGCTGCCGAAACGGGTCGGTGCGCACGACGCCACGGTCGTCGCCGCCGCGGAGCTCGAGCTATGACGGCAAAGCTCGTCGTCGGTATTGATCTGGGCACCACCCATTCGGCATTGGCCATCGCCCAGCTCGAGGGCACGGGCGAAACGGTGAACGTGCTGCCCATCGAGCAACTGGTTTCGCTGGGCGCCCTCGGTAAGAGCTCATTATTGCCCAGCTTTTTGTACTTCGGGCACGAGAGCGAAGCCGCCTTGGCGCTGCCTTGGGACGCGGAGCGGCGCTTCGCCGTGGGCGAGTACGCGCGTTCCCGCGGCGCGGAGGTCCCCGAGCGCGCGATCTCGAGCGCCAAGAGCTGGCTCTCCTATGGCGGCGTCGATCGGCGCGCGGGCAGCTTGCCGCTAAACGCGAGCGAGGACATCGAGAAGATCTCTCCGGTCGAAGCATCGTTCCGCCTGCTCGATCACTTGAACGAAGCCTTCCGCGCCGCCCGTCCCGAAGACGGGGACCTGGCTGAGCAAGAGGTCGTGCTCACTGTGCCCGCATCGTTCGACGCGGGCGCTCGTGATTTGACCGTCGAAGCTGCGCTCGCCGCCGGCTTCGATCAGGTGGCACTGCTCGAAGAGCCGCAAGCTGCGCTCTACGCCTGGATCGAGCAAAACGGCGATGGCTGGCGCAACCACTTGCGAGCGGGTGACCGCGTGCTCGTGGTCGACATCGGCGGTGGCACGACGGATTTCTCACTGATCGACGCCGTCGAGCAGGACGGCTCGCTGACGCTCCAACGCGTCGCGGTCGGCGATCACATCCTGCTCGGCGGTGACAACATGGACTTGGCGCTCGCTCACGTTGTGGGCCAAGAGCTCGAGGCGCAAGGCAAAGAGCTGGATCGTTTTCAGATCGGAGCGCTCTCGCACGCCTGCCGTAGCGCCAAGGAAAAGCTGCTCTCGGATGCCCAGGTCGAGAGTGTTGCCGTAGTCTTGCCCAGCCGCGGCTCGCAGCTCATCGGCGGCTCAATCCGCGGTGAATTGCGCCGCGAGCAAGTCGAGCAATACCTGCTGGAGGGCTTCTTTCCGCGCGTGGCCGCGACTGACCTGCCCAAAGTGCGTCCACGGGCAGGGCTCAAGCAAGTGGGACTGCCGTACGCGAGCGATCCGGCGATCACCAAGCACTTGGCCGCATTCCTCGCCCAGGAGGCGAAGCCGCCCAGCGCGATCTTGTTCAACGGTGGCGTGCTCAAGGCAGCCAAGTTGCGCGCGCGCTTGCTCGAGACGATCGACGGCTGGCTCGCCGAGCGCGCTGCCCCTGCCGTGCGCGTCTTACCGGGTGAGGACCTCGATCTCGCCGTCGCGCGCGGCGCGGCCTACTACGGCCTCGTCCGTCACGGTCGCGGCTTGCGCATCCGCGGCGGCACGGCTCGCGCGTACTACGTGGGCATCGAGAGCCCCATGCCGGCGGTACCCGGGCTCGAGCCGCCCGTGTTCGCGCTGTGCGTCGCGCCCTTCGGGATGGAAGAAGGCTCGCACGCGGCATTGCCTCCACAAGAGCTGTACGTCGTGGTCGGCGAGCCCGTCACCTTTCGCTTTTTTGGCTCTACCTCGCGTCGCAGCGATGCGGCGGGCACGGTGCTCGAGCGTTGGCGCGCGGGTGAGCTTCGGGAATTGCCGCCCATTGAGCTGACTTTGCCGCCGTCGGGACGCGCCGTGGGTGAAGTCGTCGCGGTGCAACTGCAAGCATCGGTAACGGCCATCGGCACCTTGAAACTCGAGGCGATCGCGCAGACCCCGCTCACCCCCGACGAGCGTTGGCAAATCGAGCTGAGCGTGCGCGGAGCCTGACCGTGAGCGCTGCGTACCACGTCGGGATCGATCTAGGCACGACGCACACGGTCGTCGCCTACGCGCCTTGCGACGACGCCACGCTGTCGACCGCGCAAGTGTTGGCGCTACCGCAGCTGGTGAGCGAAAGCGAAGTCCATGCCCTTCGCTTATTACCGTCGTTCTTGTACTCGCCGTTGGCTAGCGAGCAGGTGGCGGACCCTTTTCAAGAGTTGCCCTGGGTGGTCGGTCAGTATGCGCGCCAACGGGGGCAAGAGGTCAGCGAGCGCCTGGTCGCCTCCAGCAAGAGCTGGCTCAGCCACGCAGGCGTCGCACGTCGCGATGCCATCCTGCCTTGGGCTGCCAATGCCGATGAAATCGCTAAAATATCGCCGGTCGAAGCCAGCCGCCGCTTGCTCGCTCACGTGCGGCGCGCCTGGGATGACTCGTTCGCGGGGCAACCGCTGTCCGCTCAAAGCGTGGTGCTCACGGTACCGGCTTCTTTCGACGAAGTTGCGCGCGAGCTCACTGTCGAGGCTGCAGAGGCGGCAGGGCTGCATGTACGCCTCCTGGAAGAGCCGCAGGCCGCATTTTACGACTTGGTTGCCGGTGAGCGCCGAGTCGCGCTGGAGGCGCTGCTGGCTTCCGGCGCGGCGAGTGCGCGGGTGCTGGTCTGTGACGTGGGCGGCGGCACCACCGATCTCACCTTGATTGAGGCGGGCCGCTCCGCATCGGGCGAGCTTGAGCTCGAACGCTTGGCCGTGGGGCGGCATTTGTTGCTCGGTGGGGACAACATCGATCTGGCGCTCGCCCATCGCTGCGAGCAAACGCTGCTCGGTGAAGGCGAGCGCCTCGATCCGTTGCGCTTCAGCCGCTTGTTATTGGCCTGTCGCGCTGCAAAAGAGACGCTGCTCGGCCCCGCTGCGCCAGAGTCCGCGCCGATTCGCGTGGCCTCGCTCGGCGCGTCCTTGGTCGGCAGCACGCTTTCGACAGAGTTAACGCGTGCTGAGGTTGAAGAGCTGGTTTTTGGTAATTTTTTGCCCTTGGTCACGCGCCTCGACACAGCGCCCAAGCCGCGCGCCGGCTTGGTTGCGTTTGGGCTGCCCTATGAGCGTGATCCGGCCATTTCACGGCACATCGTGCAGTTCCTGGAACGGCACGTTGCGGGAGGCGTCCGCGCGGTGCTGCTCAACGGCGGGCTGTTCCACGCGGCGGGCGCGGCCGAGCGAGTGCGCGAGCTGGTCGCCACTTGGAGCGAGTGTGAGGTCGCGCTGTTGCCCTATCCGGATCCGGATCTATCCGTGGCCCGCGGCGCCGTGGCCTACGGTCGATCGCTTGCGGGTCACGGCTTGCGCATCAGCGGTGGCACGCCGCGCGGCTTCTACGTCGCCGTCGACGAGCGCGCAGCACGGCGCGCCTTGTGCGTCGTGCCCAAAGGCGCCCGCGAAGGCGAGCGGCACGTGGCCCGAACCGGCGGCCTCTGGCTGCGCGTTGGGGAACCCGTGCAGCTCGAGCTGTACACCTCCGACCACGCGCTGAACCACCGCCCCGGAGACATCGTCTCCCTCGACGATGACTTCATGCCCTTGCCGCCAGTCACCACGCGCTTCGATGACGCCGACGGTGTGGGGCACACGGATCTCGAAGTGGCGCTCGAAGGCGAGCTGAGCGCAACCGGCACCGTAGAGCTCGCGTCCGTCGAGCTCCACCCCGTGGAAGGCCGCCCAGCCCGCCGTTTTCGGCTAGCTTTCGAGCTGCGCGGCACGCCCAGTGCTGGCGTGACATCGGCCAAGTCTATTCCTCCCATGCCTTCGCGCCCGCCTCCGGCGCTACTCCCGGACGCGCTCGAAGCCATCCGCCGCGTGTTCGGTGAAGGCCGCGCCGACGTCAAAGCGCGCGAGAGCAAGGACTTGCCGCGCGAGCTGGAGCGGCTGCTCGGTGAGCGCCGGCAGTGGACGCTCGAGTCCAACCGCAGCTTGTTCGATGCGCTGGCAGAAGGTCGCG
>JBDTYJ010000206.1:0-10566 GCA_040005755.1 Pseudomonadota bacterium
GTCAAGGATGAGAAAGCACCCGCAGTGCGATTTGCGTTCAGCAAATCTGGCGTCTCCGGATCGGCTCGTGCTTGCGCGCCTGAGCCGACCGGGGAGGGTGTCGCAAGTCGGGATCGCTGTGCGAATTCGAACAGCGATTTGCGTCCTGCGAGGCTCCCCGGCAAGCGTCGTGCATCCAGCGATCGGCCGGCGGCTGCGAGCTGGCTATGCGCGCTTCTTGAGCTCCGCCACGAGCGCTGGCACGGCGGTGAATAGATCGGCCACAAGGCCGTAGTCGGCCAGCTGGAAAATGGGGGCGTCCGGGTCTTTGTTGATCGCCACGATCACTTTCGAGCCCTTCATGCCGGCAATGTGCTGGATGGCGCCGGAGATGCCGACCGCAAAGTACAGCTTGGGAGCGACAATTTTCCCGGTTTGCCCGACCTGAAAGTCGCCCGGCGCGTAGCCCGCGTCCACCGCGGCCCGGCTAGCGCCGAGCGCCGCCCCGAGCGCATCCGCCAGTGGCTCCAGCACCTCCATGAACTTCTCTTTCAATGCGCGGCCGCCGCTGACGATCACGCTTGCGTCGCCGAGCTCCGGACGTGCGCTCTTCACCGCCTCCAGAGACACAAATTCCACACGCGCAGCCGCCGCAGAGGGAGCCGCTTTCGCGACGCTTTCCACGGGCGAAGCGCCGCCGCTCGGCGCTGCCGCATCGAACTCGCTTTGGCGGGCCGTAACGACTTGAATGGGCGTCGACAGCGTGCAGTAGCCGAACACGTTGCCGGCGAACATTGGCCGCTTGTACACGACCTTGCCGCCTTCCACGGCGACGCCTGCGCAATCGCCCGCGTATGCGGCATCCAGCTTGGCAGCCACGCGCGGCAGCAGATCTTTACCGAACGTAGTTGCGGTCGCGACCAACAGGCCAAAGCCTTTGCCCACTGCAGCAACGGTGGGC
This sequence comes from Pseudomonadota bacterium, assembly GCA_040005755.1. Taxonomy (GTDB): domain Bacteria; phylum Myxococcota_A; class Polyangia; order Polyangiales; family Polyangiaceae; genus PMG-095. Next base: position 941 of record JBDTYJ010000206.1, read on the forward strand.
GCGAATTGCTCGGCGGTGTACTTGGCGAACGCCGCGTCGTCACACACGAGTACTTTGGCGGCGCCGAAGCCCGTCAATTCGGCCGCTGCGGCGGTCGCCGCCGCGCCCAGGACCAAGATGGAAAAACTGCCCCCCAGCGCGGGCAGCGCGCGCTGCGCCAGAGTAATCGCGTGCAGCGTAGACTTCTTCAGTTTGCCGTCTTCGGAGAGCTCGGCAATCACGAGTGCGTCAGACATGCTCAAATCACCTTCGAAACTGAGGCGAGCTTTTCGACCAGCTCAGCGACATCTTTGACTTTGGCACCACCCGCGCGCTGCGCGGGGCGCTCGAACTTTACGTACTTGGTCGCGAGCTGATTGCCCGCGGCAACATCCGCCAATGCTTTCACATCCAGCGGCTTCTTCTTCGCCGCCATGATCGCGGGCAGGGGAGCAAAGCGCACGCCATCACCATGCTTGAAGCCGGCTTCAGCCGCCGTGAGCTTGGAGTACACGCTGGTCGGCGCCACGATACGCAAATCCACCGTGACGACGGCGGGCAACTTCACCCGCAGGGTGCTGACGCCGCCATCGACCTCGCGGCCCACGAGCAAGGCGCCGTCTTCCTCTTTGATCGTCGCGGCAAAGGTCGCCATCGGCCAATCCAAGAGCTCTGCCAGGCGCTGGCCCACCTGGTTGCTGTCGCCGTCTACGGCTTGCTTGCCGAGCAGGACCAAATCCGGCTTCTCGGCATCGACAATCGACTTCAGCGCGTACGCCACTAGGCGCCCGTCCAAATCTGCGTCGGTGGCTTCGATGCGGATCGCCCGATCCGCCCCAGTCGCCAACGCGGCGCGCAACATGGTCTCGCCCTCTTTCGGGGCGAGCGTGACGACCACCACTTCACCCTCGCGCTTCTTCGGCGTTTTGCCGTTTTCGGTCAGGCGCAGGGCGGCTTCCAGGGCGTACTCATCGAAGGGGTTCGTCTTCCACTCGAGCCCGGCCGTGTCGACCGAGTCGTTCCCTGAGCTGATTTTGACCTTATTGGCGTTGTCGGGATCGGCAACGCGTTTCAGTGCGACCAGGACTTTCAAGATGTTCTCCTTCGGGGAAGGTTAGGCCATGGGCTCGGCGCGTCAACTTGTGGAAAGTTGCGCGCTGTTCCACTTGCCGCCCTGGCACTTTTGTACGACATGTGCCTACGGAAATAGATGAAACTCTCCACGGATTATCTGGTGCTTGGTAGCGGGATCGCCGGGCTGACCTTCGCGCTCCGGGCAGCTGAGTTCGGTGAGGTGACCATTGTCACTAAGCGGCAGAGCGAAGACTCAGCCACCAATTGGGCCCAAGGCGGCATGGCCGCCGTGCTCTCGCCGGACGATTCGTTCGAGAAGCACGCCGAAGACACGCGCTTCGCTGGCGCCGGGCTGTGCCACGACGTGGTGGTGGACATCTGCGTGCGGGAAGCACCGGAAGCCATCCGCTGGCTGAGCGACATGGGCGCGCAGTTCTCCCGCTCCAAGAGCGGTGAGTTCGACCTTGGCCGTGAGGCCGCGCACACCGAGCGTCGTATCGTTCACGCCGGAGACATCACCGGCCGGGAAATTCAACGCGCGCTCCTAGAAGCCGCGCGTCAGTCCCCTAACATTCGCATTTTGGAATGGCACATGGGGGTTGATCTGATCACCATGAGCAAGTTCGGCGGCCCCGATCAATGCGTGGGCGCCTACATTTTGGATGAAAAGACCGGCACGGTCATCACCGTGCTGGCGCATGCCACGGTGCTGGCCACGGGCGGCGCCGGCAAAGTCTACCTGTACACCTCCAATCCGGACGTGGCTTCGGGTGACGGCGTAGCCATGGCGTATCGCGCCGGCGCAGAGATCGCGAATATGGAATTTTACCAATTCCATCCCACCGTTCTGTACGAGCCGAAGGCGAAGGGCTTCTTGCTGAGTGAAGCGTTACGCGGCGAAGGCGCTGTGCTGCGTCTGCCTGATGGCGACGCCTTCATGGCCCGCCATCACGAGATGAAAGATCTCGCCCCGCGTGACGTGGTCGCGCGCGCCATCGATTATGAGATGAAGCGCACCGGCTCGGAGCACGTGCTCTTGGACATCACGCACCGCCCGGCTGATTTCGTGCGCTCACGCTTTCCCAATATTTACGCTGAAATCAAGGCGTACGGCTTCGACATGACCACCACGCCCATTCCCGTGGTGCCCGCTGCGCACTACATGTGCGGCGGCGTCACGTCCGATTTGCATGGTCGTAGCTCGTTGCCTGGCCTGTGGGTGCTCGGTGAAACCGCGTGCACGGGCTTGCACGGTGCCAATCGCTTGGCCTCGAACTCATTGCTCGAAGGCTTGGTGTTCGCGCGTCGCGCCGCTCACAAACTCTCGCAGCAGGCGGAAGAATTGCGCTCCGTCCCGCGCCCCAGCGTGCCGGAGTGGCAAGTTGGCTCGGCCGCCCCCAGTGATGAAGCCGTCGTTGTCTCGCAAAATTGGGAAGAAATCCGGCGCCTGATGTGGAACTACGTCGGCATTGTGCGGAGCGACGCGCGCTTGCGCCGCGCGGCCCGCCGCATCGCGCTGCTCGAAGAAGAGATCCGCGAATATTACTGGAAGCATCTGGTGACACGGGATCTGCTTGAGCTGCGCAATTTGAAAGACGTTGCTGAGCTCATCATCTCCTCCGCCGCTAGCCGCAAAGAAAGCCGCGGTCTGCACTTCACTATCGACCACGCGGAAACCCTGCCAGACTGGGCTGCCGACACCGTGACCAAGCGCGGGGTGCTGCCGCACCTGCGCGGGCATTGATGCTCACGCGGTTTTCACCGCCCCTGGCGCTGGCGTGGACAGCGCTCGTTACGGCTGGCCTGTGGCTCGCGCTGTCAATCGTGTTCGCGCTCGTCGGTCGCAGTGCGAACGACATTGTGTTGCTTGGGCTGGCGCAGGTCGGCATCGACGCGCTCGTGCTGACCGCGTTCGGTTTCGCGTCCGGTACGCCGGCTCCCGAGCTGCTCGCGCTACGCCGCGCCCCGTTATTGCTGTGCTTGGCTGCGGCCGCGCTCGGCGCCGCCCTACAAATCCCAGCAAGCCTGCTCTCGAACCTGATCGAGCATTTTTTCCCCACTCCTCCAGCCGTGCTTGCCGAGCGCATCGCCCGCCTGACCCCGAGCTCAGCGCTAAACGCCCTCGCCATCTTGCTGGTCGTGGCCGGCCTTGGCCCGTGCGTCGAAGAATTTTTCTTTAGGGGAGCCCTCTTCGGCGCACTACGAAAAGGCTACGGCGCGCTGCCCACGGTGGCCGTTGTCTCGATTTGTTTTTCGCTCGCGCACGTCGACGCACGCTTGTTCCTGCCGTTGTTGTTCGCGGCTGCAGTGCTCGGCTACGTGCGCGAGTACACCCGTTCGGTTTGGCCCGGGCTCGCGCTGCACGCAGCCTTCAACGCGACCACACTGCAACTCGTGTTCAGCGGCGCCACACCCGACGGGAAAACGCCCGACATCCCGCTCTACGCCGCCGTTACTGGCTGCGCGCTCAGCGTGATACTGCTGGGCGTGGTCCGGCGCTTGGCCCTGAGCACGCCGCCCTCAGCACAGCTGCCCGCGTAGCCCAAGCGTCCCACGGCGCGGGTTCCAGCTGCTTGCTGGGCCGTGCGGCGCGGCTTCAGGTGCCGCCGACGCAGGGGCACTCTCAGTCGCACGAGCAACCGCTGGGGAGGCCGACAATCTCCAAGGCGTCACGGCAATCCAGCGAGGTCTCGCTGTACAGAATGCGGGCCGCCGAGGCCAACGCGGTCTTGCGATGCTCGGCTGGCGCCAGGGAGGCGGAGCGTAGGGCCTCCCGAGCGTTGGCGGGAATTGACTCACTGTGGATGAGCAGGGGGGCGAGGCTAAATGCCATAGTCATTGGTCCTTTCGTGGCCAGCGGCCGGCCTGATCCATCACTGCGGATGCATGCCTAACCCGGCGGGACACCTTCTTGTTCCGCACCGAGAACGTGGGTCCATAGTTTCTTCTGTCAACCGACTTTCTTTTAGAAAGTGAGATGGCTACACTTTCAGCATGTCGAAGCCGGTTGATTGTCAGTGCCACGCGTTTCAAATCGCGATCGAAGTGCTGGGCCGGCCCTGGACAGCCATGATACTAACCGCCTTGCAGGCAGGCCCGAGGCGTTTCGGTGAATTCTGTGAGAGCGCGCCGGGGCTCGGGACGAAAGTGCTCTCGGCCCGGTTGAAGGACTTGGAAGCGCGCGGTCTGATCGAGCGCCAGGTGGAACCGGGGCCCCCGGTGCGGGTTGCCTATGAGCTCACACGGCAGGGCCGTGCCTTCGGCCACGTTGCCAGCGCAATCCAGCGCTGGGGCAGTGAGCTGGATGCCGCCGCTCCGGCCCGTGCCCGCCGCACCGCGTAGCGCCGCCGCAGCTGTCGTTTTCCCGCGGCTGCGAGCGTTCTCGCGCCATGCCTGGTGTCCGTCCGCCTTTGAACTAAGGTGTGCGCGCTCACACCTGGCCGAGCCTCTTTGACCCATGTCGAACACGGAAACCAAAATCGCCCTGTGCCTTCCGGGCGGAGGCGCAACGAGCGCCATGTTCCAAATCGGCGCGCTCGCCGCGTTCGAAGACTCGGTCGACGCGCTCCAGGTCAACAACTTCGATTTCTATGTCGGTAGCTCCGGCGGCGCGAGCGTCGCGGCTGCGCTAGCGGGTGGGCTGCCGGTGCAGCGTATCTACCGCGCGTTTTTGGATCCTGCAGACGTGTACTTCGGGCTCGAGCGCAAGCACCTGCTCCGGATCGATCTGGGCGAGTGGCGGCGCACGTTGGTTTCGGCGCTCGGTGCCGTGCGTCACGGCGCAAGCTCGCTACTGTCACGCAGCTCGGCTCCGGCGCCAGCGGCACTTTGGGAAGAGCTGGATCGCCTGTACGACTCGCTCCCGGCCGGGCTGTTCACGCTGGACGGCTACGAGCGCTTCCTGGAGGATTTTTTCGTGCGTCGCGGCGTGCCGAACAGCTTCCACGGCATGCCGCGCCCGCTGCGCATCATGGCGCATGACTTGGATTCCGGGCGGCTCACCACCTTCGGGGAAGGAGGCTCGGCGGATGTTTCGGTCACGCGCGCGTGCATCGCCTCCATGGCCGTGCCGCCGTTTTTCTCGCCGGTGCGCATCGGGGAGCGCCACTACATCAATGCCGGCGCAGGCCAGGTGGAACACCTTCAATGTGCGATCGAGCACGGAGCCAACGTCCTGATCGTGGTCAATCCCATGGTCGCGTCGTCCGTCGCCTCAGTGCCCACGGGCCACGGGCACCGGGACAGCCTGCGCGACAAGGGCATGATGTGGGTGCTCAATCAATCCATGCGCATCGGCATTCACAAGATCGTGCGTGAGGAGTGCGCGCGCATCGTGAAGGAAGGGCGCGCGCAGGTGATCCTGATCGAGCCTTCACCGGAAGACATCATTTTGTTCATGTACAACCCGGCCAGCTTCGATGCGCGGCGAGCGATTCTCGAGTACGCGTACCGGCACACGCGCGCTGAGCTCGCCAAGTCATTTGCCGACAAAGACGGCCCGCTCGCGCGCGCGGGGCTGCGGCCCCGTACCACGCCCAGCTCCGTCCTGCCGCCCAACCCTTCGACCTAAATGCGAGCCCGCGCGCTGCTCACTCTCGCTGCCGTTAGCTGTGCGCTCGGCGCGTGCAAGAAGCCGTATCGCGTCGGTGAATTCGTACTGATCGATTGGGAAGAAAATCGCCCCTTCGCCGCGTACATCACGGATATCGTCGGCAGCTCGCGCTATCGCGTGCATTTCGACGGCTATGACTGCGATCAAGAGGTGAGCCTCGAGCGCATCAAGGGCAGGGTGGATGGGCCGGTGCCTCAGCCCACGCCTGGAAAATTGCCGTGCGCCCACGCCGCACCCGCGCCAAGTGGCTCTGGCCCCGTGGTGACGATTGCGGCGTACAAAGCCAATGACCACGTGCGCGTGACCTGGCGCGGCGCGATCTACCCGGCCATTGTGCTGCAGGTGATCGACAAAGACCGCTTCCTCGTGCACTACGACGGTCTCGAGTCCGCGTGGGACGAAACGGTCACCCTCGATCGCATCGTGGGTAAGCGCCAGTAGCGCGCAAATTGGAACAGCGCACGCAAGGGAAATGAATTCATGAGTTTGGTTGGACTACTCAAAGGCAAAGGGCCGAGCGGCTACGGTTACAGCTCGACTGCGGAAGAGGTCACGCAGGGCATCGCGCTCAAGGGCAAGAACTTCCTGGTCACCGGCGCAACGAGCGGGCTCGGTTTGGAAACGGTGCGCGTGCTCGCGCAACGAGGCGCGCGGGTGTTCGCGACCGGCCGCACCCTGGAAAAGGCCGCCGCGGCCGCCCACCGCGTGCCAGGCGTGATCGTCCCCTTGGCTTGTGAGCTCGCCGATCCGGGATCCATACGCGGTTGCGTGGCCGCGTTGAAGAAGGAGGGCGTGGCGCTCGACGCCATCATTGCCAATGCTGGCATCATGGCGCTGCCCGAGCTCAAACAAGCGTTTGGCTATGAGCTGCAATTCTTTACCAATCACATCGGTCACTTCATCCTGATCACCGAGCTGCTCTCGCAATTGAGGGATGACGGGCGCGTGGTCGTGCTGAGCAGCGGCGCGCACAAGGCCGCTCCCAAGGTTGGCATCGACTTCGAGAACCTGACCGGCGCGCGCGGTTACAATGCGTGGCAAGCCTACGGGCAATCCAAACTGGCGAATTTGCTGTTCAGCAAAGAGCTAGCAACGCGCCTCAAAGGCACCTCAAAAACCGCCAATTCCTTGCACCCAGGCGTGATCAAAACGGAGCTATCCCGCAACATGTCGCCCGTCGTGGCGCTCGCCCTCGGCGCGGCTAGTCCGATTGCGTTCAAGTCCATTCCCGAAGGGGCAGCTACGCAATGTTACGTTGCGACGCGCCCCGAGCTCGCCTCCGTGAGCGGACAATATTTTTCCGATTGCAACGTCGCCGAGCCGAGCAAGCTCGCCCGCGACGCAGCCCTTGCCACGCGGCTCTGGGAAGAGTCAGAACGCATCGTTTCCAAGCTGGGCTGAGCTTGGAGCCCGCTCCGCCCTAGCGCGCCGCAGCGGTGCGCGCTCCGCGCACAGGCGCGGCCGGCGCGGCACCGAGTGCGGCCGCAAACCCGGGCTCGCCGGGCATGTGCCCCATGCTGCGCCAAGCCGCGCTGAGCGCGCCGCGCTCGTCGTCGTCGAAAACGGCAGGATCGCGGTCTGCGCACTGTTTTGCGTGCCCTAGCCAGCGCGCCGCTGCCCGAGCGTCGCCTAGCGCCAAGTGAGTGAGCCCGCGATACAGCGCGTAGTTCGCAAAGCCCTGAGCATCCAGCTGGCGGGAAGCGCGCTCCAATGCGCGAAACTGTGCGGCGGCGGACGGGTAGCGCGCGTCTGTGTACGAGTCCATCGCATCAGCCAGCGCCGAATGGCACCCGGACACGGAAATGGCGCCCAGAATCAGCGCGAAAAATGTCCGAAGGGAGCGCATTCCCCCCCTTCGGCTCACGGCCGGCGGCAGTTGCTCGCTAACTGCTTCGCTAAGCATGTCCAGCCACGGGAGTGGCCGGCCCAGGCTGCCCGGGTGCCGCCGTTGCTCGGCTTGGGCGTGGGAGGTTGCGCGCGCTCCTGAGAGGCGTTTACCGGGAGCGCGCCCTCTGTTAATTTATGAACATGGCGGACCATACGTCAACCATGCTGGCGGCGAACCTTCGGCGGTTACGGGAGCGGCGCAAGTTGACGCAACAAGATTTGGCGGAGCGTTCCGGAGTGCCCCGTCCTACGCTGGCTCACTTGGAGTCGGGGGAGGCGAATCCGACTCTCAGCGTCATGGTGCGCGTGGCCGAGGCGCTCGGGACGAGCATCGAGGAGCTGATCGGGCGCGTTGAGGCGGCGGTGACGGTTCACGAGGCTCGTACGTTGACCGAGCAGCGCCGGGGCAAAGCGCGCTTGGTCGAGTTGGCGCCCGGAGCGTTTGCGGGCTTGAGCTTTCAACGCGTCGACTTGCCCGCCGGGGCTCGCTTCGACGCCGCACCGGAAGCCCGCACGGGTCGAGCCTTCGTTACGTTGGAGGCGGGCGAGCTCACGCTGGAGGCAGGCGGTGAGACGCACCGCCTGAGCCGTGGCGACGTCGCCGCAATTCTGCGTGAAGTGGGGCACCGATGCACAAATTCTGGTCGCGCGCTGGCGGTCCTGTACACGGTCACCGAGGGTTCGGCGGCAGGCTGAACGCCCCCGAGCGCCACGCACGGAAGCTGAGTTTCACTCTGGGGAGTGAGGGACGAAGAAGGTACCGGTAAACCCCGAAAGCGCGCAATCCGGCATTCCTTCCCAGCAGCGCGAGCCGTCGAAATAGACCTCCACCGCCACCGTCCCGCAGCCGCCGCAATCGGCCGTGCCGATAGTCGCCGTTTCCCCGCACGCGACGGTGGTGGCTGTGTTTTCGAACTGAGCGAGTTCGCACGAGTACCCGGCGTGCGCCACCGCGCAGCGCGCGGATTGCCCGTGACAGACCGCGGCGCACCCGCCGTCGATGTCGCACTCCGATGCCGCGCTCGCGCCGCCACTGCTTGCTCCAGCGTCGTCACCGGCTCCCGCGGCGCCCGGCAAAGCGCCATCCCCCGGGACCCCCGTGGCGTGCACGCCGGGGTCATCCGCGCCGCCGAGGTCCGCTCCTGCGGCTCCGCCTGAGCCGCTGCCGCCGTGCGGGTGCGCCCCAACACCCTGCTTGCCCGAATTCCCCGAGGTCCCGGCCTCCGCCGCGGCGCCGGCGGCCGCAGTCTGGTCACCGCCTGCGCCGGCCTCACTCGCGCTTGGCTGAGCCGGCGGCGCGTTCCCTTCATCACCAGCGTGGGGCTGCCCCGCAGCCGTGCACGCGGTCACGAAACCGCCGATCAGCGTTGCTCGAGCAAAAAAACGATGTGTGCCGTTCATTGTCGTTCCCCAAACCAGGACTCACGCCCGCCGCCAGAATCGAGCCTCCAGTATATGCCAGTCGCGCGGGCTCCCTTGTACGTTCTTGCTGTTCAATGCTGCTGCGCGCGGCCCGCCTTGGCGAGGCTGAAACAATGCCGACAACATCGCTCGCGAAACCGCGCGGACGTGACCATCGCCCAACTATGAAGACATGCTTCATTGGTCAATTAACTCAGACCGGCGTAGGTGTTTGTTCAGATACGGAATTTGGCGTACCCGGCGACACTCCGCGCGGGTCGGCGCGGCGCGCTTCAAAGGCGCGCGGTCGGCTCGGGCGCGGCCGCTCGGGAGCGAGTTCCGCAACCGCAAGCCCGGCGCAGCACTCGTCGTCAGACGTGGGGCGCTCGTGTCCCGTTTTATGGCGGCACGGTCAAATCGAGTCCTCTGGACCCGAATTCAGCTTGTCGAAACGCCGGAAACAGCCGCCAAGGTTGCGCGGTCGCCGGTTCCGGGCTAGCGATGCGCCGCCAATGTCCGCTGCGAACCTTCGAAACATCGCCATCATCGCTCACGTCGATCATGGCAAAACCACTTTAGTCGACGCGATGCTGCGTCAAAACGGCGTCTTCCGCGCGAACGAGGCCGTGACCGATCGCGTCATGGACTCGAATGATCTCGAGCGCGAGCGCGG
>JBDTYJ010000207.1:0-10498 GCA_040005755.1 Pseudomonadota bacterium
TCGCCGAGCAGGACCTCCGTGTCGATAACCATGCCTTGGCCGAGGATGCAGTGCGTGCCTTTGCGCAAAATGCCGCTCGGCAGGAGACGCACCACGATTTTCTCGTCACCGACGACGAGCGTGTGGCCGGCGTTCGGGCCGCCCGCGTAGCGCACGACCATGTCGGCAAATTCCATGTAAATGTCGACGATTTTGCCTTTGCCTTCGTCGCCCCACTGCGCACCAACAATCACTACCGAGGACATGTTCAACTATTACTCTTCGTTGTTACGTTTTGGGATTGGGGCCCAAAACCTGAGGGTGGGCCCCACTGAATTCACTTCAGCGGGGCGGGAGCTGCGCTCCGGAGGACCGACTACGCCAACACACTCGCCAGAGCTTGCGGCTCGAGGAGAACCGATTTTCTACTTTGGTCTGACACGCTGATCAGGTTCGTACCCGCGGTGCCGACCTCCAACACGTGGCTGTAGCGCCAGGCGCGCGCATACGCGAGCGCATCTGCCACTGACGCGGCTGGCGAAGCGGCAGCGCACGCGACTCCCGAAGCGCGCAGACCGGCGAGCAAGGCATCGGTCGCGCCGACGACGAGCAACCGCGATTCGGTCGCCTCTTCACGACCAATGCTCTCCAGCGCCCAGGCCAAGTGATCCAAACTGAGCGCAAAGCCGGCCGCCGCGCGCGGCGCGCCAAAGCGGCCCAAGAGCCCGTCATAACGGCCGCCCGCGCCGATAGGGCTGCCCGGCCCATCCGCATGAATCTGGAACATTAGCCCTGTGTAATAGGCAAAGTTGCGGGTCTCGGAGAGATCCACCAGCAGCGCGGGGGCGAGATCTGCTTCACTTACGGCGTCCCAAATCTGGCGCAACTCGCCCAGCGCTGGCTCAGCCGCAGTGCCGCTGAGCAGGCGTTCGGCCCGCGGCCAAATCTCGGCGCCGCCATGCAGTTCACACAACTCGGAAATGGCCGCAAGCGTGCGACCCGTGAAGCCTGCGGCGATAGCGCGCCGCGACACTTCCGACTGGTCCTTGATCGCTAGCGCTTCGACGAGGTGCGCCGAGCGTTCGCTGGGCAGCGTTTCGAGCAGCGCCGCAGCGATGCGCGCGTGCCCCAGATCGAACACGAACGATGACAAGCCCGCGGCGCGCACCCCTGCGGAGGCCAGCCGCAAAATCTCCAGATCACCCGCCGGGCCCTCCAGCCCGAGGAGCTCCACGCCCGCCTGAAAGATCTGGCGGTGCCGGCGCGCGCGCTCGCGCCGACGACGCACCACTGAGCCGTGATAGCAGAGCCGCGCAGGCCCCGGCAGATCGGCGAGGCGCGTGGCGAGAATACGCGCGATTTGCGGAGTCATGTCTGGCCGCAGGGCCACGACCTCCCCGCTTTCCGGTTCCACGAAGCGCAGCACTTCTTCCGAGTCAAGCGCGCCGAGCCCGCGCTCCAGCACTTCTGCGTATTCGAACACCGGCAGGGTCACGATTTCGTAGCCGTGAAGCTCGAAACAGCGAGTGACACGGCGCGCAAGCTCCCCCTGGCGGCGAGCCACAGGGGGCAGCAGATCACGCATGCCTGCAGGCAGCGGGTGTTCTAACGGTGATTCAGTAGGCGGCGCCAAAGCCGGCGGAGTTTATCAGAGATCGAGCGATTGGTAAGAGCATGTGCCCCGGTTTTTGTTAGCATTCCGCGCATGGGCGAAAACGCACACGGTGAACACATCGAGATTCGCGAACGCGGCGCCGAGCGCGCTGGAATTCCGCAGCTTTTGGACCGCCGGCTGTTCATGCAGCTGATGGTGTTCGAATCGGACAAAAAGCTCGCCCCGGCGGATGCGCTTCGCAATTTGGGCGCCGCCCTGACGCGCCGCAACGTGCCGAGCGTGATTTACGAGGACGTAAACAACCCCCACGGCCTCGGCCTGCTCACCTGGAGCGAGAACCCGCTCGACTTTGCGGACAAGGTGCGACCCGTGTTCGGCGAGCCCGAAGCCTCCAGTCTCAATTTGCTACGCGAATACACCATGCTCGGTCGTACCTATTCGACCGGCTTCGAGACGGATCTCGAGTACTGGCTGCTCCGCCGGCCGCGCGAGACCGTGCTCAATGAGGCTTGGCCGTGGGCGGTTTGGTACCCGCTGCGTCGCTCCGGCGCGTTCGAGCGCGTCGAACCGCGTGAGCGCGGTGCGATCATGCGCGAGCACGCCGGCATCGGCAAGGCTTACGGCGCGCAGGATTTGGCGCACGACGTGCGCTTGGCTTGCCACGGCCTGGACGCGCGGGACAACGAGTTCGTAATTGGCCTCATCGGCAAGGACCTGCAGCCGCTGTCCCATGTCGTGCAGGCCATGCGCTCAACGCGCCAAACCTCCGAGTTCATCAACCAAATGGGCCCATTTTTCGTGGGTCGCGCGGCGTTTCGGCACGCGGGCGGCTAGAGGCCATGGCATCGGCGGCGCAAGATCCCGGCGGCCCCGCGCAGCTCGGCATTCCGGTCCGCATCGGTATCGTCTTCGACCTCGACGGTACGCTGATTGATTCACGCGTCGACATCGCGAACGCCGCTAATCATGCGCTAGCCGAGCACGGCTTCGCCACACGCTCAGTGTCGGAGATTGCGAGCTTCGTCGGCGATGGTGCGCGCGCGCTCCTCGAACGCGCCGCGCGCATCGCGCCCGGAGCGACCGAGCTCGAGCCGCTCCTGGACACGTTCCTCGGCTACTATGCCGCGCACCCAACGGACCACACGTTGCTCATCATTGGCGCGCATGAGGCTCTGAGCCGGCTGGCGCACTTGCCGCTCGCGTTGTGCACGAACAAACCGCGCGCCATCACCGATAAAGTGATCGCCAATTTGCGCTTTCCGGCGCAATTTGCGGCTCTAGTGGCCGGAGGGGATCTGCCCAAGAATAAGCCCGACCCGTTGCCTCTGCTGCACATCGCGCGCGCGCTTTCGCTCGCGCCGAGCCAGCTCGTGATGGTCGGTGATGGGCCGCAGGATATTTTGTGCGCGAAGGCTGCGGGTGCGCGCAGCGTTGGGATCGAAGGCGGCATGCAGGGCGCCGAAAAGCTCTTGGGCACGAACCCGGATGTCGTGCTCCGCTCGCTTGCCGAGCTACCCAACGTGATCGAGCAATGGCAGAACGGCGTCTGAGCTGACGCGACGCTCAGCTGACCAGCGCGTGATACGCGGCACTGAGCGCCGCGAATCGCGACAAATGCAACTTCTTCTCGGCCGGAGTAGCTTGTGGGAAGCGGTCCGGATGCTGCTCCGCCGCCAGCTTGCGGAACGCGCGCTGCACGTCGCGCGGCGACGCCCCCAGGGGAACGCCAAGCACACGATAGGCGGCGAGCTGCGGCTCGGAAATGCCTAGCGCCGATGCCGCGCGTGCGGACGACCGAAATGGGCCGCGATCGCTCGCCCGCGATCGCGCTTGCCCGCGGGCACGGGGGCGACCGTGCAAAAACTCGCGCGGCGACAGCGGGGCGGGGCGAAATCCGCTGCGCGGACGCGGGACATGAAAGCGAATCAACGCCTCGGACAAGCTGTACAAGGCCTCGAGCCGACTGGTGCGTTGCCGGCGCAGTGCAGCCGCGACCAAGTCGGCGCTACCGAGCCCCTCCTCCACCAAGATTTCACCCACGCGTTTGCCCGGTTGCTCGACCAAGCGACGAGCCAGCCGCGCCAGCGCTGACATACTGAGCAAGCCGTCCCGCGCCAATATCTCCCCCAGCCGCGGGTGACTGAGTGAAGTGTCCACGTCTTCGACGAGGCCGGCCTCGAAGTACACGCGGTGGCTCTTGCCCGAACGCACGCCCTCGACCTCGACCAACTCCAAAGTGCCGCTCGCGCAGGCGCGGTGCAGGGCGCCCAGCAAATCGCCAAGCGTAGTCAGGCGCAGTCGGCCAGGGAGCTGCATGCTCGAGTGAGTAACAGAGCCCAGAAATTTTGGGCAAATTCCCGGACCAAGGTCAGGGCAACGGGCCGACTTCGAGAGGCGCGCTGAGCGCCTGGGTCACTGTCTGACAGGCCTCGGCGGCATTGGCTTCTTTACAGATCACGCCGCGCATCAAGAGCTCGAGTTTTCCCTGGCCAACCTGCCCCGCGACCAAGGCGAGCTTTGCCGTTGCTGCTTCCTGACTCGTACCGAGCACCGCAACCACGCGCGAGCGTAGCGGCCGCGCGAACGCGGGCGCGCGCACGACGAGCACGTCGCTCCACACCAACCTGCCGGAGCTGGCCTTGGCGTTAACCTCACACAGTACTCGGCCTGGGCTCGGGGGATGAGCGCAATGGGCGGTGGCCTGGAGCGCGCTGCCGTCCGCGCACACCGAGCCCGCCCACAGCACGACCATGCACCCGCCGAGCAGCGTTGCCCAGGCTTTCATCGGGCGCTTGGCTCCAGCCAAATCAAGCCACCGACGGCGGCGCATAGAAATCCACCAGTTGGATCGGAGTCGGCGACAAAGTGATGTCTAGTTTCGCACGCTTACCGCGCGGATCTCCGCCAATTTGGAAGTCAGTGGGCGGGTCCAGCTCAATGCTCAGGGATTCCACGAGGTAATCGAACAAAGTACTTGGATTGTCATAGTCCCCGCGCCACATCTCGTTGAAGTGCCGTACGAACTCGAGCGGCGTCATGGTGGCGACGCGCAAATGCATGCGGTCCGGACGCTCCTCGGCATACGGGAACATGCGAAATCCGTAACCGTAATAGGGAATCGTCGAGAGACCGCAGATGCGCATTGGCCCCTCGTAAATCACAGCGCCACGCGCAATCGGCTGGCCTAGCACCGCGCCCTTGGCGCCGATGCGAAATGCTTCCCCGCCCTGGTTGACGATCCGACAATGCGGCATCCGCTTGACCAGAGCACTCGGGATCGAGCGCGTGATGGCCGCCAGGCCATACCCGAGCAGCCCCTGCCCAACTCGTTTGAGCGGCGTGCGCGCCAAGTCGCCTTTGACCTTGGCGTAATCCGCCAGCACGTCGGCGTCCGTGCCGAAGCCGCAGAAAGGCGCGATGAACCCCTCCACCTCGATCAACCGCATGCTGCGGCTCCCCGCGTCTTGTGTCAGCCGTTCGATGTCCGCGGCAAGCTCGCTGCTCTTCGGATCGCGGGCACCGACCACCCAGGCGAGCGCGTTACCGGTGCCCAGCTTGAGCAAACCGAAGCGGGGCAGCGGCTTGTTCTGCTTGCGCCCTTCACGAACGACTTCGGTAACCATTACCGTAAACGTGCCGTCCCCGCCGCCCGTGAGCACCGTGCCGTAGCCGCGGCTGACCACGGTGCGAGCAATGTGACGGGCATCTTCCAAACTGCGCGAGACAAACAGGTCTCCGCCCAGGGAAATTTGGTCGAGCGAGGCGATCACTTCCTGCGTCACGCTCTTGGCGTTGCCGTTCACGACTACCGCGATGCGAGGATCCTGAGGAAATAGGCTCGTGCTCAAGGGCGACGAGCCGCGCGCGGGTTCGCCGTTGTCAACGTGGCTCGGAGGATCAGAATCAGGTTTTTGCATAGCAGCCGGTGCTCATACTAAACTGAAGCGAAGGCTAAGGGGACATCCGCCATCATTCGGGTGCACCCGGTTAGGGCGTGTGGTTCGATGAAATCCCGGGTAAAAACAGCGGCCGCGCGTAAATCCGTGCCGCCGGCCAATCGCAAGTCGGTCGCGCCCCCAGCGCGCAAGTCGGTAGTGCCCCCGGCGCTCGCTGGCGAGCGCGCGCGGACTGCCAAAAAAACCGACAGTACCGAAGGCGGCGGCAAGCGGCGGCTCGGCATGCGCGGCGCGGCGCCGTGGGCCGCGCGTCACGCCGCCAAACACGCTGAAGAGGCCGCGGCCCGCATGCTCAATGCGCCCAAACCGGGCAGTGCGCGCGCCACCCTGCGCACGCCGGATGGTGCCGATAGCATCAAGCAGCGCATCGCCGAGCTGCACCATGTGCTTGGGCACATCAAGCCCCTGCGCAAGAATCTGCACGAAGGGTTCTTCCAGCTTGGGGTCGAGCTAAAGCGCATTCAAGAGGAGAAGCTGTACGAAGCGAAGGGATTTTCCTCGTTCGAGGTGTTTGCCGAGCGCGAGCTGGAGCTGGGCAAAGCCACGGCGCTCAAATTGACGCGTATCCCCAGCGTGTTCCTCGAGTCGGCTGCTCGCCACTTCGGGATGGCAGCCGCCATGGCAGCGCTTGACGCCCTGGACGAGCACGCCAGCAATGCCCCCCAACGCAAGAGCTCCTCCTCCCGCCCGAATTTGCCGCTCAAACCGCCGCGCTGAGCCTGGGCCGCCTCCGAGCGCGCACACGCGCCGGAATTTCGGCCATTTCGTCGCGAATTGCGGCGAGGCCTGGTGCGATCTTGGCAAAGCTTTGCCCGAGAAGTGCTAGGTCTAGCCCCGAACGATGCGTTTCATTGACGAATGTGAAGTCCGGGTCGAAGCCGGCGCTGGCGGCAAAGGCGCGGTCGCCTTTCGCCGCGAAAAATACATCCCTTTTGGCGGCCCCGCAGGCGGTGATGGGGGTCGCGGCGGGGATGTCGTGCTCGTCGCCGACTCCGGTCTGGGCACGTTGTATGATTTGACCCACCAGCGCGTCGTGCGGGCCGATGCCGGGCAAAACGGCATGGGTAAGGATTGTTACGGCCGCGCCGCAAAGGATGTCGAAGTACGCGTGCCAGTCGGCACGATCGTGTTCGACGTGGAAACCCAGGAAAAGTTGGGTGAGCTGACGCGCCCTCAGGAGCGCTTCATCGTGGCCAAGGGCGGCGAAGGCGGCCGCGGCAATCGCCACTTCGCGACGCCCGTCGATCGCGCGCCACGCCACGCCGAGCCCGGCGCCCCAGGCGAAGCCCGTAGTTTGCGCCTCGAGCTCAAGGTAATGGCCGACGTCGGCTTGCTCGGCTTCCCAAACGTGGGCAAGAGCACGTTCATCAGTGCCGTCAGCCGCGCCCGCCCCAAGGTGGCTGACTACCCATTCACGACGCTGGTGCCTCACCTCGGCGTAGTCACCATCGGTGACCCACGTGCGGGCCTCGGCCGCAGCTTCGTTATCGCGGACATTCCGGGGCTAATTCCGGGTGCCAGTGAAGGAGCCGGTCTGGGCATCCAGTTCCTCCGTCACTTGGATCGCACGCGGCTCTTGCTGCACCTGATCACGGTCAGCGGTGAAGAAGGGCGTTCCCCGCTCGAGGACTATCACGTGATCCGCAACGAGCTGAAAGCCTACAGCCCCGAGCTCGCGCGCCGGCCGGAAGTGGTCGCGTTAGCCAAGGCGGATCTGCCCGACGTTCAAGAGGCGTACCTGGAGCTCAAGCCAGAGTTCGAAAAAATGGGCGTCGATTTGCTGCTCGTGAGCGCGGCTACGCATGCGGGCCTCACTGAAGTCGTGCAGTACTTGGCCGAGCGCTTGTTCATCTGAACCTCAGCTCTCCGCGCCGCCGCCCCCACCGCCCGCGCCACCGAAATCATCGAAATCCCCGAAGTTGTACTCTTCGGGGGCGAGATTATCGAAGCGCGTGTATTCAGAGGTGAACTTGGTCATCACCTTCCCGGTCGGGCCGTTACGTTGTTTCGCGATGATCAATTCAGCGATGCCCTTGTCCGGGCTGTCCTTGAAATAATATTCATCCCGATAGATGAACATGATCGTGTCAGCGTCCTGCTCGATGGCGCCCGACTCGCGCAAATCGCTAAGCTGAGGGCGCTTGTCTTTGCTGGTGCGCGTTTCGACCGCACGGTTCAACTGCGACAGCGCAATCACCGAGATCTTCATCTCTTTCGCGAGTTGCTTCAGGCCTCGAGACAGCTCGCTGATCTCTTGCTCGCGGCTCCCTGCATCCCGGCGGCCTTGCATGAGCTGCAGGTAATCGATAGCCACTAGCCCGAGCTCTTTTGCCCCGCCGCTCCCCTCACCGCGCTTGAGCTCGGCCTGTAAACGACGGATCTTCGCCCGTAAATCCAGCAGCGTGAGCGCCGGCGTGTCATCCAGCCAAAGGGGCAAGCGGCCCAGACGGGAGGCAGCGTCGGTCAGCTTGTTCCAATCGTCACGCTGCAGCTTGCCGGAGCGCAGTCGAGACATATCCACACGGGCTTCAGATGCGAGCATACGAGAGGCCAGCTGCTCGCGAGGCATTTCCAGAGAACAGAACAAGACGCCGTAGCCTGGCTCTTCGACTGCGGCGTCGAAGTACGCTTCGTTTTCCGGGTTGACCTCCACGCGGCGCGGTCGAGCTACGTTCGTGGCCAAATTGAGCACGAACGAGGTTTTTCCCATACCGGGACGCGCCGCGACGATCAGCAAGTCACCCGCATGAAGGCCCGCGGTTTGCTTGTCCAACTCCGTGTAACCGGTTTCGATCCCGGAGATGCCGCCGCCGCGTCGCGCCGCCTCACCCAAGATCTCGAACGCGCCTTTAATCGCATCGCGCACCGAGACCACGTTCGAGGACTGCGCGATGCGTGCGATATCGAATACTGATTGCTCCGCGAGATCGATGAAGCCCTGCACTTCACCCGTGTCGCCGTAGCCTTCCGCGGCAAACTTCTGACAGATCGAAATCAGTTGGCGGAGCCGCCACTTTTCTCGAATCACCGAGGCATGGGCAGCAACATGCGCCACCGCTGGCGTTGCATCGGCCAGCTGCGCCAAGTAGGGCGAGCCGCCGATCTGATCCAAGCGACCCTTGTCACGAAGCAAACCGGCGACGGACACGAAATCCACCGGCCGCGAGGTGCTCTGCAGCTCGAGCACCGCCTCGAAGATGCGCCGATTCGCATCCGCGTAGAAATGTTCGGGCAGCAGAATTTCCTGGACGCGATCGAACGCATCGCTGTCCAGGAGGCAGGCGCTGAGCACGGCAGCCTCGGCGTCCAAATCACTGGGCGGGACGCGCCCCGGCATTGGCTCGAGACGGGCGGGTTCTTCGGGCTTTTTGAAACGCTCAGCAAACGCCATCGCTCACCTCTTGCTGCTACTCGTCGCTAGCACTCGATCGCTCGTCGGGTCTGACAGTCAAAGTCCCGGCCGGGATCCGCAGACAATCCCCGTCTTTCGCACGGGACGTCCACGGGTTATCCCCAGGCCCCCAAATGCACGACGCCCCGGTCGGTCGAAACCTTCCGGGGCGCTGGGGCTTCTGGTCCTTCCCACACGCGCGTGCGAGGAGAGAGACCAGCCGACCTCGCTTACGCGAGGTTCGTGCGTTCGTTCTCTACGACCTAGGTCGTCCTGTCAATTCACTTCTTCGCGCCGGTCTTTTCGACTTCGACCTTCAAGGTCACGGACACGGACCCATGAAGCTTGAGCGGCACCTCGAACGTGCCGAACGTCTTGATCGTCTCCGCAAGATGAATGTTCTTGCGCTCGAACTTGACGCCGGTTTTCTCGAACGCCTCAGCGATGTCTTTCGTGGTCACCGAGCCGAACATCTTGCCTTCGTCGCCGGCAGCACGCGAAAGCTTGACGCTCGCGCCTTCCAGCTTCTTGGCAAGCTCTTCGGCCGCGGCAACTTCCACGGCCTTGCGGCCTGCGGCGGCCTTCTTGAGGTCTTCGACACGCGCCAGGTTGCCTGCAGTGGCTTGCACGGCAAGGCCACGCGGTAACAGATAGTTGCGCGCATACCCGGGACGCACTTTGACGATTTCGCCGCCGGAGCCGAGGTTCTCGACGTCCGCCTGAAGCAGAACTTTGGTGGCTGTGGCCATTTGATTCCTCCTCAGTCGTTCGTGGTGAAGGGCAACAGAGCGATCGTGCGCGCACGCTTGATCGCCAATTGCACGGAGCGTTGGTGTTTCGCGCACACGCCGGAGATGCGGCGCGGGACGATCTTGCCGCGTTCCGTTACGAAGTAACGGAGGCCTTGCGGGTCTTTGTAATCGATCGGTTCTGCATCATCGGAACAGAACGTGCAGCCGCGACGCCGACCGCGGGTACGGAACCCGACGTTGTCTTTGTCGCCCATGCGGTCCATGCCGCGATCGCCACCGCGGTCACCGCGGTCCATGTCTCGGGTTTGCTCTCTCATTGGGCGTCGTCCTCGTCGGCAGCGGGGCCGTCTACATCGCCATAGTCATCAGCGTCGTGATCGCCGCGCGAATCGCGGTGACGGTCACGGTCCGGTGAATCAACGAGGCCCAGTTGGCGCTCGAGGGACTCTTCCGGTTCATCTTCGGCCGGGGGCTCGACGGCTTCGAATTTGAGGTTCTCGGCGTTCACTTCGAGAGCGCCCAGGTTCACGTCTTTGCGGACGAGCACGGTCTGGTACTTGAGCACGTCGTCGAGCAAGCGAAGCGTGCGCTCGAACTCACTGACGAGCGCGCCGCCGCCGACATACTTGACGTACACGTACACGCCACGACGGTGCTTGGCGACCGGGTACGCGAGCTGGCGACGACCCCAGTTATCGACCTGGGTCAGCTTGCCATGTTCGCGACCAACGACCTCTTCCAGGCGCGTCGCGATCTTTTCTTGTGTTTCACGAGTTACGGTCGGTTTGAGAACGTAAATCGTCTC
>JBDTYJ010000208.1:0-10494 GCA_040005755.1 Pseudomonadota bacterium
TGTACGCGCGCGACGTGAAGGGCTGGCGCGACATGACGCTGCTCAAGTTCGAAGACACGGACGTTACCAACGTCACGATCGAGAACGAGCACGGCACGTTCACGTTCGCCTACGACAAGGGCAAGACCACCAAGCAAGAGTTCAAGCCGGCCAAGGATGGCGCGGCCGAACCGATCAAGGACTACGACGAGTCCAAGCTGGTCGACATGCTGCGCGCGTACAAATCGCTCAACGCCGACAACTTCGCCGAACCGGGCAAGACCGACGGGGACGTGGGCTTGAACAAGCCGACCGCGACCGTCACCCTCTTGTTCAAGGACGGCGCCAAGCGCGTGATCACCTTCGGCGCGAGTGCTGAGGGCTCGAGCCATTGGGCCAAGGTCAGCGGGAACGATCAAATCTGGAGCATTAGCTCCTGGGCCACCGAATGGGCCACTGCCGAGCCGAAGAAGTTCCAAAAGAACGCACCGCCGCCAGCGGGCGGTACGGACGCAGATCACCCGAACGCGAAGCATTTGATGATGCCAGGCGGCGCCCCTCCGCACCCGTAGTCATCTTACGTACTTGCGTCGTTTCGTCGCCACGCCCCTCTCGTGTACAGTCACGGGGTGGGCATGGCGATGAAGGAGCGGCGCGTGGGTAATAAGATCTCGAAGCCAGCGGTGTTGGCGGGCCTCGCGCTGGTCGTTTCCAGCGCCGCAGTGACGTCACGTGTGCACGCGCAGGGCTCGAGCTCGGCGGTCGCCGAATCGCTGTACGAAGATGCCCGCGGTTTGATGAAGCAGGGCAAGCTCGATGAAGCGTGTCCCAAGTTCAAGCAAAGCTACGACCTGGATGCGGGCGGTGGCACGTTGCTCAACTTGGCTGAGTGCTACGAGAAGCAGGGCAAACTTGCCTCCGCCTGGTCGGCCTTCAAAGAGGCGCTGGTGACCGCGCAACGCGATGGCCGAACCGAGCGCATCGGCTACGCCAAGAAGCACATCGCGGCGCTCGAGCCCAAGCTGTCCAAGATCACGATTCAAGTGCCAAGTGAGGCGAACACGCCTGGCCTGAGCGTGACGCTCGATGGCGCGGAGCTCGGATCTGCGGCGTGGGGTGTGGGCGTGCCCATCGACGCGGGCTCACACGAGCTGGCCGCCTCCGCCACGAACAAGAGGCCGTTCAAAAAGCATCTGGAGATCGCGGCCACGACCCTTTCGACGACTGTCACCATTCCGGAGCTCGAAGCCGAGCCGGTGGCGTCGGCCGCCGCCCCCCGCGCAATCGACGCCGACGTCGAGAAGAGGCCGGTGCCAAGCGAGCCCGTCGCTGCCAACAGCAGCGGACGTACGGTCGGTTTCGTGCTGCTGGGCGCGGGAGTCGTGGGAGTCGGCGTCGGGAGTTACTTTGGTTTGCACGCCTTTTCCCAATGGGGCAAGCGGAAGGACGGCTGCACGCCCGGCTGCACGCCCGACGCAAAGAACGCGGGGGATTCGGCCGCCAGCTCGGCGCTGATCAGCGATATTGGCTTTGGCGTCGGGCTGATTGCGGCAGGCGTGGGCACCTACCTGATCTTGAGTTCCAAACCAGCGAGTGAAACCGGCAGTGCAGGCGTGCGCCATCACGCGCAGCGCACACTCTCTCTTTTGCCCGTTGCCAATGCGAACGGTGGCGGCCTTTGGCTGCACGGGAGCTACTAATGATTGACTCGATCCGCCGCGGCCGATTTCGGCGCACCCCGAAGCTATTCTGCGCGCTGAGCGGCCTGCTCCTGATCGTGAGCGGCTGCGAAAAGCTCGTCGGCATCAGCGATACCGAAATCAATGACGCCGGCGGCGGCGCGAGTGCGAGCACCGCCGCCAACGCGGGAAGCAACGTTGCCGAAGCCGGCAAGGCCGGACAGGCGGGCGCGGACGCTGGCGGAGCGGCTTCGGGGAACGGCGGCGGTCCCACTGAAACGGGCGGCACTTCGCTTGGCGGTGCGAGTGGCGGACGTGCGGGCAGCGGCGGTAGCGCCGGTGGTGTGAACGGCGGCGGCGCGGCGGGCAAAGGCGGCAGCGCTGGAACCGGGGGCACGGGCGGCGGTATGAGCGGCGGCACGGGCGGCACGGGCGGCGCGTCCGAATGCCCGTGCAGCGCGCCGAAGCCAACGTGCGAAAGCGGCAAGTGCATCGTGCGCGGCCCAACCATGGTGAAGGCTGCTGACTCGGACTATTACGTCGACAGTACTGAGGTCACTTCCGCGCAGTGGGACGCCTTCATCGCGACGAAGCCAAGCACGGCAGGGCAACGGGCATCGTGCGCCTGGAACACCTCATTCGCGCCGAGCGACGTCACCAAGGAAGACAATTTCCCGGTCGCGTACGTGGATTTCTGCGATGCCGCGGCTTATTGCGCGTGGGCCGACAAGCGCTTATGCGGCGCAATCGACGGCGCGGGCCTGACGGCCACCGACCCCGCCGTCGACATGAACCCGGACGTGATCAATCCGGCAAAGAGCCAGTGGTACCGCGGGTGCGCCGGGCCCAAGAGCCTAACCTACCCGTACGGCGACGCGTACATCGATAAAGCCTGCGGCGCGACGGATGGCTTCGATGGCCCGTACGCCGTTCAAACCTTGCCCATGTGCAACGGCTTCTACAAGGGCATCTACGACATGATCGGCAATGTGCGGGAGTGGATCGACGCTTGCGCAACCGAGAATGGCAAAGGCGACATGTGCGCCGCGATGGGTGGGTCGATTTTTTCGAACGTCAAGATCGCTTGTTACAACTACGATCTCGAGACGCGCGATACCCAAGTTCAGGCTCTCGGCTTCCGTTGCTGCAGTAAGTAAGAGCCGTACGTTGCGCTATCGCTCGCGCAGCAGCTTGGCGAACGAAGGCCGTAGCACTTCGGACGCGATTTTCGCGCGCAGGGCGCGCTTGGTTTTGGAGCTGAGCACCCCGTGCGCTTCCAGGCGCGCCTCAGCAATGACCTCCAGAGGAGCGTTTACGACGTGGCGCTCAAGGGCGCGTTCGAAGGCAGCTTCGAGCAACGGGCGAAGCGTCCGATCTCCCGTGAGCACCGCCCAGTGGACGAAGCGCCACGCGAGCTCGGCGTGGCGGGTTTCGTCTTCGTGAATGCGCTGCAGCGCGACGCGCACTGCCGCGTCCTCCGCGAGCTCAGCCGCGCGCTGTGCCTCGAGCGCGGCGATGGTTTCGCCAATGCAGCCTTCTTCCACCGTGCCTACGGCGACCCCCGCCAAATCCCAGACGCCGAGTGCGTGGTCGCTCACCGGCAGGGGCGCGGGTCCAATCGCCTTACCCGCGTACACGGTGGCCAATGAAAAACACAGCTCGGCGTGCCTGATCTCATCCAGCGCTGCGCGATGAGCGTCCTCCAGCAGTGAAGGCGGCGCGCCGACGGCCAAGAGCTGCAGCGAAAAACGGCTAAAAGCTGCTACGGAGGCATGCTCCAACTGCGCCACCAGAGCCCAATGCCGCGCCAACGCAGCGCGTTCCGTCGCTGGCAGCGCGGCCCGGCGAGCCTGAAGTTGCCGCCAATTCTCCTTGCTGGGCACGAGCTCGGCGTTCATACCGCGAGTAGCTCCAGCAGGTCTCGCGTTAGCCAATCGCTCTTGAGCCCGAGGGGCGAGACCACCGCATCGCCTTCGACGAGCAGCGGGCGGCCCTCGCAGCCAATGGAATGCACAACGTAGCAGCACGCGCTGCCACGTGCGTAAGGGCCGGTTTTGCCGTCACCGCACAGGCATGCGCCCGAACCGTAAGACCCGAGCTCCGCCGTTTCCGCCGACGCGCACTTGCCGGATTGCGGCGGCAAGCACTTCACCTCACCACAGCATTGACCGTGATACCCGCCGTCGTAATCAGGGCCAGTGCATTGCACGGCATCTGCCGGGAGCGCAGGAAGCTCGCTGAGCAACACCTCGCCCCCGCTCCCCCCCGCCGGGCCGCCACCCACCGCGGAGCCGTCACCGCCCAATGAGCCGCCCTCCCCCGCGGCCGAGCTGCCACCCGCCATCCCCTCGGGCGTCGATGAGCCGTCCGCCTTCCCCGCGCAGCCACTGACCGTTAACGTGGCCAACACGGCCCCCTGGGCTAGCGCCCGCTCGAGCCTCAAGTTGAACGCCCTCATGCAGGCACTGGCAGCAACAAGCATGCCTTGCCGAAGCCGAGATTTTCGCGATTTTTATGGTCGCCCGTGCGCCACTTTGAGCCACTCCCGAAGGCCGTCCGGACACGTCGATCCTACTCAACACAGAGGAGCCCGGGCCGGGGCGGCGTGCTAAAACGCGCCCCCTCATGCGCGCCTCCTACCGTTGGTTGAAAGAGTTGTTGCCGGGCCTGACCGCGTCGTCCGAGCAAGTCGCGCTCGCGTTCGGAGGAGCTGGCCTTGCGGTGGATGGCGTCAAAGCGTTTGGTGCCGGACTCGAGGCGCTGCTCGTCGTGCGCGTGCTCGGCAAGGTGCCGCATCCGAAGCGCGCGACGCTGAACTTGGTGACCATCGATCGCGGTGGAATCGAGCAAGTGGTGGTGTGTGGCGCGAGCAACGTTCCAGAGCCCGGTGGCTTGGTCGTGCTCGCACCGCTGGGCGCTGTGTTGCCCGGGATGGATGGGCCGCTCGTAGCGCGGGACATTGGCGGCGTGCCGAGTGAAGGCATGCTGTGTAGCGAAACCGAGCTCGGCTTGGCCGAAGCCGCTGACGGCATTTTGATCCTGCCCGAGGGCTCGGCTAAACCGGGCGCGCGCTTCGTGGACGCGTTCCCCGCTGCGCAAGACGTGATCTATGAGCTGGACGTCACACCGAATCGGCCTGACGCGCTCGGCCACGTGGGTCTGGCGCGCGAGCTGGCTGCCCTGTTCAATTTGAGCTTCACGCCGCCTGCCGCAGGCACCCCGGTCCGCACCGCCAGCGAGAAGATCGAAGCGCTGGTCCAGATCGACAATCGCGATCACGAGCGCTGCCCACATTACGCTGCGGGCGCGGTCGTCGATATCACGATCGCTCCTTCCCCGTTGTGGTTACGGTGGCGTTTACACAGCTTGGGCGTCCGCCCGATTTCGAACGTGGTGGACGTCACGAACCTGCTCCTGCTCGAGTTTGGGCAACCGCTGCACGCCTTCGATTTGGACCAAGTTCGCGGCCGGCGCATCATCGTGCGGCGCGCAGCGGAAAAGGAGCCATTTTCGACGCTGGATGGCGTCGCGCGCACGTTGGATGCCGATGATTTGGTGATCGCGGATGCCGAGGGGCCGAGTGCCTTGGCCGGCGTCATGGGCGGGCAAGTGAGCGAGATTCGCGACACCACGAAGCGCGTGCTCGTAGAATGTGCGTACTTCAGCGCGCGTGGCGTACGCCGCACCGCGCGTCGCTACGGGCTTCACACCGAAGCTAGTCATCGCTTCGAGCGCGGCGTGGACTACGCCATGGTCGAACACGTTCTGGAACGCGCTAAGACGTTGCTCAGCGAGCTCGCCTCGGGCGCTGTGGTGCCTGGTGCGCTCCACGCGCGCGGCCCTGAGCCGGTATTGCCGGAAATCACGCTGCGTTCGGCGCGCTTGGATGCGCTCTTGGGCGTTGCCGTGCCATTCGCGGAGGCGCGAGCCATCGTTACGCGGCTCGGGTTTCCGGTGCTGGCAGCGGAGGGCAATGGGCCGAGCGCTACGCTGCGTGTGCGCGCGGTATCATTCCGGCCGGACGTAACTCGGGAGGTGGATTTGATCGAAGAGGTCTGTCGCGTGCGCGGCTTGGACGCGATTCCAACGCGCCTGCCGGCGGTTATTCCGCAGCCGCCGCGCACGACGGGTAAGCTCGAGCGGGACGTGGGCGCCGCGGCGGTCGCTCTGGGCCTGTCCGAAGCCGTCACGTACGCGTTCGTGTCCGAGGCCGAGCTGGCCAAAGTACACGCGCCGAAACCCAGCGTTATTTTGGCAAATCCGCTCAGTGAAGAGCGCAACGTGATGCGCACCAGCCTGCTCCCAGGCCTACTGGAAGCCCTGCGCCGCGCGCGCCGGCGCGGTGAAACTCGAGCGCGCTTGTTCACCGTGGGCAGCGTATTCGGCGCGCCCGTGACTGAAGTGGTGGGTGGCGCGCGGCCGCGCTTGCCGGCCGACATCGGCATGCTCCCGCGTGAGGAGCTGCGGTTCGCCGCCGTGCTCGCCGGCGCGCGACACGAGTACCTAGCGCTGAAGCCGGAAGAGGTAGACGTGTATGACGCCAAGGGTCTCGTCCTCGAGCTGCTCGAGCGCGTCACTGGGCAGCGTGCGCTCGTCCAATTGGCTGCCGCTGAGGCGCGCCCCGCGCACCTGCATCCGCGCGGCGCGAGCAGCATCACCATCGCCGGGGTTTCGGTCGGACAGCTGGGTCCGTTGCACCCAGACGTGGCGGAGGCGCTGGATCTTGGTGGTGGCGCGCAAATCGTGGAGCTGGATTTGGAAGCCGTGCAACGCCTCGGCAAGGGCGTGCCTCAGCACCGCCCCATCCCACGCTTGCCTGCCGTAACGCGAGACCTGTCGCTGGTCGTGAATGACGCGGTCACCGCCGGCCGCGTCGGGGAGCTGCTCGAGCAAGCGGGCGGCGCCTTGTGCGAGTCGATTGAGTTGGTCGCGCTGTTCCGCGGAGGCTCCCTGCCGGAAGGCCAGAAATCGCTCACTTTCCGGGTGATTTGCCGCGATCCTAAGGCGCGGGCGCAGGGCGATGACGCCCGGACGCTGACCGACAAAGAGGTTGATGAAGTGCAGGGGCGCATGGTGAAGGCCGCGCAGGGCGAACTCGGGGCTACGCTGCGAGGCTGAAGATGCGCCTTCCGAGCTCGCTCCTTTCGGCACGCGCCATAGCACTACTCGGCGGTCTGTGCGGCATGTTGTGCGCCTGCGGACGCAACGCGCCGGGCCCCGAAGAGTGCGAGCGCTTTGCAGAGATCGCCGTGCAGCTCGCGGGTAGCGGTCCGCTGCTCACGCCAGAAGTGCAAGCCGCCGTCGAGCAGCAAACTCGTATCTGCCTCACTCAGCCGTATGACTACGACTTGCTCCGCTGCGTCAGCGCGACGCATCAGTGGGGCATGTGCATGGCCGCGTTCCGACGGCGCACGGGGCGCAGCTTATGAATCCGCAGGATCCAGGAGCGCCGCAGCCGCCGCCGCTCGCTCCTGCCCCGCCAGCGCGAGTCTCGAACCCCTTCGAGCCGCCGCCCGTCGCAAGCTATGGGGGGCCGCCGGGAACCTTTCGCTACGCGCCGCCGACCTCATCCGAGGCCATCGGGGCTTTGGTGTGCGGCCTGCTTGGCTGGGCCTGCTTGCCTTTGGGGTTCATCGCGCTGTGGCTCGGGTTTCGCGCGCGCAAAGCAATTCAAGAGAGCAATGGCCAACTCGGCGGGGAAGGCCTCGCGCTCGCCGGCATGATCCTCGGCGGCATCTGCGGCGGCGTCGGGTTTGTAATTCTACTGCTTTATTTCGGGGCGATCGTGGTGGCGTTCGGAATAACGGGCTTTAAGTAAGCGCTGGGTTCAGCCCTCGAAGCTCAGCGTTTCACCGCTGACGCGCACGCGAATCGTGGCGCCATCAGCGATTTTCCCGGATAGCAGTGCGTGCGCTAGCGGATCCTGCAGGTTACGCAGGATGCTGCGTTTGATTGGGCGAGCGCCCAACGCGGGCTCGTAACCGCGGTCGACCAGGTACGCCTTGGCGGCCTCGTCCAGATCCAGCGTGAGCCGGCGATCGGCGAGCAGGCGCTCCAAGTGCATGAGCTGGATGTCGACCACTTTACGCAAATGCTCTTTGGTGAGCGGGCGAAACAGCAACGTCTCATCGATTCGATTCAAGAACTCCGGGCGAAAGAATTCGCGCAGGCGGTCGAGCAATACATCGCGCAGCGCGTCGCGGCCGGCTTCCGTCTCGAACAATTTCGGGTCGGCTTCCAAAATGCGATCTGACCCAATGTTGCTGGTCATGATCACCACGGTGTTGGAGAAATCCGCGAGGCGGCCGCGGCCGTCAGTGAGCCGGCCGTCGTCCAGCACCTGCAGGAGCAAATTGAACACGTCTTGGTGCGCCTTCTCGACTTCGTCGAAAAGCAGCACGGAATAGGGGCGTTTTCGCACCGCTTCGGTCAAAAAGCCTCCCTGCTCGCTGTCTGCGTAACCCGGGGGCGCACCAATCAAGCGCTGCGCCATGTGCCGTTCCATGAACTCACTCATGTCCAATCGCGTGAGCGCCTGATCATCGTCGAACAAAAAGCGCGCGAGCGCCTTGGCTAGTTCGGTCTTGCCGACACCACTCGGACCCAAAAATAAGAATGAGCCAATTGGCTTTCCCGGATCGCGCAGGCCGACTCGGCCGCGGCGCACGGCGCGCGCCACCGCTGCCACCGCGTCTTCTTGACCCACCACGCGCTGCGCCAAGCGCCCTTCCATCTTGAGCAGCTTGCTTGCTTCGCCTTCCAACATCTTGGCGACCGGAATGCCAGTCCATAGCGCGAGCGTGGCCGCCACCTCGCGTTCACCCAAGATGCGTGGCGCCGATGCGGCACTGCTGTGCGCGGCTTCTTCCGCCTTACTGAGACGCGTTTGGACTTCGCTCCGAGCGGCGTCGTTACGCGCGGCCGCAAGCTCCAAGCGCAGTTGGCGCACGGCTCCCACCACACCTCGGCGCGCCTCCATATCAGCGCGAATTTGGGTGCTTTTTTGTTCTAAATCCGGGAGCTCGTTGCGCAGCGTCTGGCGCGCGCTGGTGCTCTCCGGATCCTCACTATGATCCAGCGTGCGCAATTGCGCCTTTACGGATTCGAGCCGACGCAGCAGACCGTCGGACTCGGCCGACACCCCGTCGACCTCCACGCGCTTGGCTGCAGCAGACTCATCCAGCAAATCCAACGCGCTGTCGGGCAGGCGCCGATCCGGCACGTAGCGTTTGGCTAACTGCACGGAAAGCCGGATGGCAGCTTCGCTGATCTCGACACCGTGGTGCTTCTCGTAACGTGCGGCGACACCACGAACAATCTCCGTGGCCTCCTCGAGCGTCGGTTCGGCGATCGGGAGCACAGTAAACAGACGCAGAACATGCGCGTCGCGCTCTTCGAGGCGTTTGAGTCCTTCCGGTGTCGTAGTGGCGAGCAGCCGAAATTCGGAACGCAGCAACGCCGGCTTGAGCACGTCACCGATGGCCGTCCCCGAAGGGCCGGAGCCGAACAATTGCTCGACATTCCGCACCACTAAGATCACCGGGGCATGCTTCAGCTCATCAAGCAGCCGCTTCACGCGCTCTTCGATTTCACCTCGCAGACGCGCGCCACTCACTAGCGCGCCGGTGTCAATTTCCAGCAATTTCGTGGACGCCAAGCTGGTCGGCACATCCCCGCACGCGATGCGCTGCGAGAGTGCACGCACCACGGCGCCTTTGCCGACGCCTGCTTCGCCCACGAGCAACGGGTGGCTCTTCTGACTGCGCTCCAAAATCGTGAGTAGCCGCCGCACCTCGGCTACGCGCAGCAAGACGGGCTCGTCCGCGTCACCGAGCAGCGGGCGAGCAAAGCTGCCTGAAGTAGCGCTCGAACTGCGCGCCGCTTGTGGTAGCGAACGCAGTGCCGCCATGTGCGGACGCAACGAACCGGGCAGCACGCCAAATGCAGTCAGCAGCTCGCCCGCCGGCCCGCGGATCTCTTGCGATACTGCGTTGAGCACGTGTTCAACGAGCACCTTCTCGGATTTCTCGCGGTCTGCCTCGCGCTGCGCGCGCTCCAGCAAATCCAACATTGAGACGGACAGGTAGGCGGGTTCCGGGCTCCGCGGTAGGTTTCCGAGTACCCGCTCGAGCGCAGCCTCGAACTCCAGGACATTGCTCACGCCTCGCTCGAACACCGCGCGCACGCCCACATCGCGCGCTAGCGCGCGCACCAACAAATGCAGGGGCTGAACCTCTGCGTGCTTCCGTTCATCCGCCAGCGCTTGCGCCCCCGCCACGAGCCCCTTGGCATCTGCTGCGTACCGTTCCAACGAAAGTGTCGTCGCCTCTTCCGCCATTGCCCCACGCTAGCTCGCCCCGACTCCCCCTGCTACGGCGGAAAGTGTCGACGATCGACACCACGAATGAGTTATTCACCGGCAGCACCGCGTGCCCCTTGGTCCCCCAAGACCTCGAAACGTCGGCGCCGGTCGAGCCGCCGTAGAGCTTCGTTTCGACAGTTCCGGCACGCGCGCAGCCGGCGAGCGTCGCGACGTTGTGCATCCAGCAACGAACGGCCAGCTCACGGACCGCTTGCGGCTCAAAGCAGAGGCCGCTCAAAAGCAAAATTCAACGTTGGAACTCAAACTCCACCTTGGAACTCAAACTCCACCTTGGAACTCAAACTCCACCTTGGAACTCCACCTTGGAACGACGAATGAAGTGGCCCTTGGGTGAACCTCGCCCTGAAGACCAAACTCCACCTTGGAATTCAAACTCCACCTTGGAATCAAACTCCACCTTGGAACTCAAACTCCACCTTGGAACTCAAACTCCACCTTGGAACTCAAACTCCA